>NZ_JBAURZ010000291.1:0-36306 GCF_049581445.1 Paraburkholderia sp. | reverse complement strand
CGATCTCAGGCAGGGTGCGGCTGTCGGTCGACATGGGCACTTCGGCGCGCCCGGGTTTCGTCATGTACCTGCCCATCTACGCGCCCGGGCAGCCGCAGGATAGCGTCGCGCAGCGCCGCGCCCATCTGGTCGGTTGGACTTACGCGTCGTTTCGCATGCACGACGTGATCGCGAGCCTGTACGGCGAAGAACTGCCGGGTCTCACGCTCGCAATCTTTGACGGGGCAGCGCCGATCGAATCGTCGCTGTTGTACCGTAGCCGCGACGCGCGCAACCCGAACCTGCCGGCAGTGATCGCGGCTAACGAATATCTGGTGGTGGGGGGCCACGACTGGACGCTGTCCATGTGCGCCAACGACGCCTTCAAGGCGCGTTTCGGCCGCAACGCGGAGTGGCTGATCGCGAGTGCCGGTTCCGGTCTGAGCCTGCTGCTTGCCTTGCTCGCCTGGCTCATGATGACAGGCCGCGGCCGCGCCGAGCGACTCGCCTCGAAGATGACCCGGGAGTTGCGCGAGAGCGAGGAGAAATTTCGCGCCATCGCCGATTGCACGGTCAACTGGGAGGTCTGGTGGGGACCGGACGGCAAGCCGCGCTGGATCAATCCGTCGGTGCAGGAGTACATCGGCTATACGGTGAATGAGTGCATGGCCATGCCAGACTTTGCCAGCACGCTGATCCATCCGGAAGATCTGCCGCGCGTAGTGCCCGAGTTTCTCAAGGGGCGGCAGGGCTTTCGTGGCGATGACCTCGAATTCCGTTGCGTGCGCAAGGATGGGTCGCTGGTATGGCTGTCAGTGTCGTGGGTGCCAATCAGCGATGCCAAGGGGGATTTCATCGGTTTTCGCACAAGCGGGCGCGATATCACCGAGCGCAAACAAGTGGAAGCCGAGTTGCGCATCGCGGCGGTCGCCTTCGATTCGCTGGAGCCGATGATGATCACCGACGCCAGCGCCACGATCCTGCGGGTGAATTCCGCCTTCACCGATTGCACCGGATACGGCGCCGAAGAAATTGTCGGTCAAACGCCACGTGTGCTGAAATCAGGCCGTCACGATGAGGCGTTCTTCCGCGAGATGTGGGAGGCGATTCATCGTTCTGGCGGATGGCAGGGCGAAATCTGGGGGCGCCGCAAGAGCGGCGAGGTCTATCCGAAGTGGCTCGCCATTTCGGCTGTGATGGGCGAGGACGGTGCCGTCAGTCATTACGTCGGCACGCACCACGACATCACTGAGCGCAAGATTGCGGAAGAACGCATCCGCGAACTGGCCTTCTTCGACGCGTTGACCCGTTTGCCCAACCGCACGCTGCTGCTCGACCGCCTGATGCAGGCGATCACCGCGAGCGCCCGCAGCGAAGCGTGCGGCGCGGTGCTGTTTGTCGACCTCGATCACTTCAAGACGCTCAACGATACGCTCGGTCACGACAAGGGCGACCTGCTGCTGCAGCAAGTCGCGCAACGTCTGGCCGCAAGCGTGCTGGAAAGCGACACGGTCGCACGCGTGGGTGGCGATGAGTTCGTGGTGGTGCTCGGCAGCCTGAACGAAAACCATCACGAAGCAGCGCGGCAAACCGAAGCATTAGGCGAGAAACTGCTCAGTGTGCTTGGGATGCCTTACCAACTTGGCGAGATCGAATATCGCAGTACCGCCAGTATCGGCGCAACGGTGTTCAGCGGCCACCAGGCCTCGATGGACGAACTGCTGAAACAGGCCGACCTCGCCATGTACAAGTCCAAGGAGCGCGGACGCAATGCGGTGTGCTTCTTCGATCCGGACATGCAGACCGTGGTGGTGGAGCGCGCCACGCTGGAGGCGGCTCTGCGTCATGCGATCGACGCCAACCAGTTCATGCTGCATTATCAGCCGCAGGTCGACGGCGACCGCACCACGGGCGTCGAAGCATTGGTGCGCTGGCAGCATCCACAGCGCGGCATCGTACCGCCCGCCGAGTTCATCCCGCTTGCCGAGGAAACCGGTCTGATCGTGGCACTTGGCGGCTGGGTGCTCGAGGCGGCGTGCGCGCAACTGGCGCGCTGGGCTTTACGCCCCGAGATGGCGCATCTGACGATTGCGGTCAATGTCAGCATCCATCAGTTCCGCGAAGCAGATTTCGTGGAGAAGGTGCTCGCCGTGATCACGCGCACCGGCGCGCGCCCCGACCGCCTGAAACTGGAATTGACAGAGAGCGTGCTGGTCGACAACGTGCAGGACGTGATCCAGAAGATGTATGCGCTCAAGATCCGCGGCGTGGTGTTTTCACTGGATGACTTCGGCACCGGTTATTCGTCGCTGTCGTATCTGAAACTGTTGCCGCTCAACCAGTTGAAGATTGACCGCTCATTCGTGCGCGACGTACTGGTCGACCCCAACGACGCGGCGATTGCCCGAACCATCGTGGCGCTGGGGCAAAGCCTTGGGCTCGGCGTCATTGCCGAAGGTGTGGAGACCGCAGCCCAGCGGGACTTTCTGGCGGCGCTGGGCTGTCACGCGTATCAGGGCTACTATTTCTGCCGGCCGCTTCCCGTTGAAGGCTTCGAGGCGCATATCAGCCAGATCGAAGCCCAGCGCTATCTGAGCGACGTGACTGACGTGACCGACGTCACTTGATAGAGGCGGCGAGGAGCAGGTCCTGGCTGGCCCATCTGCGCCTCATCTTGCGCACATTGAACGGGCCGCATACCTTGGCCTCAGCGGCCTCAGCGGCCTCAGCGGCCTCAGCAGCCTCAGCGCGCCGCACCGCTCGCTGTGCGGCCCACCGCAGCCGCCGCTGGCGGCGTTTCTTCGAGCCGGCGAAACACAAGCGCTGACACCAGCGTAATCACGCCCACGCAGACGAAACTCAGGCGAAAGCCCATCGCGGCCGAACCCCACTGCGCGCCGAACAGGTTCACGAGACCGCCGCCAATTGATACGCCCAGACCCATCGCCAGCATCTGCACCATCGAAAACAGGCTGTTGCCGCTGCCCGCATCTTCGTGCGAGAGCCCCTTCAGCGTGACGCTGTTCATGGCCGCGAACTGCATGGAGTTGGCCGCGCCGAAGATCGCCAGCACGACGATTTCAACCGCGACAGGTGTGCCGCGCGAGATCAGCGCGAACGCGACGATTGCCGAGCCAACGATCACCGTGTTGACCAGCAGGAACGTGTCATATCCATAACGCCGGATCAACGGCGCGATCCAGCGCTTGGCGACGGTGCCGGCAAGGGCAGCGGGCAACATCATCATGCCGGAGTGGAGCGGCGTGTAGCCGAGTTGTAGTTGCATCAGCAGCGGCACGAGGAACGGCACCGCGCTCGAACCAATGCGACACACCAGGTTGCCGATCAGCCCGACGCTGAAATTGGGCTCGCTAAAGAGCCTTAGCTTGAAGAGCGGATTGGCGCGGTTGCGGGCATAGGGGATGTAGGCCAGCGCGGCAACGAGTCCCAGCACGAACAGAGCAGTCGCCCACGCAGCGCGATGCGTCTGCACTGGGGTCTCCACCGCGAGCGAGAAGGCGATCATGCACAACGACAGCAGTCCACAACCGATCAGATCGAACGGCGGCGCAGCCGTGCCTGTGCTGCGCGGCAAATAACGGTGAACCGCAAAGAGGCCAATTGCGCCGATCGGCACGTTGATCAGGAAAATCCAGTGCCAGGAGATGGCCTCGACAAACCAGCCGCCGAGCGTCGGACCGAGGATGGGCCCCACCTGGCCCGCCACCGAGATAAACGCGAGCGCCGACACATACTGCTCGCCGGACACACTGCGCAGCACCGCGAGACGCCCGATGGGCAGCAGCATCGAGCCGCCGACGCCTTGCAGCACGCGCGCGATAATCAGTTGCCCCAGGGTATGCGCGCTCGCGCAGCACAGCGAGCCGAGCACGAAAATGAGGATGGCGGCGAAATAGACCCGGCGTGTGCCGAAGCGGTCGGCGAGCCAGCCCGAAGCGGGCGTGAGCATGGCCATCGTCAGCGTGTAGGCGACGATCACCGGCTGCATCGCGAGCGGCCGTTCGTTCAGGCTGTGGGCGATGGACGGCAGCGCCGTATTGACGATCGTGGTGTCGAGCGACTGCATGAAAAAGCCGGCGGCGACGATCCAGAGCAACGCTGTCTGGCTGGAATCCTTACTCATTTGAACGTCTCGGCGAGAGGCTGACCGGCCCGACTGGGTTTCGGTTGGCGCGTCACGCTCAGCAAAATATTGGGGGTATGCCGACATCATATTGTCATCAACGTCAATCGGGAACCCCACTTACGATGTTGACTGTTATCGCCGTTACCGATAACAATGACTCATGCTCAATCCTGTCTGGCTCAAGACCTTCGCTATGGTGGCCACCTGCCATAGCTTCACGGAGGCCGCGCGGCGGCTCGATCTCACGCAATCCAGCGTGAGCGAACACGTGCGCCGCCTCGAACAGGAAGTGGGCCGACGCCTGTTCGTGCGCGACACCCATTCGCTCGCCATGACGCCCGACGGCGAGGCGATGCTCGCGCACGCCAGCGTGATCCTGCAGGCGCTGGCCCGCGCCGAATCCCAATTCCGTGCGCCACGCCTGAAGGGGCGCGTGCGCCTGGGTTCGTCGGACGACGTTGCGCTGGGCCCGCTGCCTAACGTATTGGCCGCCTTTCGAGACGCCCATCCGGATGTCGAACTGGAAATCACCATCGGCATGACCGGCAAGCTCTATGAGTTGCTGGAAGCGGGCTCGATCGATCTGCTGGTCGGCAAGCGGCGCCTGGGCGACAAGCGCGGCGTGCCACTCTTTACCGGGCGGCTGGAGTGGTTGGCGCGCGCCGGAACGCTCGTGGATCTATCTCAGCCTTTGCCACTGATCCTCGTTGCCGAGCCGAGCGTCACGCGTGCCGTGGTGCTTGATGCGCTGGCCGAGGCCGGCTTCAGCTGGCAGGTCGTGTGCACGAGCAGCAGCCATTCGGGCTGTATCGCTGCGGCGCGCGGCGGCCTGGGCATCACCGTACGGCCGCAGTATCTGGCAGCGCGTGGACTCACGCCGCCCCTCAACAGTGCAAGCCTGCCGGTACTGCCGGATGTGGAATTCATCGCGCTCGCCGCCAAACGGCTGAGCCGTCCGGCTGGAACGTTATTGCAGCTGCTGCACGACAGCGACCTGCGCGGTTCGTGGATCGGCGAATAACGCCCGTTTTGCCCTTGGCTGGCGGTCCCTTACTGAACGTCGAAACGGCGCCACACACGCTCAAAATTCTTTTTGCAGCATTCGGCGAGTCGTTATAATTTTCCATATACGATACGTTGTTCTATGTATGGAACAACGAAGGCCATGCAAGCATCGCTTGCGCGTGCGTGGGGCCGCACGTTACCAGCCCGGATAGACCACCAACCAAAATGACAAAGAATCTGACCATCAATGTGCGGATCGCTATCACGATTGCGTTTCTTGGGGCCTTGCTGATTGCCACGGGGGCGCTTGGCATTCTGGGCATGTCGGAGAGCAACGATGCGCAGCGCGACGCGTACGCGGTGCATTTCGCTTCGGTGGTGGCGTTGGGAAAATCGGGCACGGCAATGTCGCGGGCGCGCTTCGGACTCGACTGGGCTATGAGTAATCCGCATTCGCCGCAACTGGGCATGCAACTGGAACGCGCAAACACGTTGCTGGCCGATTCGGACAAGTGGTGGAACAGCTTCCGCGATCTGCCTAAAACGGCCGAACTGCAACAACTCACCGACGATCTCGATACCAAACGCACCGCCGTGCGGCGTGATGGCATCGACAAGCTGATTGCCGCGATCCGCAGCGGCGATACGAGTTGGATGGACGAAACGCGTGCGAACCATCTGATTGGTCTCTATACCGCGATGAACGCAAGCCAGGGTGCGCTAGAACAATATCTGAACCAGCAGGCCCAGGACGCCAATGAACGCTCGGCTGCGCTGTTTCATACTCTGTTGTCGGCATGCGTCGCCAGTATCGCGCTGGGACTGACGGTGGCGTTTTTCAGTTGGCGCACGTTGCGCCGCGCGATCATGTCGCCGCTCAATGATGCCTTGCGTCAGTTCGATGCTATCGCCGCAGGCGAACTCACCACGCAGGTGCCGATCCGCTCCAACGACGAGATGGCGATGCTGCTGCGCGGGCTCGCCGCGATGCAGGACAAGCTCGGCGCGACCGTGACCTCGGTACGGATTGGTTCGCACTCCATTGCTTCTTCGACCCACCAGATCGCCGCGGGCAATCTCGATCTGTCACAGCGCACGGAAGAGCAGGCGGCATCGCTCGAAGAGACCGCGTCAGCCATGGAGCAGCTTACTGCGACCGTCCAGTTGAACGCGGAGAACGCTCACCATGCGAGCGACCTGGCGCTGCGGGCTTCGGAGATGGCAGGGCGCGGGCGCGATTCGGTCGGCAGCATGGTCGACACCATGCGGGCGATTCATGCCGGCTCGTCGAAGATGACGGGCATCATTACCGCCATTGAAGGCATCGCGTTTCAGACCAATATCCTCGCGTTAAACGCCGCGGTCGAGGCGGCGCGGGCGGGTGAAGAAGGGCGCGGTTTTGCCGTGGTGGCGGGAGAGGTACGAAGCCTTGCGCAGCGCTCGGCTGCTGCAGCGAAAGAGATCGGCACGCTGATCGCCGAATCGACCGCACGGGTCGAGAACGGCGCGGGGCTTGTGAACCAGGCGGGCGAAACGATGCAGGAAATCGAAGCGGCGATCGCACGGGTCGCGCGCATCGTCGGTGAGATTGCTGCGGCTTCGAAGGAGCAGAGTGAAGGTATCAAACAGGTGAGCCTCGCCGTCACGCAGATGGACGAAGTCACCCAGCATAATGCCGCGTTGGTCGAGGAAAGCGCCGCTACCGCGGGGTCGCTCGCGGATCAGGCGCGGCAGTTGAGTGAATTGACGGCGGCGTTCAAGGTGGCGGGGGACGGCGAACTGGCATGACGCTGCAATCAGTCGCGCCTCGATGCGGCTCACCCACTCTCAAGCATGCTCCCGCCCCGTCGCCCCCATTTCCCGCGCCGCCTCATCAAGAATCCATTGACGAAACAACGCCATCGCCGGCGCCATGCGGCGCGATTTCAGGCGGGTGAGCCAATAACTTCCCGTCTTCACCTGCTGATCGAAAGGGCACACCAGCAGACCGGCCTGCAGTTCACGCACGAACATGCGTGGCGGTGCCAGCGCGACGCCCGCGCCTTGCACAGCGGCCTCAACCATCAAACGCGATGAGTCGAACACGGGGCCGTTCACAGTCCACGGCTCGACTCCGGCCGTATCCAGCCAGAGGTTCCATTCGTCGGCCCGGTAAGAGCGCAGTAACGTCTGCTGCGCCAGGTCGGCGGGCTTACGCAGACGCCTGGCGATCTGCGGTGTGCACAGCACCGTCAGCGGCGCGTCGAGCAGCGGTTCATTGTGAGTGGCGGGCCAGACGCCTTCGCCGAAGCGAATCGCGAAGTCGAGTCCCTCGGCGGCAAGATCGACCAGATTGTTATTCGTCAGCAGGCGTAATTCTACGAACGGATGCACTTCGCGAAATAACTTGAGCTTGGGCATCAGCCAGCCGACTGCAAAAGTCCCCACCACGCCGACTGTCAGCACCTCATGAAAATGACCACCCTCGAACTGTTTGAGTACGCCTTCGATACGGCCAAATGCATCGCTTAAGACCGGCAACAACGCACGGCCCTCGTCAGTAATGCCAAGGCCGCGCGGTAAGCGTTTGAAGAGGGACGTACCGAGCCTTTCTTCGAGCGCGCGAATTTGCTGGCTAACAGCCGCCTGCGTGACGTTCAGTTCTTGCGCCGCGCGCGTGAAGCTCAGATGCCGCGCAGCCGATTCAAAGGCCCGCAGCGCATTCAGGGGGAGATGAGGACGCATGGATGTCCAGTCATAAGATTTTCTTTAGCCTGGGGCTAATTATCCTCGTTTGTCACTGACTGGCAAAGCAGGCGATAGTCGCGTCTCGCGGGACGCTCGTATCCTTCTGCCCGGAAAGGAGAAATGACAGACATGACCCACTCAGCCCCTCGCCGTTCGCTATTGCTGGCTGCCGCCGCGCTTCCCCTTGCGTTTGCGGTACGTGCGCGCGCCGCTGACGCTGACGAGGCCCAGCCGGCCGCAGCCCAATTCGCGAAACTTGAAAATACTTTTGGCGGGCGTCTCGGCGTGTACGCCGTCGACACAGCCAATGGCGCGCAAACCGGCTATCGCGCCGATGAACGGTTTCCGTTTTGCAGCACCTTCAAGGTTGTTCTGGCGGGTGCAATCTTGACCCAGTGCCCGCAAAACGCCGGTCTCCTGCAACAGCGGATCAACTACACGCAACAGGACGTGGTGAACTACTCGCCCATCAGCGCAAAGCACGTCGGCGATGGCATGACAGTCGAGCAGTTGTGCCGCGCGGCGCTTCAGTACAGCGACAACACGGCGGCCAACATGCTGATCCGGCAGTTGGGCGGCCCCGCGGCTGTCACCGCATTTGCACGCTCGATTGGCATCGAGGAATTCCGGCTCGACCGCTGGGAAACGGAACTGAACACCGCGATCCCAGGCGATGTGCGCGACACCGCCACACCGGCCGCGATGGCACGCGCGCTGCAACGGCTCGCGTTGGGCGATGCGTTGCCTGCGCCGCAACGCGAGCAGTTGCAGAACTGGATGCGGGGCAACACCACCGGTTCGCACCGGATCGCGGCGGGTGTGCCTACCGGCTGGCAGGTGGGCGACAAGACCGGCACCGGCGACCACGGCACTGCGAATGACATCGCCGTCATCTGGCCGCCAGCGCGCAAGCCGATCATCCTTGCCGTGTATCACACGCAAAGCGAGGCCGACGCGAAGCCACAGGATACGGTGATCGTAGAGGCAACGCGTATCGTTGTGACTGCGTTGGGTTGAGTCCAACGAAGCGGCATCAGCATGAAGCAGTCTCCGTTTGCTGCCGTGCTTCTCATCGCAAGTCTGGCAGTGCAACCGGCTAGCGCTGCGCACGCGGCACCAGCGGCAAAAGACACGTAGGTCTAGCACCGGATCGCGGTACAAGGTACCGGTCGCGATACGGGCATTCCAGAATCCTCAACTCAACACCACCGCGCCATCCCTGCCCATCCCGCATACGACGCCGGGAACGGTGGTTGCTCGACGCTCAATCAGGCGAAGCTCAAACGCACAGCGTGATCACAGCGCAGGAGGAGGGCGATGAGCCGCTCAGCACACTTGATTCACATCTGCCTGAAGCAACACTGAGACAAACATGAGACGACCCTTCAGGTGGCACGATGCTCTAGACAGGAATCCGAAATGGCGCGACACAAACCCGATGTGGCCGATGATGAGTTTGAGATCTACGCGAGTTACCACAGCGCGGGCGATGGTCGATACATCGGTGGACTCAAGGTTATCCGTAAAGCGGATCGGAAGATCCTGTTCCCGTTCGAGGGTGCGCCGCAGATCGGCCCATACGACAGCGTCGAAGAAGCGCGCCGCGCAGCAGTGGACTACGGACGCGCGATTGTCGCGGCAGATCGCAAGGAGCCGGAGGCTTGACAGGCCTCGATTCACGCGTTCATTTTACAAAACGCGTGAGGATGCCACGTGGCGATTGTCGCGGAAGCACCCTGGTTGTCGCCCGGCTTGTCGCTCGATTTTCAGCACACTTTACTGATCGTTTCGACCCCTCTACGTGTGAATGCAAAGAATGCTGCCTACGCGCGGTCCATTTGTTGCTGCCTCACTATTGACGATACTTAAGACCACACTAATCGACCGCATCTTGGGGTCGACTTTGTCACGGAGGTAATGATGCAACACGATCAAGACAGCAGTCGGAACGAGCATGCCGCTCAAACACCCAACGATAACGAACAACGCGACTCACGTACTGCCGCGCAGAAACAGGAGGCGGAACGTACCGATCCGCAGCGCACCAGTCAGCGCCCGAAGCAGACGGCGGAGGTTCCACTCGGCACGGGTACGCATGCGGAGCCTCCGGGCGGCGGAGGCCGTCAGTCGCAGCGCGTTTCGCAGGACAAACAGGGACGTCACTGAACTAGCCCGAACAGGACGCAAAATCAGGTAGCCGGCAGCGCGCGGGCCATCCGCGTGCACCGACCAGGCGCTCTTCGAGCTAAGGGAATCGGTGGAGAGTGAGCGTGTCGCGTGGTCGCATCGTGACGTGGCCATCACCATGCGATCACAGCACCACCTGTATCCCCAGTTCGACGACATCCTCACCGTCAAGGCCGTAGTATTCCGCGCTCGACGCGGAATGAAACGACATCGCCGCAAACAGCGATTTACGCCAGTCGCGCATCGCATCGCCGGGATGGCCTTTGACGACTTCTTCACGCGGCAGAAAAAACGTCGTGTGCTTCGGTTCGTAGCGCCATTCGCCGAGACGCCCTTCCAGTGACGCGAGCAATTGAGGCAGGTTAGGCCGCTCGACAAAGCCGTGCCGCGCCACGACTTCATAGCAGCCGTTGCCCAGCGAGCGCGTTTCAATCCGCGTTTTCTCATCCACACGCGGCGCCGATTCAGACAAGTTCGCAAAGAAGATCGAGGTTTGATGCAGCACGCGATTGTGCCGCACATTGCTGCGCAATGCCGCTGGGGTCATACCGCGTACACTGCCCGGATAGACGGCGGTGCCAGGGACGCGCGCCAGCGGCTCGGGATCATTCAGCACTTCGTCGAGAAACTGTGTGAGTGGCACAACGGCTGCCGCGCGTGTTGCGTCCGCCTCACGGCCGCGGTTCCATGTAGTCATCAGGATGAACATCGCCACGCCGATCGTGACCGGAAACCAGCCGCCCTGCGGGATTTTCGGCACATTGGCGGCCACCAGCATGCCGTCGATTACCAGCAGCGGCACGCTGACCGCGCACACGGCTAGCGGCGACCAATGCCAGACGCGCCGCGACAAACTGAACATCTGGATGGTGGTGGCAAGCATGGTCAGGCCGACCGCAATGCCATACGCCGCGGTCAGCCGCTCCGAGGAACGGAACATCACCACGAGGAACATCACGGCGGCAAACAGAATCAGATTGACGGCCGGTACATACACCTGGCCGCGATGCTCGTGCGAGGTCTCCACGACCCGCATGCGCGGCAGAAAGCCGAGTTCGATCGCCTGGCTCGTCATCGAAAATGCACCGGAGATGACCGCTTGCGACGCAATCACGGTCGCAAGCAGCGCCATGACGACGGTGGGAATCAACGCCCACGGCGGCGCTGCATCGAAGAACGGCTGTTGCGACGAACCTGGCTGATAAAGCAGGGTTGCGCCCTGACCGAAGTAGCCGATCAGGATCGCGGGGAACACTACCGCGATCCAAGCGAGCCGAATCGAGCGCCGCCCGAAGTGGCCGATATCCGCGTACAACGCCTCCGCGCCCGTCAACGCGAGGATCACGGCACCGAGAATCACGAACGCCAGCGCGGGCCGCTCGGTCGCGAGATGCAGCGCCCACCACGGCGACAAGGCCTTCAATACCTGCGGATGCTGCGCGATGCGATACGCGCCGATTCCAGCCAGCCAGACGAACCATAGCGTCATGACCGGGCCGAACCAGCGCCCCACAGTCGCCGTCCCGCGTTTCTGAAACGCAAACAGGGCAATCAGAATCGCCACTGCGCCAGGCACCACGAACGGGTCGAATTTCATGCTGATCTGTCGCAGACCTTCGACTGCCGACAGCACGGACACAGCAGGCGTAATCATCGAATCGCCATAGAACATTGCCGCGCCGAACAGTCCGACCAGCAGCAGAGCACGCGGCGCTGGTTTACCGTCTCTCGCGCAACCGGCGCGCACCAGGGCCGTCAACGCCACAATGCCGCCTTCACCCTGGTTATCCGCGCGCATCACATAGCAGATGTATTTGAGCATCACGACCACTACCACGGCCCACACGATCGTTGACAGCACGCCCATTACGATCAGCTGCGTCGCAGCGCCCGCATCCAGCACGCCTTGTCGAAGTGCATAGATCGGGCTCGTGCCGATGTCGCCGAACACTACGCCGAGCGCGCCTAACACGAGTTGGGTGGTGGCAGCATTGGGCATCGAATGCTGGGCTGAGTCGGACTTGCGGGGTGTGGAGCGAGTTTCAGTAGAAGTAGACGAAGCTGGCATGGTAGCGGCGAGGTATTTCGTGCTGTGGGCGTATCAAACTCTTCCATCGGAATTCGACAGCAACCTTCGTTCCCGGACAAGACGTGAGAGCAATCTCACGCACTATGGCAGTCGTCACGCCTGTGTCATCTCTCGCCTGCGAGGACGATCAGGCAGGCGCGATTTATGCGGCTCCTCCAGAGTTGCCGGAAATTGCCGGGCATTTCAGGAGCGCAATATGTTCAACGATGCAAAGCATGCAGCAAGCGCGGCGCGCACTGCGTACGAAATCTTCATGCTGGAACCGCACGCCTGGGTCCCCAACAACAGCAAGCTTCCGGTCGTGTTTTACCGGCATGCTTTACATGCTGACAGCGGGGATCTCGCGGCAGCTTTCGAACTGCTTTTCGAGCAAAATGACTGGCCGCCGCAATGGCGTGATGGAATTTTCGATTACCACCACTTCCACGCGAGCGCCCACGAAGTGCTGGGCGTGGCATCCGGGGCGGCTGAAGTGATCGTGGGAGGGCCGGGTGGACGAGTGGTCCGCATCGAAGCCGGTGATGCGCTGCTTCTACCTGCGGGCACCGGGCACTGTCTGCAATCCTACGAAGGTAGATTTCAAGTGGTGGCCGGGTACCCAGCCGGCCAGCAGTGGGATATCCGGCGCGAAGCGCTCACGCCGGAAGAGCTGACGGCCATGGAGGCGCTACCGTTTCCGGCACGCGATCCGTTAGATGGTACCAACGGGCCGGTGGTCGCCCACTGGCTGCACGCGGCCTGATGAATGCTGCTTGTGGCTGCTTGTGTTTGGCGGAGGACCGCTGCCTGTCGGCGGGTCTGGTTGGCTCGCGGCTAGCAGGCAGTTGGCCAGGTCCCGTGAGCTTCGCAAACCGCGGCCTGCCCACGCCGCCGCCGATTGTTGCGTGCGCAGCGCTGCGTCTTTGCACGTCGCATGGTTGGCTATTTGCTCGCATCGGCGCATGATCGCCTGGTTGGCCCGCAAGAGATCATCCCCAGCATACAGGTTCATTGCAGCGCGTCACATCGATGTCGCTATCCGTCGAACAGGAGCTTCCTATGGAAAACAATCCCGCCCTCGATCAGCTATGCATCAACACGATCCGTACACTGGCGATGGACGCCGTGCAGAAGGCGAATTCGGGCCACCCTGGCACGCCGATGGGGATGGCCCCCGTCGTCTACCATCTGTGGCAAAACCATCTGGTGTACGACCCTGACGATCCACTTTGGCCGAACCGCGACCGCTTCGTGCTGTCGGCGGGGCACGCTTCGATGTTGCTGTACTCGATGTTGTTTCTCTCCGGCATCAAGGGTATCGACGACAAAGAAAAGCTGACCGGTGGCCCCGCTGTGTCGCTAGACGACATCAAGCGGTTCCGCCAGATCGACAGCAATACGCCGGGCCACCCCGAATATCGCATGACGACCGGCGTCGAAACCACCACCGGGCCACTCGGCCAGGGGCTGGGCAATAGCGTTGGCATGGCGATAGCCGGACGCTGGTTTGAAAACCGTTTCAATCAGCCGGATACAGCGCTGTTTAATTACCACGTCTATGCGTTGTGCGGTGACGGCTGCATGATGGAAGGCGTCTCGCACGAAGCGGCATCGCTCGCGGGCCACCTGAAGCTGTCCAATCTGACGTGGATCTACGATAGCAACCGCGTGACGATCGAGGGGCATACGGATCTTGCCTATAGCGACGACGTGGAAGCGCGCTTTCACGGCTATAACTGGCACACGCTGCATGTGAAAGACGCCAACGACGGCGCTGCGCTCGAAGCGGCCTTCAAAGAGGCGAAGAGCGTCACCGACAAGCCTACGCTGATCGTGGTGAACAGCATCATCGGCTGGGGTGCGCCGCACAAGCAGGACACCGCCGCCGCCCACGGCGAAGCACTGGGCGATGACGAAGTCGCCGCAGCCAAGCGGTTTTATGGCTGGCCTGACGACAAGAAATTTTATATACCTGACGGCGTGCTCGAACGCTTCGCACAGGGTATCGGCGCACGCGGCAAAGCGGCGCGCGCGGATTGGCACACCAGACTGGATGCGTATTCGAAGCAGTATCCGCAACTCGCGGGCGAACTCGCGTTGATCGAGTCGCATCAGTTGCCTGAAGGCTGGGACGCGGACATTCCCCGCTTCGATGCCGACGCCAAGGGACTCGCCACGCGCGATTCGTCCGGTAAGGTGCTCAACGCGATCGCCGCACGCGTGCCCTGGCTGCTGGGTGGCGCTGCGGATCTGTCGCCATCCACCAAGACCAATCTCAAGTTCGAAGGCGCAGGCAGCTTCGAACACGACAATTACGGTGGACGTAATCTGCACTTCGGGATTCGTGAGCACGGCATGGGCGCGGTCGTCAACGGCATGGCCGTGTCGAATCTGCGCCCGTACGGTTCGACCTTCCTGATCTTCAGCGACTACATGAAGCCGCCTATCCGGCTATCGTCGGTGATGGAAGTGCCGGCGATCTATGTATTCACGCACGATTCGATCGGCCTCGGCGAGGATGGTCCGACCCATCAGCCGATCGAGCAGTTGGCTTCGCTGCGAGCCGTTCCCGGCCTGAGCCTCTTTCGGCCGGGGGATGCCAATGAAGTGGCCGAGACCTGGCGCGCGGTGTTGTCGAAACCGCGCCATCCTGCGTGCATCGTGCTGACGCGTCAGCCATTGCCTACGCTTGATCGAACCAGGTATGGGTCTGCCGAAGGCGTTCGCAAGGGGGCCTACGTGCTTGCCGATGCGCCCGATGGCAAAAAGCCCGAGGTGCTATTGCTTGCGACCGGCAGCGAAGTGTCGCTGTGCGTTGATGCGTACGAGAAGCTGAAAGGCGAGGGCATCGCCGCAAGGGTGGTGTCGATGCCGTCGTGGGATGTGTTCGAGTTGCAGGATCAGGCGTACAGAGACTCGGTGCTGCCGCCGGATGTCGATGCGCGTGTATGTGTGGAGCAGGCCGCGACGCTCGGCTGGGATCGCTATGTGGGACGTCTCGGCGCACAAGTGGTGATGCACACGTTTGGCGCGTCCGCGCCGATAAAAGACCTGCTGCGCAAGTTCGGCTTTACGCCCGAGGCCGTGTATGACGCGGCGAAACAGCAGATTGCGCGGGTGCAGAAGAAGTAATTAGCGCGGGATGAAGCAGCAGCACATGCAGGCCGCTTGCATACACAAGCGGCCTGCTTTTTTATGCATCGCCATTCAAGGACATCAACCACGCAGCTTTCAATTCGCGGGGATCGTGACCACCGGCGCCTTGGTACTGGTGTCGGCTTCGGCCAGCGCCATCAGGTTCTGCAGCACCGTGAACGCGTATTTCGAGTCGAAGTCGTTGCGATCGACCCAATACACCGAGGCGCCGTACTCGACAACGACGTAGGCATTTTTCGGCGCTTTCGGCCCCGAACGCACGATGATGGTCGGACGCGTTTCTCCGCCAATGAGCCCGACAGTCGGCTTGGTCGAACCGCTATTGATCTCCTCGACCGGCGCTTGCACTTGCGCACCGAGGTCAGTGAGGATGCCGAGCACCGAACGGGTGACCATCGTAATGCGGTCTCCCTGTTGCGATGATGGACCGTAGACCACCTGATAGCTCCGTGTATTCGGCGAGAGATGCAGCAGTTGCCGCGCGCGGGTGAGATCTGCGCCAATCTGCGGCGACTGGCCACTGGTCGATGCGCCCAGGTCCAGATAAACGCTGCTCTTGCCGTTCTCCTCGCGCGACTCGACGTTCAGCTCGCCAGCCATCTGCAGTCGTCTGAGTGTCTGCAACAACTCGAAGAAGCCTGGTGCACCCGCGCTATTGTCGCCTCCCAGCGCGCTGCCGTTCTGCAGTCCACCAATCGATTGCGCAGTGATGCGTAGTAACAGGTCGATCGGGATGCCCCCTTCCGCAAGCGGTAAAAATAGCTCAGGGGCGAGCGGACGAATATAGGCCGAGGCAAACGCTTCCCCGGTGGTGGGCGTAAAGGTGAAGGTGGGGTGATTCGAGTACGACACACTGCCTGTGGCAAGCGCGTAGTTAGGCTCGCTGCCTGATCCGACATTGCCGGTCGCGCCAGCGGTTGTGTCGAACTGATAGGCGGCGATGATCGAGCTGACCGTGAGGAACGCCGGTGCATCGCCGTAGCGCAATCCGACAACGGCCGCGAGAATCTCGCGTTTCTTTGCATCCCCCAAAGCCCGGGCGTAATCCACCTGGTCGGCTCGTAAGCGGGTGGGTCCAATGTGCACGCATGCAGAGGTGAGGCATGCCACGCATAGCGCCGCGATTACGGAGGTTTTTGCAGTCATCGTCAAGGGCTGGGCAGCGGGCGCCGCCGGAAAAGTGAGGTCGCCGTGGCTATAGCAGGGTACATGCCCGCACCGCACAATTTCGCTCATCGTCCCGCTGGGCGGGGTATGCGCGAATGATGCCTATAGGCCCCTCGCTGCGAACGCATCCCGTTTGTACAGACGAATGCAAGATTTGCGGGGTGATGTCGTTCGTGCGTCATACGTGCTTCCACTGGCGCTCCCAACACGCGATCCGATTTGGCGTGATATACCGTTGAAAGACAGTTGAAGACGAACTTTGCGCGCACGCCTCGCTGCCGCATTGATGAATGTCGTGCTTAAGCGTCAGGCATAACAGCAGACCGTGAAACGTCTTCGGACTTTCCCTGATCGCCGGTCCGCATCCTACGCGTATTTAGGGCTCGCGCGCGCACAAGGGTTTTCCGGCACTGGCATGGCCTGCTGCTTTTTGCTACTTCTGACACCATGGATTGCGAAGTATCCACCGTGCCAACTAATCAGCAGAGGAGTGCAGAAAAGACCGCGTAGCCATCCAGCGCAGATTCATGGATCGGGTTTGAATCTTGCGTGCGAGCGTCGCCGTGCCCATGAGCGGCGCAGAGGAGACAAGATTGAAAGAAAACGACGGGATGGATGACAACGAAGACGTGGTCGTGTGGCGCTCGATTGCGCATGGCAACGTGACGCACCGCCGCGTGCTGGTGGTGGATGACTATCGTGAGGCTGCTGATGCACTACAAATGCTGCTGAGCGTGGATGGCTTCGAGTGTCGCGCGCTGGAAGATCCCCACGCGGTCTGCGACCTCGCTCACGAATGGCAGCCGTTCGCGGTGGTGCTCGACATCAAGATGCCGGGGCTCGACGGCTTCGAACTTGCGCGCAGGCTGCGCGCGAATCCATCTACGGGACATATGCTGCTCGTCGCGTGCACGGCGTTTTCATCGTCGCACGATCTGGCTCGCGCCAAGGCGGTGGGTTTCGACGCGCATTGCGCCAAGCCGCTCACACCGCAACGTTTGCTCCGTCTGCTGGAAGCAGCTACTGCAGAGCGGGATCACGGGTCCTCGTAATGCTCATTGTGCTGTATGGCAGCGATGCCGTCGCCAATGTAAAGACGGCACCGCCGAGCATCATTGCGAATGGCGGGATGCCAGGGCTTGCGTAAGTTTGCGGACTACGCTCATTCACAAGCGCTTGCTCAATATCTGCAATGACGCAATGCCGCCAAGTGCTTAAGGCGTTCTTGAAATCTGCTTCGATACGGCAGCCGGGCTGTCGTAGTTCTTATCGGGCAGACGGCTCACCAGCGCGACGATTTCCCGATCCGCACCGTTGCCACGGACAGTTTCCACCAGTTTGTCCCGCGTGGTGGGATAAGTCGCGCCGCCGAGGGCCTTCTTGACGTCAGCGGGATTGGGTTGATCCGGGTGACGGTGAGCCTGTGCGTGGGCCGGATGCTGTGCCATGAGTTCTCCTGTCAAGTGAGAAAAATGAGGAAGGTTACGCGTGTACCGTTGGCGCATAACCTCAATGCAGCGGTGGCTGCGAAACCCCTTCCAGGGTGTGGGCCAGGTCGTCGCGTGCGGCACTCCGGGTTTGTATAGGCGTCGCCTCGAGCGAAAGAGCCCCGACGAGTTTGCGGTCGTGGTCCACGACCGGCATGCGCTGCAGCGACGAGCGCGCCATACGCCGCTGGACAGTTTCCACATCGTCGTCATCGAAACACCAGTCCGTTAAAGCGCCTGCCACCTCGCGCACTGGCGAGTCGGCCGTCTTGCCCGCCGAGAGCGCGACCAGATCGCGCCTGGTGACCATGCCGATCAGTCGCTGGTTCTGACACACCGGCAAAACGCCGACGTCGTAGCGACGCATCAATTGCTTGGCATGCCGGACTGTGTCGTTGGGTGCGACTTCGACAAACTCCCGGGACATGATCTCGTATACGTGATGCATAAAACCTCCTGGGCTGTTGGAGTAACAAACGAGGCAGCAACGGCTGTTCCTCCTATTAAACGCAACTCAAATCCCTCATTCCGGTGCATATTTAAACTCGGGCATTGCTTCCAGTGACTTTTTGGTCGCGTCAGGCAAAAAGACTTTGCGGTTCTCGATCTGCAGATCCGCGAAGGGCACGGCAACCAGATGTTTGCCCATGCCGAGGAAGCCGCCTACGGAGAGAATCGCGTATGCGCTATGGTCGCCGGGTGCGACGATCAGGTCGTCCACCGTACCGAGCGAGTCGTTATTGCGGTTGTACACCGAGGCGCCGTTCAGTTTTGACGCGCGGTAGCCGCTCGCCACCTGGACGACATCGGTGCGCGTCTCCTTCACTGCCTGTGGCGCGCCCTGTGCAAATGCCAGCGTTGTGAGGGTGCAGGCGAGTAATCCCGCCGCCAGTTGCATAGTCGTTCGTTGGAGCATGGTTTCACCTTATCGGCGCCGCCGACGGCGCGTAGAGTCACTTGATTCACATAAGCGAGAAGTCGTGACGGACGGCGCCGCGTGTAATGCGCTATACACGCAATACATACGGCGCCGGTTCACGATGTAGATGAAGAGGCAAAACCTGTGCCCCGGCAGGGTTAGCCGGCCGCGTAAGCCGGGCAAGCGCTCGGGACCATAACTTGCTTAAATTCTCCGTTCGCACGATCAGCGTAAGTCGCCACTCCCAAGCCAAAGGAAAGAACATGCCAAGCGAGGCCCGTCATGCCCCCTATGCCCCCCGGATTTCGGAAGGCGTTCCTTTCCCGTTGGGCGCGACCTGGAACGGCGCAGGGGTGAATTTCGCGCTGTTTTCCGCGCATGCCTCGAAGGTCGAACTGTGCCTGTTCGATTCGACCGGTGAGGAGGAAATCGAGCGCATCGAACTGCCCGAATTTACCGACGAGGTCTGGCATGTATTCGTGCCTCACCTGAAACCGGGTGCGGTCTACGCCTACCGCGTGCATGGGCCATACGCCCCCGCAGAAGGGCACCGTTTCAATCCCAACAAACTGCTGCTCGATCCTTATGCGAAAGGGCATATCGGCGAACTGAAATGGGCGCCGGAAATCTTTGGCTATACGCTTGATCACGAGGACGGCGATCTGTCCTACGATGAACGCGACAGCGCGCCTTTTGTACCAAAGTGCAAGGTGGTCGACACGACCTTTTCATGGACTCACCCTGAGCGCAACGCACTGCCTTGGGAGCGGGTGATTTTCTATGAAACGCACGTGCGTGGTTTTACGAAAATGCATCCCGAAGTACCGGAGAAACTGCGCGGTACCTTCGCCGGTCTCGGTCAGCAACCGGTGATTGACTACATCAAGGGGCTGGGTGTCACCACGGTTGAACTGCTGCCTATCCATATGTTCGTCAACGACAGCTATCTGCTGGAAAAAGGTCTGACGAACTACTGGGGTTACAACACGATCGGCTTCTTCGCCGCTGATCCGCGTTTCTTTGCGGGCGCAGCGGAGCCGGTGGGCGAATTCAAGGAGATGGTCGACCGTTTTCACGCGGCCAATCTGGAAGTGATTCTGGATGTGGTCTACAACCACACCGCCGAGGGTAACGAACTCGGTCCGACGCTGTCGTTCAAGGGCATCGACAACGCCTCGTATTACCGGCTCATGCCGGACGAACCGCGCTACTACATCAACGACACCGGTACAGGTAACACCTTGAATCTGTCACATCCGCGCGTCCTGCAAATGGTGACGGACAGTCTGCGCTACTGGGTGAGCGAAATGAAGGTCGACGGCTTTCGCTTCGATCTCGCCACCATTCTCGGACGCGAAACGCACGGCTTCGATGAAGGCGGCGGCTTCCTCGACAGTTGCCGGCAGGACCCGGTTCTATCGAGCGTTCGACTCGTAGCCGAGCCCTGGGACTGCGGCCCTGGCGGTTATCAGGTGGGCGGATTTCCGCCTGGCTGGGCGGAGTGGAACGACCGTTTCCGCGATACCGTGCGCAGCTTCTGGAAAGGCGACGAGGGCGTCGCCGCGGACCTGGCAAAGCGACTCACTGGCTCCGGCGACAAGTTCAACCGACGTGGGCGCCGACCATGGGCAAGCGTGAATTTCATCGCCGCGCACGACGGCTTCACGACCAACGATCTGGTGTCGTACAACGACAAGCATAACGAAGCAAACGGCGAGGACAACAAAGACGGCCATTCCGACAACAAGTCATGGAATTTCGGCGTGGAAGGGCCCACGGACGATCCGGAGATCCGTCAGGCGCGCGAGCGTCAGAAGCGCAATCTGCTGGCGACCTTGCTGTTGTCGCAGGGGACACCCATGATCCTTGCCGGCGACGAGTTCGGTCGTACACAAAAGGGCAATAACAACGCGTATTGTCAGGATAACGAAATCAGCTGGCTGGATTGGGACGGTATCGACGACGACGGGCGCGCATTGACCGAGTTCGTCAAGAACCTGACCATGTTGCGTCACCGTTTGCCGGTGCTGCGACGCGGCCGGTATCTGACTGGCGAGCATAACCCGGCGCTGGATGTCACCGACACACGCTGGCTATCGCCCGCTGGCATCGACCTGACGCAAGAGCAATGGGACGATCCTGCGATGCGCTGCTTTGGTCTCGTCATTGACGGTCGTGCGCAGGCGAGCGGGATTCGCCGGCCCGCGTCCGACGCGACGCTGTTGCTGGTGTTGAACGCGCATCACGACGTGGTGAATTTCACACTGCCTGAGATTCCCGATGGCGATCAATGGACCTGCCTGCTGGACACCAACATGCCGGTGCGTGACGAACTGCCCGCTTTTCCGTCTGGCGAGTCGTATCAGGTCACTGGCCGCTCGCTGCTGCTGTTCGCGCTCGATGCGGCGAGCCGCGCCACGCAGCGCATATTCGATGGACTCGAGCAGCAGTTGACGACGGACGAGAGCGAACGCGCGTCATAAAGTCGTCCGCGGCGAGGTGAATTTCAAGGTCATTTCCTGCCCGGCGCGGCATCGGCGCCGGGTACAGCGCTTGCTGGATCTCCTGGACATGGACACGACACCTGAGACGCAGCGAACGCAGCGCGGGCGATGACGGGTCCCATTCAATCCGCAGACCAGGAGAGCAACATGGACATGGAACAACCGTCAATGGAAGAGCAGATCCGCACCCGCGCGTATCACCTGTGGGAGCAGGCCACGGACCCGAAAGGCACGCCAGATGAGTATTGGGAACAGGCCCGCGCGGAAATTGAAAAAGAGCCGCCTGTTGCGGACATTGCAGCCGAGACTGCCGCTTCACCCGCGCCGTCGACCAAGGTGTAGGCCACGCATTAACACCTCCCGAGCATGAAAGACTTCAACGATCCGCGACTGGGGCGGCCGGCCACGCGCATCGCTGCCTCGACCGCGTTGGGCATCGAGGGCTTGATCACGCTTGCCGTCGGCGTCACGGTAGTGGCCGCGCTTTACTTTGCCCGCGACGTGCTGATCCCCATCACACTCGCAATCCTGTTGAGTTTCCTTGTCGCGCCACTCGCCAATCTGCTGCTGCGCGCGAGGCTTGGACACGTCGCTTCGGTTATCGCTGCCGTGCTGTTGTCGGTCTCGGTGATCGTACTGTTAGGTAGCGTGATCGGCACTCAGCTCACTGATCTGGTCATCAATGCGCCGCGTTACCAGGCCACCATCGAGCGCAAGATCGACGCCGTGCATAGTCTTACCGTCGGCAGGCTCGACCGGTTGGCGGGCGCCGCCGGTCAGGCGCTACAGCACGTTACGTCGGACGCGCAGTCGGCCTCATCGCCAGCTTCGAGCAGCGCAGTTGTGCCTCCGGCGGAAACCCATACACAAGCGGCGATGCCAGTTGAAGTGCGCGAGCCGGGTCCGACACCATTCGAGCTCGCGCGCCGCTTTCTGTCTCCCGCGATCAGTCCGCTGGAAACCGCGTTTATCGTGTTTGTCGTGACCATCGTGATCCTGCTGCAACGCGACGATCTGCGCGATCGCGCGATCCGTCTGTTCGGTTCGCGCGATCTGCATCGCACGACCACGGTAATGGACGAAGCCGCCCGCCGTTTGAGCCGCTATTTCGTCTCGCAACTGGGCGTCAATGCGGGCGTGGGCGTGGTGATCGGCACAGGACTATTTTTTGTCGGCGTACCCAGCCCGATTCTGTGGGGCATGATGGCCGCGTTGCTGCGGCTCGTGCCGTATGTCGGCATCTGGATCGCGGCGGCGCTCGCCACCGCGCTGGCGGCTGCCGTGAGCCCCGGATGGTCGATGGCGATCTGGACGCTCGCTTTGTTCGTGATCGTCGAAGTGTCGGTGGGGCAGGTAGTCGAGCCGTTGCTCTATGGGCACAGCACCGGCTTGTCGCCGTTCTCGGTGGTGGTGGCGGCGATCTTCTGGAGCTGGATCTGGGGGCCGATAGGCTTGATTCTCTCGACACCCTTGACACTATGTCTGCTTGTATTGGGCCGTCATGTGCGGCGGCTTGAATTCCTCGACGTCCTGCTGGGCGATCAGCCCGCGCTCACGCCGATTGAAAATTTCTACCAGCGCGCGCTGGCGGGCGACCCTGATGAAGCCATCGCACAGGCGGAAATCCTCTTGCGGGATCGCTCGCTATGCACGTACTACGACGAGGTCACGCTTCAAGGTTTGCAACTGGCCGCCGCCGATGTCCAGCGTGGCAGCGTAACGGCTGCACAACTGGCGCGGATTGAATCGACCACCAACGATCTCATTGAAGGGCTGGACGGTTTCGCCGATGTCGACCCGCCGCAAGGTGCCGCGCAAGACAACTGGGACGCGATGGCACCATCCGTCATGCAGACGCCCGTTCGGGACTGCGCAGAAGAGGGGACGAGCAGCATCGCTGGTATCAACGCAACGAATTACCCGGCCACGGCCGATACCAATGAACGCGCCGCGCGCAGTCGTGCGGACCACCGGGTTCTGTGTATCGCGGGGCGTGGACCGCTTGACCGGCTCGCCACGACGCTGCTGCTGCAACTGCTCGGCAAGCACGATCTGGACTGCCGGGCGCTGCCGCACGAAGCCGCCTCACGCACAGCAATCGAAAGTCTCGACACGGCGGGCATCACGATCGTTTGTCTGTTCTATCTGCGCATCGAAGGGATTCCGTCGCATCTGCGCTATCTGGTGAAACGGGTGCGGCAGCGCCTGCCGAATGCGGCGATCGTGGTCGGCCTTTGGCCGCAAGGGGACACCCAGCAATGGAGCGACGACCTGCAAACCGCAATGGGTGCGGATTGCTACGCTAGCTCGATGCGCGACATGCTGGATATGTGCTGCAAGATCGCAGAGACAGTGCCGGTAGAAGCGCAGCAAGCAATGGACGATGTCGCCGCATAGTCCACACGCAAGTCCGCGCCGCTCAATAGTGCGGCGAGCTCAACCGCCGGGCGTCTGAGGCTGAGGTTGAGGCTGACCTTGAGTTTGAGCCTGGCCTTGGCCCTGAGGTTGAGCCTGAACCGGCGCCGCACCCGTACTTCCCGAAACTGGCGTGTCCGCCTGCCACCCACCGCCCAGCGCCTTGTAAAGCGCCACGAGGTCCGTGCTCACCTGCATCGTGCCTTGCGCATACTGTTGACGGGCGTCGCCCAATTGCCGTTCCGCGTCCAGCACGTTGATAAAGGTTACGAGGCCCTTGCGAAAACTATCGCGAGCCAGATCGAACGACACTTGCTGTGCGTCGACGCTATCGGCCAGGGCGGCGCGGCGTGCCTGATCAGTGCGATACACGGCCAGCGCGTTATCGACATCGCGCAATGCCATTAGCACAGTCTTGCGGTAATCCAGCGCGGCTTGCTGTTGCTGAGCCTGCGACAGATGCAGGTTTGACACCAGCGCGCCACCCTCGAAGATCGGCAGCGAAATGCTGGGGCCGAACGAATAGAACAGACTCGACCAATGCGTGAGGCCACTGGCCACGCTCGCTCGGGTTCCCACCTGTCCAGTGAGCGAAATATCCGGGTAAAACTGCGCCACGGCTACGCCGACATTGGCCGTTGCCGCGTGCAAGTTGGCCTCGGCCTCACGGATATCGGGCCGGCGACGCGCCAGCGTAGAGGGCAGACCAACGGGTACCGCAGGCGGCACAGGCGGTACCGCGGCGGGTGTGGAAAGCTCATCAGCGAGCGTGCCAGGCGGCTCGCCCAATAGATACGCGAGACCGTTCAGCGCCTCGGCGATCTGCTGATCATATTGCGGCACCTGCGCCTGGGTCTGCGCGAGTTGCGAAGCGGCGCTCTTGACGTCCACCTGGCTCGCCAGTCCGACCTTCGCCTGGTTTTGCGTCAACGTAAGGATATCGCGCTGCTGATCGACGAGGCTCTGGGTGATCTCACGCAATGCCTGTGCACCGCGTAACTGCATATACGTTTGTGCAACTTCCGCTTCGAGCGACACCAACGCATCGTTGCGGCTTTCGATAGCGGCTTCCGTTTGTGCATTAGCGGACTCGACAGAGCGCCTCACGCGGCCGAACAGGTCGAGTTCCCACGACGCATCGAAGCCCACCTGCCAGAGATTGAGCGGCGAGGTTAGCGTATTGAGCGCGCTGTTGGCGCCGTTTTCCAACGCGGCGCCCGCACCTGGCGCGATCGCATTGATTGGCGAGTTTGGTGCACCCAGTTGATCGACCTTGTTATATACGCCTGCCTCTTCCAGGAAACCTTTCGCCCCCAACTGCTCCCGCTGATATTTGCCGCTTGCACGTACATTCGGCAAGCCTTGCGCGGCCGCACTCTGTTCCTGGGTGCGTGCTTCGACAATGCGCAACACCGCTTCCTGCAGATCGAGGTTACCGTTAGCTGCGCGGGAGATCAGGCTGTCGAGCGTCGGGTCGGCAAAACTTGTCCACCAGCGCGGATCCGGGTCGGAATCCTCGGTCGGCACCGAGGCGACGGCGGGTGCGCTTGAGGCCGCCTGAGGCGCAGAGGCGGCAGCTTGCGGGTCGTGCCATTGCGGCGGCACATCAGCGTGCGGCGCATGAAAGTCGGGGCCCACGGAGCAGGCAGCGAGGCATAGGGCAAGCGTCAACGCGCAAAGCCGCGCAGGGCACGCAGTCGGTTTCATATCAGTGTCCTCCCCCGCCACCAGCGGCTTTAGCTGGCGAAAAGAAGAACGTCAAAGGAATAATACACGCGCAGAAAATCCCCAGATACGCGAATACATCGATATAGGCGAGGATGGTGGCCTGCGAAATGAACGTCGTGTAGAGCTGGCCAGCAGCGCTCTGCAGCGCTTGCGCAAGCGGCTGGCCGGTCATGCCGGCGATGGTGTGCGCGGTGCGCTGCAAGGTGTCGTTGTAGTTTTGCGAGAACGTAGTCATATGCACAGAGAGGTGAGCCATACGCGCCTGGGTGCGCTGGCGGATCAGCGCAGTAGCGACCGAAATGCCGATGGAGCCTGCAACATTGCGAAACATCGTGAAGAGTGCCGACGCATCGTCATTCAGTTCATGCGGCACGGTCAGATAGGCCAGTGTGGTGATCGGCACAAACAGGAAACCGATTGCGAGGGACTGCGCGCTGCGCATTTTGACTAGCGTGTCGTAGTCGACGTCTGGCACCAGCGTGTGCGAATAAGCCATCGCGCAGGCAAGCAGAATGAAACCGGCGGTCACAAAAAAGCGCGTCTGGATATACGGCATCAAGCGGCTGATGATCGGAATCTCTATCACGATCAAGATCGCGCCGGGCGACAACACCAGACCTGCAAGTGTCGCCGTATAGCCCAGTTGCTGTTGCGCGAGTTGGGGAACCAGCACGGCACTGCCGTAAAGAATCGTCGCGAAGGCGGCCATCGTTACGCAGCCCAGCGCGAAATTGCGGTCTTTCATGCACGCGAGGTCCACTACCGGTCTCTTTGTGTACAGCAACCAGTAGATTGCGCCGACAATCCCAGCCGCCGCGAGCACCGCAAACGTGCAGATGAGGGACGATTTGAACCAGTCGTCGTCCTCACCGCGATCGAGCATCACTTGCAGGCAACCCAGCCCAATCGCAATCAACAGGATGCCGATATAGTCGATCGACACCTTTTCTTTATTCGTATTGCGCCACGGTGGATCTTCGACCAGTTGAAACACCGCGAGCGACGTAATGATGCCGACCGGCACGTTGATCAGAAACACCCACCGCCACGAAAAGCTGTCGGTAATCCAGCCTCCGAGCGTGGGCCCAAGGACTGGCGCCACCACGATCGCCACTGCCGAAATCGAAAACGCCCGGCCGCGCTGCTCAGGGGGGAAGGTATCGAGAATGATCGACTGCTGATTCGGCTGCAAACCGCCGCCAAAGAACCCCTGCAAGCAACGGAAGATGATCAGTTGAAGCAGGTTGCTGGCAATGCCGCATAGAAACGAGCAAATGGTAAAGGAGACGATGCAGATCAGAAAATAGCGCTTGCGCCCCAGCAGGCGGCCAAAGAAGCCCGAGATCGGCAACACGATGCCGTTAGCCACCAGATACGATGTGAGGGTCCAGGTGGCCTCGTCGTAACTCGCGGACATGGTGCCGGCAATGTGCGGCAGCGCGACGTTGACGATGGTGGTGTCGAGCACCTCCATGAACGCCGCCAGCGTCACCACGACGGCGATCAGCCAGGGATTGGAGGCAGGCTTCCAGTTGGACCGGCTGCCGTTGCCCGCTTCGGTTGTACTCATGCCGTCGCTCCCGCGCGCGTCATTTCAGGTACACCTTCGGCGTCACCGAAAGCCCAAGTCCCAACGGCACATCGCGCGGCATACCATCGTCGATCACAATCTTGACGGGTACCCGTTGCACGATTTTCACAAAGTTGCCCGTGGCGTTCTCTGCAGGGAAGGCTGAGAACACTGAACCGCTGCCCAACTGCACGCTATCCACATGACCGTGCATTTCCACGTTCGGATACGCATCCACTTCGACCTTCACCTTGTCGCCCGGACGCATGCGTTCAAGTTGCGATTCCTTGAAATTCGCCGTCACCCAGATTTGCGGCGTGACAATCGAGAAGAGCGATACGCCAGTCTGCAAAAAACTACCGTACTGCACGTTACGCCGCGTAACCCAGCCATCGGACGGTGCACGAACTTCGCAGTACGACAGGTTCAGTTGAGCCTGTTCGAGTTGCGCCTCGGCCTGTTGAACCTGTTGGCGGCGCTCTTCAACGGCGGCTTCAGCTTGCTTGATCTGCTGCGGCACAAGGCTCGCGGTCTGCAACTGCGCCTGCGCCTGCTGCACGCTGGCGCGCGCATCGGCCTGCTGCGCGTCGGCGGTGTCGATGTTCTGTTGCGACGTGGCGCGCTGATCGACCGCGTGTTGACGCGCGTAGGCGGCCTGCGCCTGGGTGAGGTTGGCCCGGGCCGACAGGGTTTGCGCTTTCGCCTGTTTGTACTGCGCGGGGTATTGAACCCGTGCGATCTCGAGCTGCACCTCGGCGGCATTCAACTGGGCCCTGGCAAGGCCAAGCTGCGCCTGCGCGGCATCCACCTGAGCCTGATACTCGCGTTTATCGATCACGACCAGCAAGTCGCCCTTATGGACGTACACGTTGTCGTTGATCCTGAGATCGACCACGTAGCCCGACACCTGCGGAGCAATCGTGATCGCGTTGCCGTCGGTATAGGCGTCGTCTGTGGTGATTTCGTTGCGCGTCGCGAACCACCAGATGAAGGCAATCAGCGCGAGGAGCACAACTACGATCGCGAGGATGATCAGCGGCTTCTTGCCGGGCTTCTTGCGTTGCGAGCCGTCGCCGCCGTTGCCATTCGTGCCGTTTTTGCTGTCATCGTTGTTCTTTTTGCCATTACCATTCTGGCCAGCCGAATCATTGTCTTGCCCGGCGCTTTTCTGTTGCTTCGGTTCATCTTGGGAGGATGCAGTCTGATCAGACATTGCGATTCGTTCCGTAAATGAGAGCATGTGAGCAGAGGATGAGCGTGCGATAAGCGGCTAACTCTCGTGCAGTGCGCCGAACTGCCAAGGTAGGGCAGTCCCGCAGGGTTCGGTCAGGCAACGCAACGCCCCGTGCGGCAGCAATCCGCGTGCCTGATCCAGCATCTTATGACCGAAATTCCGCCGGTGTATCGCCGGTGCGGCAACCGTCTGATACAAACGCAGGCCTCGCCGTACCGGCGACCGCGAGTGTTGTGCGCTCACTACGCGATTGGCGGAAAGGGAAAGGAACGTGGCGACTCTATTGTCGGTCCACTGGTATTGACCCTGCCAATTACGCCATTTGTTTGTGTTGGGGCGCGGCCTGTCGTACAGTCAGGCGAAACCGGATTGCGCAGAGCTTGTAGAACGCGCTGCACTGTCGGCGAGGGCTGACCCGGCGCTCATGCCTCAGTAGGGCACTGTACTGCAACGCTGCTTTCAACGCGCCTACAGCGACGCGACGTAACGCAAGGCAACGCGAAACGAAGTTCGCGTAAACTGAACCTGTCTAACTGCGGAGATCATCAAGTGCAACACGCGGAGCGTGCTGTCGTCGACTTACCGCTACCGTCGCGAAACTTCGCCGCGACGCGGCGCATCCTGCTCATAGTGTTTGTCGCCTCGATCGTGTTTCCATTGTGCTGCCTCGTGGGCTACGGCTTCTTCGATTACCAGCATCGCATCGCGGATTCGGACAACATGATCGACCGTCTTGCGCGTGTCACGGAAGAGCAGGCCGTCAAGGTGCTGGACCTCAACCAGCAGATCAGTGCGCGCATTCTCGACTTGCTCGATGACGATGACGACGCCGCCATCCGCAAGCACGAGTCCGACTTGCATCAGCAACTGCGTGTAATCGGTGGGGACTTTCCGCAGGTCGCGGCCATTGCAATCTTCGGTGCTGACGGCAAGTTGCTAGTCAATAGCCGGGCGTACCCGGTGCCCGAGATGTCGGTCGATTCGCGTGACGACTTCGTTTCCGCGAAAGCAATTCGCCCCGAGCCGTATTTCTCGCTGCCTATGCGTGGACGGATTTCGCAGACCGACGTGTTCAATACGACCATTGGCCGCTCGACTGAGGATGGCCGCTTTCTCGGCGAGGTCTCCATCGCCATGCGCAACGATTACTTTGCGCGCTTTTACAGCGATCTGACTGGAGGCGATCCGTCTCTCGCGCTCGGTCTGTACCGGCAGGATGGCCAGTTGCTGGTGCGTTATCCAAGCTGGCCCGCAGGCGCGGCGCCCGCGGCCCACACCGCGTTCATCGACGCGCTACGCGACAAGGAACTGTCCGGACACATCCGCATGACGTCGAGCGTCGATGGCGTGGAGCGGTTGCTGGCGTTTAGACGGGTCGGCGATTATCCGCTGTACGTGATGAGCGCTTATGCAACAGCGGCTATTTTCCAGCAGTGGTGGCATCACTTTCTGCTGATCGCTGCGATTGCGATCGTGCCTTGCATCGCGATCTGGTTACTGGTGTTTTTCTCGCTGCGCCAGCTCGCCGCCGAACAGCAGGCGTGGGAACGCTGGCAAGGTGAAGTCGCGATGCGTCTGTCGGCCGAAGCGTCGAGCCGTCAGTTGCAACGCATGGGCGCGCTCGGCAACCTGGTCGCCAACGTGGCTCACGATTTCAACAACCTGCTGATGGTGGTGGCGTCGAACATGACGATGGCGCGTCATAAAGGCTTTAATCATGTTGAGCCTGAAGTCGCCGCAGTGGAGCGCGCGACGGCCAACGCCGAGGCGCTCACGCGGCGCCTGTTGAGCGTGGCGAGAAAGCAGCCGCTCAAGCAGGAGCCAGTCAATCTGACGAAGTGGCTGCCGGCTGCCGCCACGCTCATCGACGCAGCGGTGGGCGACAAGGTGCAAATCAGCGTGAATCTGGTGCCGGATATCTGGCGGATATTCGTCGATCCGACTGAGCTGGAATTCGCCATCATGAATCTGGCTGTGAACGCGCGCGATGCGATGCCGCACGGCGGGCGCTTTGTGATTCGCTGCCAGAACACGCGGCTGGTCTCGAGCGACACGCTGTTGCCGGACGGCGAATACGTGCTGATCTCCTGTACCGACGACGGCGAAGGTATGGTCGAAGCGGTGGCCCGCCGCGCCTTCGAGCCGCTCTTCACGACCAGGCTACAAGGTTCGGGCACGGGTCTTGGCCTCGCCCAGGTGCTGGCGATGTGCGAGCAGTCTGGCGGCACCGCGAAAATCGCCAGCGTACCCGGCAGCGGCACGACCGTCCGGCTGTATCTGCCGCACTATCGCGCAGCGCGAGCGGCTGCACCGGTTCCGGATACGGTGATCGAGGAGAGTTACGGCGCACAAGGGATGGTGCTGCTGGTGGAAGACAATGAGGACGTGGCGGCCGGCATCGCCGCCGTGTTGCAAACGTTTGGCTGTTCGGTACAGCACGAGATCACGGCGGACCGGGCACTCGACGTGCTCACCGCAGGCGAGCGCTTCGAACTCGTGCTCTCCGACATCCAGATGCCCGGCAAGCTGAACGGTGTCGATCTGGCCGAAAAAGTGCGCAGCGAATGGCCCGCGCAGAAGATCGCCTTGATGACCGGTTACGCCGATGAACTCGATCGGGCGCGGCATATCGGCGTAGCAGTCCTCGCCAAGCCGTTCAACATCGACGAGCTGCATGCGCTGGTCAATTGCGAGTAATGCCACCGGGGCATCGTCCGAGCTGCCGCGCTCGCTGACGCGTTGACACGGACGCGGGTAGACTGCTCGTTCGTTTGTCGATGGCAACCCTGTGGAGGATTTTCAATGGAATACAGACATTTGGGTGCGTCCGGGTTCAAGGTCCCGGTTCTGAGCTTCGGTACTGGAACGTTCGGCGGAAAGGGCGAGTTTTTCGAAGCGTGGGGCGCAACCGATGTAGCCGAAGCGCGCCGCCTGATCGATATCTGCCTCGATGCGGGCGTGACGATGTTCGACACCGCCAACATCTATTCGAGCGGCTCATCCGAAGCCGTCCTGGGCGAAGCGATCAAAGGCAAGCGCGACAAGGTCCTAATTTCGACCAAGGCCACCTTCCGCTTCGACGATACGCCGAACAACGTCGGCTCATCGCGTTTCCATCTGATTCAGGCCGTGGATGCAGCGCTCAAGCGTCTGCAAACCGATTACATCGATCTGTTCCAGTTGCATGGGTTCGACGCGAAAACGCCGGTGACCGAAGTGTTGTCCACGCTCGACGATCTCGTGCGCGCAGGCAAGATTCGCTATACAGGCGTGTCGAATTTTTCCGGCTGGCATTTGATGAAGTCGCAGGACGTGGCGGATCGTTACGGCTATCCGCGCTATGTCGCCAATCAGACCTATTACTCGCTGGTGGGACGCGACTACGAATGGGAGTTGATGCCGCTTGGCATCGATCAGGGCGTGGGCGCAGTGGTATGGAGTCCGCTCGGTTGGGGACGGCTGACGGGCAAGCTCAAACGCGGCCAGCCGCTGCCTGATACGAGCCGCCTGCACAAGACTGCTGACATGGGGCCGCCGGTGCCGGAGGAGTATCTGTTCCGCGTGCTGGACGCTATTGATGAAGTGGCCGCCGAGACCGGCAAGACTGTTCCGCAGATTGCACTGAACTGGCTGTTGCAGCGTCCTACGGTGTCGACCGTGCTGATCGGCGCACGCAATGAAGAGCAGTTGCGCCAGAATCTGGGCGCAGTGGGCTGGAATTTGACCGCTGAACAGATGGCGAAACTGGATGCAGCCAGCGCAGTGCGGCCGGCTTATCCGTATTGGCATCAGGAAGGGTTTGCGGAGCGGAATCCATCGCCGGTGTAAGTAGTGAAACCCAGGCGCGAAATCCGCCCCAACAGGCAAAAAAAAGGCCGCGAATGATCGCGGCCGTTGCAGGGAATACGCTGGTCTTGCCCACCCCGGGCAGGACTGGCCTTTCCGTCACCTGGCAAACATCTCGATCACGGCAACCACAAGCGTGAACGCTCCAATACATCCCCCCAAGGTAACGGCGCCCTGCATAAAGTGCGACATAGAGGCTTACTGACGATAAGCTGAGGTCTCATTAAACATGAGTCGAAAGAATAAAGAAAGCAAAAAGAAAGGTTTGGTGGCGGAATTACGCCCAGGAAAAACCCTTATTCTTTCGACACAAGCTCGATATCACGCTACATGCGCAGAACGTCATGGTTCCATCGCACCTTGGATGGCTCGCCAGTCGGATTTGCGTTAGCGCTGCTTCAGGTCTTTTCTTTCACCCAGTGCTTGGTCTTGTAGTAGCCATTGCGTGTGGAGTTCGCGACGGCATGGCCGGCGGTCTTCGCACCATGCGCAATGGCGTGACCGGCGTTGCTAAACGCGTGGCCGGTTTCCTTGCCGGCAGTTTTCACGTCAGATTTGAATTGATGCGCACCTTCAGAGAGATCCGCATGCGCGAGCGGACTCAGGGCGGCAAACACAAGCGTGGTGGTTAAAAGTCTGAGCTTCTTCATGACACGGGTCCTAAGGTGGGGCCGTCGCTCGAAAGATGGACGGCACCCTGGATAACACCGCTTGCATCCAGCATGACGGTTGCGCGTCCAGTCAGTAACAGCCGGTCGGCGCACCGCAATGCAAAGCGGTACAAAATATTGTTGTCGTTGCCGCTGAGCCGTTCGGCTTCGACGAGCAACGTATCGTCTATCGTATCAAGCCGTGCAACTCGCGCTTCGACGTCCCGCACGCTGGTGAGAAAACCCGCGCGCGGCCGGTCCTGCGCCGCACCGAGCAGCGCGCCATGCACGGCCATGGCCTGGGCCGCATACTCGACGCCGCACACCGCCGCGAGCCGTCCTTGCGAACGCAACGGATTGTGCGGATTGCGATGGTTCGTCGCCGTGCAACAAATGCGCTCGGCGTCCCACGCAGTAACCTCGTCGAGCAGGCACATCGAGCCGCTGTGCGGAATGTGCGCTGCGATCCACGCATGCGTGAGCGGCGGCGAGAGGGGAAAGCTTGAAGTCATCGCGTTGCCGCCCCTGTCACCTGTTGTCTCTCTGACTCTGCTGCGTCGCTCGTAGGCGAGATGTCCAGCTGAAGCTGCACGTCCTGCAGATAGTCCAGCACCACACTCGAACTGCACCCGCGTGCCAACGCTTCAATCAGCGGCAGTGAGCGCGCCGCCGGAATGGCTCGCCGCAAGGCTTCGAGTTCGGCTGACGCAAGTGGAGTGGCGGGGGCATCCGTGAGCCGCGCGTCAACGCGGGCCAACGTATGGGTGCTTTGCTGCGGCGCCAGCACGAGTGCCACGCCAAATGCATCCGGCACGGGCCGCACTTCGCGCATCGGCGCTGGGTAGTCGGTATCGAAGGCTATCAGCAGCGTAGGGACACCGTCGACGGCGACCTGGCAGAGGCCTTCGAGCAGGCCCGCTGCAAAGCTGCCGTCATACGCGCACAGCACATTGGACGGCGCCATCGCACGCGTGGCGATGCTCCAGTAACCAGCCGGCGCGTTATGCACGGAGTTGTGAAAGCGCGTGGGCGAGAGCTTGCGGTCGTCGCTCGCCAGCGTCTCGCAGATTGCGTGGCAGTTCTGACCATCACCGCCGGATGCGGCAAACACGGTCGATAAGGTGGCGACATCGCGTCCGCTCATCTCTACGGCGTCGTGGCCAACCGCGAGCGCGAGTTTGACGCTGGTGCCCGTGCGGCGCCGTTCAGCCGGGGGTAGGCTGGCCGGCGCGGGAACTACCGTACGCGCGGCCAGATAGCCGCTGCGCCCCGCCAGCGTGTCTTTGGCCTCGCTCCAGTTAGCGAAGCCCGGACCTAGCAGGCCGATGCCTTCAATGAACGCGCTGATGAATCCACTTGGCTCGATCATTGGGAAGTATCCTGATTCAGATAATCAGCACGGCCAAACAACAGGCTGCAATTGGTCCCGCCGAAACCGAACGAATTGCTCATCACCGTGCGCAGTTTCGCCGGACGGCTCTCCAACTGGTAGTTGAGCGCCAGTTGCGGATCGGGCTGCGTCGTGTTGATACCGGCGGGCAGCCATTGTTCGCGCAGACTGAGCGCGGCGATCACGGCTTCGAGTGCACCCGCGGCGCCCAGCGTGTGGCCTGTCGCGCCCTTGGTGGAACTGCAGGGCGTGCCATCGAATACGGCCTTGACCGCGAGGCTTTCCGCGGTGTCGTTGCTCGGCGTGGCGGTGCCGTGCAGGTTGATATAGTCGACTTCATGTGCGGCCACGCCACTCGAGGCGAGCGCCTGTTCGATCGCGAGACGCGCGCCGAGTCCCTCCGGATGCGGGGACGACATGTGATAAGCGTCGCTCGATTCGCCAATCCCTAGCAGCAGGATCGCAGCGTCTGAACGTAACGCTGACTCGCTGGATACGCCGTTCGCGTCAGTCACGCGCTCGAGCAATGCGAAAGCCGCCGCTTCGCCGATCGAGATACCGTTACGTCGGACATCGAACGGTTTGCATGGCTCAGGCGAGAGCAGTTCGAGCGAGTTGAAGCCGTACAGCGTGGTTAGACACAGCGAGTCCACACCGCCGACGACGGCCGCGTCGATCAGTCCTGCTTCCAGCATGCGACGCGCCGAACCGAACACCTTGGCACCGGACGAGCATGCAGACGACACCGACATGGCCGGTCCTTGCAGCGCAAAAAATGCCCGCACGAACGCGGCGATCGAATACGGGTTGTGAGTCTCGGCATAGCGAAATCCGGCGGGCAGGGCGCCGCTTTCCGGATCGCGCTTGCCGTAAGCGAGTTCGGTTTCGAGGATGCCCGCCGTGCTGGTGCCAAGGAATACACCGACCCGCTGCGGGCCGTAGCGTCTTGCCGCCGCAATAACGGCGTCGGCAAAACCGTCTTGCAGCAAGCCGATTTGCGCCAGACGGTTGTTGCGGCATTCGAAGTCGCGCAGATCGTCGCGTACCGGTTGTGCGTCGACGCCATCGACAGCGCCTATCCACGTTGCGAGATCCGCACGCTCGAAGTTGCACGGCACGAGTCCGCCACGTTGCTCGCGCAGTGCGGCGAACGTGGCATGGAGCCCTCGGCCGGCGCAACTTGTGGCGGTAAAGTGCGTGAGCAGCAGGGGTTTCACGACAGTTCGATCCTGTTATGGGTTTAGTGTGTTGAACGTTCGACGGGTGCGCGTCGTCGATGTTTCCTCAATGGTAGCAAAGAGCATGCACGGTCCTGCTTGCCGCAGCGCGGCATGGATGGCCCTAAGCATGCGTAAGTGGGCACGATCGAAGCATCTGGCCGGATCAGCGCGCATCATCGGTCGCCTCCGGTGCTATCGCCGCGCGCAGCGTGGTGCAGCGCAACTGCGCGGCGGCTGCGGCTTCCAGCACGGTTGGCAGCACATCGAGCACCACTGGTCGATGATCGGCATCGCGCGCCGGATGTCCGTCGTGGACCAGCAGAATGTCGCGTGCGGCCAATCCTCGTAACAGACGTTGCGAGACCACGGCGGCATCACGCGTGCGGGTGTCAAAGCCGCGGCGCGTCCAGCTCGCCAGATGCAGACCGAGCCGGCACAGCACCGGTTCAAGAAACGGGTTGCGCAAACCCGCCGGGGCCCGAAAGAACAGCGGACGTATGCCGCTGATCTCACCGAGCGTTTGCTGCGCGGCTTCGATTTCGCGTTGCAATGCCTTTGGCCCGAGCAGCGAAAAGTTGTGGCGATGCCGCTGGCTGTGGTTCTCTACCGCATGCCCCCGAGCGACGATTGCTTCCACACATTGCGGATAGCGGCGCGCCACCTCCCCAATGCAGAAGAAGGTCGCTTGCGTGCCGTATCGATCAAGTATGTCGAGTACGCGTGGCGTAACCTCGGGATCGGGACCATCGTCGATGGTGAGCGCAATCTTGTCGCCCACGGTAGCGGGCAATGCAGTCCAGTTCAAACCCAGCAAGCTGCTGCGGGGCCACAAGCCCGCCGCCGTCAGCGCCAGATGCGATGCCGCCACGCTCCCGACTGCCCAGGGCCACGTGAGCGGGTCCAACAC
>NZ_JBAURZ010000290.1:0-22459 GCF_049581445.1 Paraburkholderia sp. | reverse complement strand
GCGGTCGGCAGCGCCGCAAGGCGGTGCGCGGGTTGACCCCCGCCGTGCCGCCGCCGCTGGCGAGCCTTAGGGTTCGTCAATTTGGCGACGCTTGCCCGAATCAGCATTTCACCCCTACAGTTAGTTTCTTGTTGTTGCCCTGTTCTGCGCGATCTGGATACCCCTATGCCCACTGCCTACAAACGCGTCCTGCTCAAACTCTCCGGCGAAGCTCTGATGGGCGATGATGCCTTCGGCATTAATCGCGCGACGATCGAACGAATGGTGGCGGACGTGGCCGAGGTGGTGCGGCTCGGTACGCAACTGGCCGTCGTGATCGGCGGCGGCAACATTTTCCGCGGTGTCGCGGGCGGTGCGGCGGGTATGGACCGTGCGACGGCCGACTATATGGGTATGCTCGCCACGATGATGAACGCGCTGGCCCTGCAGGACGCCATGCGTCACGCGGGGATCGAGGCGCGCGTGCAGTCGGCGCTGCGTATGGATCAGGTGGTCGAGCCGTACATCCGGCCCCGCGCCATTCGCCAGCTGGAAGAGGGCAAGGTCGTGATTTTCGCGGCTGGTACGGGCAACCCGTTCTTTACGACGGACACGGCCGCAGCGCTGCGCGGTTCGGAAATCGGCGCGGAAGTCGTACTGAAGGCCACCAAGGTGGACGGCGTCTACTCGGCCGACCCCAAAAAGGACCCGACGGCCACGCGCTACACGACGATCAGCTTCGACGAAGCGATCGGCCGCAACCTGCAGGTCATGGACGCTACCGCGTTCGCGCTGTGCCGCGACCAGAAGTTGCCGATCCGTGTGTTCTCAATTGTCAAGCCGGGTGCGCTAAAGCGCATTGTGCAAGGCGAGGACGAGGGTACCCTCGTCCACGTGTAAACTCTCGTCGTACAACGTGGGCTTTTACGCGAGCCCGGGCCGCCGCTACGCGCGCGCTGGCTGGTTCGCACTGTTTTGAAGGTTCGGAGGTTTAAAAATGTCTGTGGCTGATATCAGGAAGGGCGTCGAGCAAAAGATGCAGCGCTCGATCGACGCGTTCAAGAACGATCTGTCGAAGATCCGCACCGGCCGTGCGCACACCGGCCTGCTCGATCACATCCAGGTCGATTATTACGGCTCGCCCGTACCCATCTCGCAGGTTGCGAACCTTACGCTGATCGACGCACGTACCATCGGCGTCCAGCCGTGGGAAAAGAAGATGGTCCAGGTCGTCGAAAAGGCGATCCGCGAATCGGACCTGGGTCTGAACCCGGCCACGCAAGGCGACGTGATCCGCGTCCCGATGCCCGCGCTGACCGAAGAACGCCGTCGCGAGCTGACCAAGGTCGCGCGCAGCGAAGCCGAAACCGCCAAGATCGCGGTGCGCAATCTGCGCCGTGACGCAAACGAGCAACTGAAAAAGCTCGTCAAAGACAAAGAAATCTCCGAAGACGACGAGCGTCGTGCCGGTGACGACGTCCAGAAGCTGACGGACAAGTTCGTGACCGAAATCGACAAGCTCGTCACGACCAAAGAAGCTGAGATCATGACGGTCTGAGGCCGTCAGGCATCAGCATCTTCTGATCTTTACTTCTTTTTTGCAGTTATTGTCCCGACGGCCATGACCTATACCAGCTCAACCGTTCGCGTGCCTGATGTCGCGGCGGTGCCGCGACATATCGCGATCATCATGGACGGCAATGGCCGTTGGGCAACGCAGCGCCGGCTGCCCCGCGTTGCGGGCCACACGCGCGGCGTGGACGCGGTACGCGCCGCCGTCGAGGCATGCGCGCGTTCCGGCGTCGAATATCTCACGCTGTTTGCCTTCAGCTCCGAAAACTGGCGCCGTCCGAACGAAGAGGTGTCGTTCCTGATGCGCCTGTTCGTGACCGCGCTCGAGCGCGAAATCGGCAAACTGCATGCGAATGGCATCCGTCTGCGGGTTGTCGGCGATCTGGCGATGTTCGACAAGCGCATCCAGGACCTGATTCGCCGCGCGGAGTCCAAAACCGCCCGCAATACCCGTCTTACCCTGACGATTGCCGCCAACTATGGCGGCCGTTGGGACATTATGCAGGCCACCCGCAAGCTGGCCGAGCAATCCGCACTCGCGGGCCATGCCGTCGAGGTGAACGAAGACTCGTTCGCCGAGCATCTGGCCATGGCTTATGCACCGGAGCCGGACCTCTTCATCCGCACGGGCGGCGAGCAGCGCATCAGCAACTTCCTGCTGTGGCAACTGGCCTACACAGAGTTCTACTTCACCGACACTTTCTGGCCGGATTTCGACGCCGACGCCCTCGGCCACGCCATCGCTTCGTATGCGGAGCGTGAGCGCCGCTTCGGCCGCACCAGTGCTCAACTCGAGCCGCAATCGCAAAACGTCGATTCGCTTCCATGCTAAAAACCCGTGTTATCACGGCGATCGTCCTGCTGGCGGTGTTCTTGCCGGTCACGCTGTTTGCGCCAGTTGGCGCGTTTGGCGCGCTGATCGCGTTCGTGCTCGTTTTCGCTGCGTGGGAGTGGGCGCGCCTGCTGAAAATCGAGGGCGCCGGCCCGGTGATTTATGCACTTGTAGCCGCAGTGGCGCTGGTGGCTAGCACTGGGCTAGGCTCCGAGTTTCAGCCGCCCCGGTCGTTGCTCGAAGCTGCGGCGATTTTCTGGGTGCTGGCCGGGCCGTTTGTGCTGGTACGCAAACCTGCGCTCGCGAAAGGGGCATGGCGCGCCTTTCTGCTCCTTGCCGGAATCGTGGTGTTCGCCGCCTGCTGGCACGCGCTGGTCGCCGCGCGCGCCATCGGCGTATCGTTTGTCCTGTCCCTGATGCTAGTGGTATGGCTGGCCGATATCGGCGCATACTTTGCGGGCAAGGCGTTTGGTCGGCACAAACTGGCCCCGACGATTAGTCCGGGTAAGACATGGGAAGGCGCAATTGGCGGCTGGTTAGCCGTTTTAATCGTCGCCTCAGCGGCTATTGCCTTGCATGCATTCGAACCGACCCTGTATTCTGCGCTGCTTGAGCGTCTTGGCGCTGCCCGTACCCTGGGGATCCTTACGGTTCTGGTCGTCTTCAGCGTGATTGGCGACCTGTTCGAGTCCATGTTGAAACGCCAGGCCGGTGTCAAAGATTCAAGCGGCCTGCTGCCGGGACACGGCGGGGTCCTCGACCGCATCGACGCACTATTGCCGGTGCTGCCGCTCGCCATGCTGCTGCTGCACTTCGGCTAGAGAAAGAGATATGCAAAAACGTCTGACACTGCTCGGTTCCACGGGCTCGATTGGAGACAGCACGCTCGACGTCGTCGCGCGTCATCCCGAGCGCTTTTCGGTCTATGCGCTGACGGCGCATCGCAATGGCGATAAGCTCGTCGAACAATGCCTGCGGTTTCGCCCCGAAGTGGCGGTGGTCGGCGACGCAACGACGGCCGCGCAAGTCGCGACCAAACTGCGCGAGGCTGCTTGCAAGACTGAGGTGACATACGGCCCGCAGGCGCTCATCGACGTTTCGAAGAGCGACGGCTGCGATACCGTGGTGGCCGCTATCGTCGGCGCCGCAGGGCTCGCGCCGAGCCTTGCCGCCGCACGCGCCGGCAAGCGCATCTTGCTGGCCAACAAGGAGGCGCTGGTGATGTCCGGCGCGATCTTCATGGACGCCGTCCGCGACCATGGAGCCATCCTGTTGCCGGTGGACAGCGAACACAACGCGATCTTCCAGTGCCTGCCGCGTGATGCAGCGCAGCATGGGGGCGTATCGAAGATCATCCTGACCGCTTCCGGCGGCCCGTTCCGCACCCGCGAGCCGGCGAGCCTCGTGAATGTCACGCCCGACGAAGCCTGCAAGCATCCGAACTGGGTGATGGGCCGCAAGATTTCGGTCGATTCCGCGACCATGATGAACAAGGGCCTCGAAGTCATCGAGGCGCATTGGTTGTTCGCCCTGCCGGGCGAGCGCATCGAAGTGCTGATCCATCCGCAGAGCGTGATCCATTCGATGGTCTCGTATGTCGATGGCTCGGTGCTGGCGCAACTCGGCAATCCCGACATGCGTACGCCGATCGCCCACGCGCTGGCTTTCCCCGATCGGGTCGATTCCGGTGTGGCTCAGCTGGACCTCGTGCAGATCGCCTCGTTATCGTTCGAGAAGCCGGACTACGCACGTTTCCCCTGTCTGGCACTGGCCATGAAAGCGCTTGCCGAAGGGGGTGTCGCGAGCGCCGCGTTGAATGCCGCCAACGAAGTCGCGGTCGATGCCTTCCTGTCCCGCAAGATTGGCTTTATGGCGATCGCACAAACCGTCGACGCCGTGTTGAACGCGTTGCCCAATCGCAGCGCCCACGCGCTCGAAGATGTGATCGAAGCGGATGCAGCCGCGCGGCGGGCGGCGGCCAGTTTTATCGAGCGACTGCCGGCAGGCGTGCAGCGCACGGAACGCGTCGTCCAGTGAGGCGAATATGAATGTGCTGATCGAAGTGCTCGCCTTCGCCGTCGCGATCGGCGTGCTGGTGGTCGTCCACGAGTACGGTCACTACAGCGTAGCGCGTCTGTGCGGTGTGAAAGTGCTGCGCTTTTCGATCGGCTTTGGCAAGCCGCTGATTCAGTGGGTGAGTCCCAAAACGGGCACGGAATGGACAGTAGCCGCGCTGCCGCTGGGCGGCTACGTGAAGATGCTGGATGAGCGCGAAACGGGCGCGCCCATCGCTCCAGATGACTTGCCTCATGCGTTCAACCGTCAGTCTGTGGCGAAGCGTTTTGCAATTGTCGCGGCCGGTCCGGTCGCCAACTTCATCCTCGCCATTGTCCTGTTTGCCGCGGTGTACGCCACCGGTGTGAAAGAGCCTGCGGCCGTCGTCGCGGCGCCTGCGCCGAATACGGCGGCAGCACTCGCGGGATTCGACGGCGGTGAGACGGTAGTCGCCGTGCACAATGCGGACGGGAGTGACTCCGAGCCGGTTCGCTCGTGGTCCGATCTACGCTGGAAGTTGCTCGGTGCAGCGTTTGATCACCACCGGATCGTGTTGAGCGCAAAGGACGGCCACGGGACGTTCGAGTTTCCGCTGGATCTGCGCGACGTCTCCGAGAAAGACGTCGACGATGATTTCATGTCGCACCTGGGTTTCGAGCCGGGCGGCGGCAAGCTGATTGTGGCGGGCGTGCAGCCGGGCAGTGCAGCACAACGCGGGGGCCTCGTCGCCGGGGACCGGCTGTTGTCGATCGACGGCACGCCGACCGACAACGCCACCGCTTTCATCGCCTATATCAAGACGCACGCGAACAAGCCGGTCACGCTGCAGGTCGAGCGCGGCGAAGACGCTGCTGGCCAAGGCGGCAAAACAGTAGAAGTCCACGTCGTGCCGCTGATGCAGCGCGACGACACCAGCGGTCAGCAGATTGGCCGCATCGGTGCGGAACTGGCCACTCAGGTGCCGTCGATCGACGTGCGCTATGGTCCGATCGAAAGCATTCAACTGGGGGCACACCGCACGTGGGATCTCGCGGTGTATTCGGTACGCATGTTTGGCCGCATGATTACCGGCGAAGCGTCGCTGAAGAACCTGTCCGGCCCGGTGACGATTGCGGACTACGCGGGCAAGAGCGCGCGGCTTGGTCCATCAGCCTTCCTGTCATTCCTCGCCCTTGTCAGTATTAGCCTTGGGGTACTCAACCTGTTACCGATTCCGGTATTGGACGGGGGGCATCTGTTATATTATTTGGTTGAAGCTGCAACCGGCAAGGCTGTCTCGGATCGCTGGCAGCTCGTGCTCCAGAGAGCGGGGCTTGCCTGCATCGTCGCCTTGTCGGCGATCGCTCTTTTTAACGATCTGGCTCGCCTAATCCATTTTTAAAGTGTCCGGCGGCGCTTTACATAGCAGCCGCCTGACCCGATTTGGCCTGCGCGAATTTCGTGGGCGCGCGGCTTCGTCCTCGGCTCCAACGTGCGGGGCGGCCACGGCAGCGGTGTTGGCGGCAAGCTCGATGCCGGCGAGTAGTACCAGAAATTCCAGTTCCGGCTCGGAACGGCATTCTGATTGGGTGGTCCGGGCGCTGCCTGGACCTTTTTACAGTATCGAGAGGGATGACTTTGCGAACAGGTATGTTTTCGAAACGTGTGGCGTGCGCGCTTGCGCTGGCAATGACTTTGGGCGTTGGAGTAGCGCACGGGCAGGAAGCCAGGATCGCGGCTGTCAATTCGGATCGTATTCTGCGCGAGTCATCGGCCGCGAAAGCGGCACAGACCAAGCTCGAGGCCGAATTCGCGAAACGCGACAAAGATTTGCAGGACATGGCCCAGAAGCTGAAATCGATGTCCGATTCACTCGACAAAAACGGCGCTTCGCTGGCGCCCGCTGACCGCGCCGAGAAGCAACGCGAACTGTCGCAACTCGATACCGACTTCCAGCGCAAGCAGCGCGAATTCCGCGAAGACCTGAATCAGCGCCGTAACGAGGAACTGGCGGCTGTCCTCGACCGGGCCAATAAGGTAATCAAGCAGATTGCCGAGCAACAGCACTACGACCTGATTGTTCAGGAGGCAGTGTATGTGAGCCCGCGCATCGACATTACCGATCAGGTGCTCAAGGCATTGGCAGCGGCGCCTACGAATGGCGCGTCGTCCCCAACCGGCAACTGAATAGCAGGAGCAGTACACGCATGGCATTTACGCTCGAGCAGATCGTCCAGCAGTTCGGCGGAGACGTAGTCGGAGACCGTTCGCACCGCGTGGGCAGCCTGGCACCGCTCGATCAGGCAGGCCCGGACCAACTGGCGTTCCTCGCTAACCCGAAGTATCTGTCGCAGGTCGAGACTACCCGTGCCGGTGCCGTGCTGATCAACGCGGACGATCTCGCCAAGCTGGATTCTCGCGACGCCCATAACTTCATCGTCACGCCGAATCCCTACGCTTACTTTGCCCGCGTCGCCCAGACCTTCATCGATCTGGCCATGCCCAAGGCTATACCGGGCGTTCATCCCAGCGCGAGCATCGATCCTTCGGCGCAGGTGGCGCCGAGTGCCGTTATCGGACCGAACGTCACGGTGGAAGCGGGCGTGGTGATCGGGGAGCACGTGCGGCTCGACGCGAACGTGGTGATTGGCCGTGCCACGAAGATCGGCGCAGGTTCGCATCTGTATCCGAACGTCAGCGTGTATTACGGTTGCAAGATTGGTGAGCGCGCCATCATCCACGCCGGCGCGGTGATCGGCTCGGACGGCTTTGGTTTTGCGCCGGATTTTGTCGGCGAGGGCGAGGCTCGCACCGGCAGCTGGGTGAAGATTCCGCAGGTCGGCGGTGTGTCGATCGGCCCAGATGTTGAGATCGGCGCCAATACGACGATCGACCGCGGCGCGATGGCCGATACCATCATCGAAGAATGCGTGAAAATCGACAATCTCGTGCAGATTGGCCATAACTGCAAGATTGGCGCCTACACGGTGATCGCGGGTTGCGCAGGCATTGCCGGCAGCACGACGATTGGCCGGCATTGCATGATCGGCGGCGCCGTCGGTATTGCAGGGCATGTCACACTGGCCGATTATGTGATCGTGACCGCGAAATCGGGCGTATCGAAGTCGCTGCTGAAGCCCGGCATGTACACGAGCGCGTTCCCGGCCGTGAATCACGCCGACTGGAACAAGAGCGCGGCCTTGATGCGCAACCTCGACAAACTGCGTGGCCGTATCAAGGCGCTGGAGGCGGCGGCCGCCGCCCACGCGCCGAGCGACAAGACGTGAGCGCCGGGTAAGGATGCCGCATAATCCGCGGCAGCACGCGTTACCCACCCACCTGAACCGTTTCCGCAGTCATCATCGCGCAGTCAATGCGCGAGTAGAAACACCATGAGCACCGAAAAAATCAATCTCGACATTCATAAGATTCTCACGCTGCTGCCGCATCGCTATCCGATCCTGCTCGTTGATCGGGTGCTCGAACTTGAGCCGCACAAGAGCATCAAAGCGCTGAAGAACGTGTCGATCAACGAGCCGTACTTCATGGGTCACTTCCCGAGCCGTCCGGTGATGCCGGGCGTGCTGATCCTCGAAGCGCTCGCGCAGACCGCGGCGTTGCTGACGTTCTCGGAAGAGCCGCACGATCCGGCCAACACGCTGTACCTGTTCGTCGGTATCGACAATGCGCGCTTCAAGCGCGTGGTGGAACCGGGCGATCAGCTGATCCTGAACGCAACATTCGAGCGGCACATGCGGGGCATCTGGAAGTTCAAGGCACGCGCTGAGGTGGATGGCGTGGTCGCTGCGGAAGCCGACCTGATGTGCGCGGTTCGACATACGGATACGGACGGCAAGTAACGTACGCAGGGCATAGGCGGCCAATTGAAGGACGGTCTGTCGCCGAAGCCCCCGAGAAGGGTGGCTGGCGGCAGCCGGGTGGCAGCGCCCGCCCAGGCATGGAGGGCCGTTCAGGCGAGAGACGCCCGGGTGGCATCCAGATAACGCAACGGAATCAGAAGCGAGGGCGCATGAGCAGGATTCATCCCACTGCAATCGTCGAGCCGGGCGCGCAGCTCGACGAAACGGTTGAAATCGGGCCGTATGCCATTATTGGCCCGCACGTGACGATCGGCGCGGGTACGACGGTCGGTTCGCACAGCGTGATTGAAGGTCATACGACCATCGGCGAAGACAACCGCATTGGCCACTACGCCGCGGTCGGTGGCCGGCCGCAGGACATGAAGTACAGGGACGAGCCCACCCGGCTCGTGGTCGGCAATCGCAACACGATTCGCGAATTCACCACGATCCACACCGGTACGGTGCAGGACGCGGGCGTCACGACGGTTGGCGACGACAACTGGATCATGGCGTACGTCCATCTCGGGCACGACTGCCACGTCGGCAGCAACGTCATTCTGGCGAGTAACGCGCAAATGGCCGGGCACGTAACGATTGGCGACTATGCGATCGTCGGCGGCATGTCGGGCGTCCATCAGTTCGTGCGCATTGGTGCGCATTCGATGCTGGGCGGCGCATCGGCGCTCGTGCAGGACATCCCGCCGTTTGTGATCGCGGCCGGTAACAAGGCCGAGCCGCATGGCATCAACGTCGAAGGCCTGCGTCGGCGGGGTTTTTCGCCGGACGCGATTTCGGCACTTCGGGCTGCGTACCGATTGCTGTACAAAAACGGTCTGTCGCTGGAAGAAGCCAAAGTGCAACTGGCTGAGCTCGCCTCGGCCGGCGGCGACGGCGATGCGCCCGTCAAGGCGCTGGTCGACTTCGTGGTTGCGTCGCAACGCGGCATCATCCGCTAACCGATGGTCTTGCAAACCAGTCCGCTGCGGCTCGCGATGGTAGCCGGCGAGCCTTCCGGCGACCTGCTTGCCGCGTCGATGCTAAACGGCCTCGCTAGCCGCCTGCCCGCAGGTACCCAGTACTACGGCATCGGTGGTCCGCGCATGATTGCCAACGGCTTCGACGCGCATTGGCCGCTGGAAAAACTGTCCGTACGTGGTTATGTCGAGGTGCTGCGGCATATCCCCGAGATACTGGGCATCCGCAACGAACTCAAGCGTCAGTTGCTGGCCGAACCGCCCGCTGCGTTTGTCGGCGTTGATGCTCCCGACTTCAACTTTGGTCTCGAGCATGCGCTGCGCGAAGCGGGCATTCCGACGATCCACTTTGTGTGCCCGTCCATCTGGGCATGGCGCGGCGGCCGGATCAAGAAGATCGCCAAGGCGGTCGACCACATGCTGTGTGTGTTCCCGTTTGAGACCGCGCTGCTCGAAAAGGCGGGTGTGGCTGCGTCGTACGTCGGCCATCCTCTGGCGGACGAAATTCCGCTCGAGCCCGATACCGCCGGCGCGCGCCGCACGCTTGGTCTGCCGGAAAGCGGTCCGGTGATCGCGGTGTTGCCGGGTAGCCGGCGCTCGGAAATCAACCTGATTGGCCCCACGTTTTTTGCCGCGATGGAGTTGATGCAGCAGCGCGAGCCGGGTGTCCGCTTCGTGATGCCCGCTGCGACCCCTGCGTTGCGCGAACTCCTGCAGCCGCTAGTGGAGGCGCATCCGCGTCTTGCGCTGACGCTGACCCAGGGGCAGTCGCAGGTCGCCATGACCGCGGCCGACGCGATCCTCGTCAAGAGCGGCACTGTCACGCTGGAGGCGGCGCTGCTGAAAAAGCCAATGGTGATTTCGTACAAGGTGCCTTGGCTGACCGGTCAGATCATGCGGCGCCAAGGCTATCTGCCCTACGTGGGCCTGCCGAATATTCTCGCGGGACGCTTCGTCGTGCCGGAGATACTGCAGCACTTCGCAACGCCCGAGGCGCTCGCGGATGCCACGCTGAAACAGTTGCGCGACGAGGCCAACCGGCGCACGCTGACGGAAATCTTCACGGAAATGCATCACGTGCTGAAGCAAAACACAGCCCAGCGTGCAGCGGAAGTGGTCGCGAGCGTGGTCGAGCGCCGTGGGGTGCGTCGATGAACGGCGCTCGTGCGCCCCGGCGCAAGTCCGCGGCTAAGGCGGAGCAGCCCGGTTTTAACTTCAACGCACCGGACGAAATCGTCTGCGGTGTGGACGAAGCAGGGCGGGGGCCGCTAGCTGGACCGGTGGTGGCGGCGGCGGTGATTTTCGATCCGTCGAAACCGATGATCCGCGGTCTCGACGATTCGAAGGCGCTCACTGCTAAAAAGCGCGACGAACTGTACGACAAGATCGTCGAGCGGGCGCTGGCTTATTGCGTTGCGTCGGCTTCGGTCGAAGAGATCGATACGCTCAACATCCTGCACGCAACCATGCTGGCGATGAAGCGCGCGGTGGAAGGGTTGTCGGTGGTGCCTACGCTCGTCAAGATCGACGGTAATCGGTGCCCGGTGCTGAGCATTCGCAGCGAGGCGATCATCGGCGGCGACGCGCTGGTCAAGTCCATTTCTGCAGCGTCGATTCTCGCGAAGGTCACGCGCGACCGGATGCTACTGCAGTTGCATCAGACCTTTCCCGTCTATGGTTTCGACGCGCACTCGGGCTACGGCACGCCGCAGCACCTTGCAGCGTTGCGTGAGCACGGGCCATGCGAACACCACCGACGCTCATTTGCGCCGGTGCGCGAGGCGCATGTGCGGTTCGGCAAGGTGGGCGCGTTGGTTACGTTAAGCACCGAGGTGGTGGTGCTGCCACCGGTCGTCGTGGGCAAAGAATGGCTCGACGACCCATTCGGCGAAAACGACGCGCGTTCCTGAAGCTACAGCGGCATCTCATTCTGCTTCTCTCACTTTCTCACTGTCTTCGCTGCCTGTGAAAGCCATCACCTCGCGGGACAATCCGCTCTACAAGCGCCTGAAAGCATTGGCCGGTTCGACGCATCAACAGCGTCGCAGTGGTCATGCGCTGCTCGAAGGCTTTCATCTCGCGAGCGCGTATCTGGACGTCGCCGGCCAGCCCGAAACCTGCATCATTACCGAAGGCGCGTTGCGTCACGAAGAGGCGCAGGCGATCGTGGCGCGGATCGACGAGCAGCGCATCGTGACGTTGCCGGATGCACTGTTCGGGCAACTATCTAACGTGGTGAATGGGGTCGGGATTCTGTTGCTGGTCGAGAAGCTCGCGGCGCAGTTGCCGGAGCGGGTGGCGCAGACTTGCGTGGTGCTTGACGGCGTGCAGGATGCGGGCAATGTCGGCTCTATTCTGCGCAGCGCGGCCGCAGCTGGCATTCAACAGGTATTCTGCGCGCCGGGCACGGCCTACGCATGGTCGTCGAAAGTGCTGCGCTCGGGCATGGGCGCGCATTTCCTGCTGCAAATTCACGAGGATGTCGAGCCGCAGACGTTGATCGAGCGCCTTGCGGTGCCGGTGGTTATCACGGACTCGCACGGCGCTGAGGCCATCTACGATTGCGACTTATCCGGGCAGCTTGCCTGGGTCATGGGCAATGAGGGCGCTGGCGTGTCGCAGTCGTGGCGGGACGCCGTCACGCTGCGCGTGACGATCCCGCAGCCGGGTGGAATGGAATCTTTGAATGTCGCCGCGGCGGCGGCTGTGTGCCTGTTCGAGCAGTGTCGCCAGCAGCGCGGTGGCTGATCGACTGCGATTGAACCGGGCCGTGTCACCGCTCGCTGTATCGTCACGGATCGTCGCCGCCCCACGGCTCACCGCAGCACCTGGGATCGCCACAACCGCACGGCTCGCCACAGCGCGCGGCGGGAAGCTCAAATAAAAGCGGTCGCAGCCATTGCACCACGACCGCCCGACATCGCTCAATAAGCTTGCCGGTCGAGCTTGATCTCTTGCAGGATTGTCGTCGCGATCTCTTCGATCGACTTGTGCGTCGACGACAACCACTTGACCCCCTCCCGCCGCATCATCGTTTCCGCTTCATTGATCTCGTAACGGCAGTTCTCTGGCGCCGCGTACTTGCTGCCCGGACGGCGCTCGTTGCGAATTTCCGAGAGCCGTTGCGGATCGATCGACAAGCCGAACATCTTTTGACGATGCGCGAGCAGCGGCGTCGGCAGCTTGCCGCGCTCGAAGTCTTCCGGGATCAGCGGATAGTTGGCCGCCTTAACTCCATACTGCATGGCCAGATAAAGGCTCGTCGGCGTTTTGCCGCTGCGCGACACGCCAACCAGAATCACGTCGGCGTCGGCCAGATTGCGATTGGATTGACCGTCATCGTGAGCGAGCGAGAAATTGATCGCCTCGATGCGGTTCTTGTACTCCTCAGTGTCCGCATTCTGGTGACCACGGCCCATGGCGTGGCTCGACTTTAGTTCCAGTTCCTGTTCGAGCGGTTCAACGAAGGTCTGGAACATATCCAGCACCAGCGCATTCGAGCCTTTGACGATCTTGTTCGACGCGCTGTCGACTAGCGTCGTGAAGACGATCGGTCGTCGGCCGTCCTGCTGGACCGCTTCGTTGATTTTTTCCAGCGTCGCGTAGGCTTTCTCGGTGGAATCGACAAAGGGTACGCGGACCAGACGGAATTTCTGGTCGAACTGGGAAAGGATCGAATGCGCGAAGGTTTCGGCAGTGATCCCGGTACCGTCGGAGACGATGAATACGGTGGGCGGCATCAGTGGGGCAGGGAACGTGAGCGGAAAAAAACGCTCGAATCAAACATCGCCGTGTCGACGGCCGCTGCGCGGTGGCTAACCGCAGGCTGCAGCAGGGTCGGCATAGCGCGCCGTGGGCACCGCTCATGCGCCCCGCTGGCCGCCGCGGCCTCGCAAGGAGCCCGTCGGCAGGTCCGGGGCGCGGTTCGAGGCGCAATTCTCGTCCGACAGTCACATTTCGAGAGTCGGCACGGTAGAATAGCGGCAACCTGTTGGATAAGCAATTGCGTGCGAACCGCGCTTAACTCGCGCCTATCGCCCGGTCATCGGCCCGCTTTTTGCTGCGTTTTTGCTGCGTTTTTGCCGATAACTTGCGGCGATTTTGAAAAATATCGTCGAACCGCTGGCTTCGTCGTGCTTTTTGCATGCATCGTTGGGCGGTTGCAAGGTTCCGCCACCGCGCTTTAACGCGATTGCTTATCTAACAGGTTGTGCAAGACCCGAGATCCCGCTTCCTATGAGCGCTCGTGTCCAAGCCCACTTGCACAGCCGAGTATTTCTTTCACACTTAGGGGCTTGTATGACTAACGCAGTTAACGTCGCAAAGGATCAGGCGTATGTAGTTCCATTCGAGCAGTTGCGAATGACCGATGTGGAGATTGTCGGCGGCAAGAATGCCTCACTGGGCGAGATGATCAGTCAACTCGCACAGGCTGGCGTCCGTGTGCCGACCGGTTTCGCCACGACGGCGCTGGCATTTCGCGACTTTCTCCATCACAACGACCTGACCGAACGCATCGCCAAACGTCTTGAGACGCTCGACGTCGACGATGTGAAAGCACTTGCCGAAGCCGGCAAGGAAATCCGTCAATGGATTGTCGACGCACCGCTTCAGCCGAAGCTCGAGGCTGACATTCGCGCGGGCTTCGACACGCTCCAGAACAGCTCGCCTGAAGAGCTTTCGTTCGCAGTCCGCTCGTCGGCCACGGCAGAAGATCTGCCGGACGCGTCGTTTGCGGGTCAACAGGAAAGCTACCTCAATGTGGTCGGCGTCGAAGACGTGCTCGATCGCATGAAGCACGTGTTCGCGTCGCTGTATAACGACCGCGCCATTTCCTATCGTGTCCACAAGGGCTTTACCCACGCTGAAGTGGCGTTGTCCGCTGGCGTGCAGCGCATGGTGCGCTCGGACGTCGGCGCGGCCGGCGTGATGTTCACGCTCGATACGGAATCCGGCTTCAAGGACGCGGTGTTCATCACGTCGAGCTACGGTCTGGGTGAAACCGTCGTGCAGGGCGCCGTCAATCCGGACGAGTTCTACGTCTACAAGACCACGCTTGCGCAAGGCAAGTATCCGATTATTCGCCGCTCGATTGGCTCCAAGCTGATCAAGATGGAATTCACCAAGCCGGGCGAGCCTGGTCGCGTGAAAACCGTTGACGTTCCTCATGAGCAACGCAACCGCTTCTCGATCACCGACGAAGACGTGATCGAACTGGCGAAGTACGCGGTGATCATCGAGAAGCACTACCAGCGTCCGATGGACATCGAGTGGGGCAAGGACGGCCGCGACGGCAAGATCTTCATCCTGCAGGCGCGCCCGGAAACGGTGAAGAGCCAGGCATCGGGCAAGGCCGAGCAGCGCTTCAAGCTGAAGGGCCAGTCGCAGGTCATCATCACGGGCCGCGCGATCGGCCAGAAGATCGGCGCGGGTCCGGTACGCGTGATTCACGATCCGTCGGAGATGGACCGCGTGCAGCCCGGCGACGTGCTGGTGGCCGACATGACCGACCCCAACTGGGAACCGGTAATGAAGCGCGCTTCGGCGATCGTCACGAACCGCGGCGGGCGTACCTGCCACGCGGCGATTATCGCGCGTGAACTGGGCGTGCCGGCCGTGGTGGGCTGCGGCGACGCAACCGATCTGCTGAAGGAAGGCGCGCTCGTTACCGTGTCGTGCGCGGAAGGCGACGAAGGCAAGATCTACGACGGCCTGCTCGAAACTGAAATCACCGAAGTCCAGCGCGGCGAACTGCCGCCGATCAAGGTGAAGATCATGATGAACGTCGGCAATCCGCAACTCGCGTTCGACTTCTCGCAGTTGCCGAACGCGGGCGTGGGCCTCGCGCGGCTCGAGTTCATCATCAACAACAACATCGGCGTGCATCCGAAGGCGATTCTGGAGTACCCGAACGTCGATCCGGATCTAAAGAAAGCGGTCGAAAGCGTTGCACGCGGTCACGCGTCGCCGCGCGCGTTCTACGTCGACAAGCTGACCGAAGGGATTGCCACGATCGCGGCGGCGTTTTATCCGAAGCCCGTCATCGTGCGTCTGTCGGACTTCAAGTCGAACGAGTACAAGAAGCTGATTGGCGGCTCGCGTTACGAGCCGGACGAAGAAAACCCGATGCTCGGTTTCCGTGGTGCGTCGCGTTACATCGCCGAAGACTTTGCCGAAGCGTTCCAGATGGAATGCATCGCGTTGAAGCGTGTGCGCGAAGAGATGGGTTTGGACAACGTCGAGATCATGGTGCCGTTCGTGCGCACGCTCAAGCAGGCGGAGCGTGTGGTTGGTCTGCTCGGCAAGTTCGGCCTGAAGCGTGGCGAGAAGGGGCTGCGTCTCATCATGATGTGCGAAGTGCCGTCGAACGCGATCCTCGCCGAAGAGTTCCTGCAGTTCTTCGACGGCTTCTCGATCGGTTCGAACGACTTGACGCAGCTCACGCTGGGTCTCGACCGCGATTCCGGCATGGAACTGCTGGCTGTGGATTTCGACGAGCGCGATCCGGCTGTGAAGTTCATGCTCAAGCGCGCCATTGAGACGTGCCTCCGGCTGAACAAGTACGTCGGTATTTGCGGCCAGGGTCCTTCGGATCATCCGGATTTCGCGCAGTGGCTGACGGAAGAAGGCATTGCGTCGATCTCGCTGAACCCGGACACGATCATCGAGACGTGGCAGGCGCTGGCTAAGTCAGCAAAGTAAGTCAGCAAATAAGCAGCACGCGTTACCGCCGCCTGCGGTTCATCAAACAGAACGCGGGCGCGCGGTAAATTGCACCAGCTTCGTGCTATAAACACCCCGGTAGATCCGGGGTGTTTTGCTTTGGGGGAGGTCGACGTGGCGCCAGGTGGACTGTTCTGGTGGGTCGGAGCGGGTGTGCTGATCGTGCTGGAGTTGATGAGCGGCACCTTTTATTTGTTGATGATCGCATTGGGTTTCATCGCGGCTGCGTTCACGCGGATAGCGGGCGCAAACGCCGATGTGCAGTTCGTAGTCGCCGCGCTGGTGGCGTTGGCAGCAGTGTTGCTGCTACGGCGGTCGCGGTTTGGCCGCAGGACACGTACGGTGGCCGCGCGCAATCCCGATGTGAATATGGATATCGGTCAGACACTGGCCGTAACCGGATGGCGTGACCGGCGGGCACGCGCAAACTATCGGGGCGCCGCGTGGGATGTCGAACTTGCGCCGGGCGAACCGGAGGATGCCAAGGTCTACGAAATCAGCGCGCTCGACGGCAGCCGCCTGATTGTCGTGGCCAGCAAGCGGGCGGCGGGTGCGTGAGGTTTTCAAAACCGAGGTGAATGTCAGAAGCAGGCACCTCGGCCGGGGGAGTGGGGCACAACCTGACGCAGGCTGGCCGCACAACATAACAATTCAAGCCAGAGAGTGGAGTAACTATGGATTCGACTATCGTCGGAGCAGTCCTTCTCATCATCGTCATCGTGATCGCGGCGCAGACCATCAAGATCGTGCCGCAGCAGCATGCGTGGGTACTCGAGCGGCTTGGCCGCTATCACGCAACGCTCACGCCGGGGCTGACCTTGGTCGTGCCGTTCGTGGACCGGATTGCCTATAAGCACGTCCTCAAGGAAATCCCGCTGGATGTGCCGAGCCAGGTGTGTATCACGCGTGACAACACCCAGTTGCAGGTTGACGGCGTGCTGTACTTTCAGGTTACGGACCCGATGAAGGCGTCGTACGGTTCGAGCAATTTCGTGTTCGCGATCACGCAGTTGTCGCAGACCACGTTGCGTTCGGTAATCGGTAAGCTCGAACTCGACAAGACCTTCGAGGAACGCGATTACATCAATCACAGTATCGTGTCTTCGCTCGATGAGGCGGCTTCGAACTGGGGTGTGAAAGTGCTGCGCTACGAAATCAAGGATCTGACGCCGCCGAAGGAAATTCTTCATGCGATGCAGGCGCAGATTACGGCCGAGCGTGAGAAGCGCGCGTTGATCGCGGCGTCGGAAGGGCGCAAGCAGGAGCAGATCAATATTGCTTCGGGCGGCCGTGAGGCGGCGATCCAGAAGTCGGAAGGCGAACGGCAGGCGGCGATCAATCAGGCCCAGGGGCAGGCGGCAGCGATTCTGGCGGTCGCCGAGGCGAATTCACAGGCTATTCAGAAGATTGCCGCGGCGATCCAGTCGGCTGGCGGCATGGAAGCGGTCAACCTGAAGGTGGCCGAACAATACGTGAATGCGTTCGGCAATCTCGCCAAGCAAGGCACCACGCTAATCGTGCCGGGCGATCTGTCCAACATGAGTGCGATGATTGCGTCCGCGCTGACGATTGTGAACAAGGGCAAGGGCGGCACTGAGGTTCGCTAAACGGCGGCGTGTGTTGGGCGGGTGGGGCGGCTGTGGCAACAGCCGCTCTGGAGTTGGCGCAGCAGCCGCTCAAACGCCGCAGCCGTGCGGGGGTAGCTGCTACAGCCGCTCTGCGGTAGCTGCCACTGCCGACAAACGATCAGCGGGCCGGCAGCGCCGCAGGCGCTCCGCATCCGCCGCGAGGCGCCCCGCGCCGCTTCAACTCAGGTCGGCGTGCGCATCAAGCGCGCCTTTTCGCGTTCCCAGTCGCGCTTCTTCTCGGTTTCGCGTTTGTCGTGCTGCTTCTTGCCCTTCGCGAGGCCGATTTCACATTTGACGCGGCCACCCTTGTAATGAAAGTTTAGCGGCACGAGCGTATAACCACGCTGCTCGACCTTGCCGATCAGCTTGCTGATTTCCTCGCTATGCAGGAGGAGCTTGCGGGTGCGTACGGGGTCTGGCGTGATATGGGTGGACGCCTCGGGCAATGGGCTGATGTGCGTGCCGATCAGGAACAGTTCGTTATTCTTGATAACGACATAGCCTTCCTTGATCTGCCCGCGGCCGGCGCGCAACGCTTTGACCTCCCATCCTTCGAGCACGAGCCCTGCTTCGTAGCGTTCTTCGACCGAGTAGTCGTAGAAGGCTTTTCTGTTGTCTATGATGCTCATGAATGGAAAGTGCCCAACTCGTTTAAAATCACGATTTTAGCAAAGCGGGGCGAGGAAAGCCCGCTGCGCTTGTCCACCCTTGCCACGTGCTGTCCAATTTATGGCAGATGTCCAGAAAACCGTGTTGATACGCCATTCGGCGGAACAGATGTTCGACCTCGTCACCGATGTCGCTGATTACCCCAACTTCCTGCCCTGGTGCGGCGGGGTCGAGGTCCGTCGCCAGGATGAAGCGGGCATGGAGGCGAAGATCGATATCAACTTCAAGGGCATCAAACAGCACTTCGCGACCCGCAACAGCATGCAGCGGCCCACGCGTATCGATATGGAGTTCGCTGATGGCCCGTTCAGGAAATTCACTGGCTACTGGCGCTTTACGCCCCTTCGCGAAGATGCCTGCAAGATCGAATTCGCGTTGCACTACGAATTCACCAACATCATCCTCGAGAAGATCATCGGCCCGGTGTTCAGTCATATCGCCAACACCTTCGTTGAATCATTCGTGAAGCGCGCTGATCAGCGCTACGGTAAGGCATGAGCGCCGTGCTGTCGATCGAAGTTTGTTACGCGCTGCCGGGTGGGCAGGCGCTGGTTGCCGTCGAACTCCCCGAAGGCGCGACGGTGCGGCAGGCGCTGGATGCTAGTGGCATCCTCGAACGCTATCCGCAGATCAATCTTGCGGAGCAGAAGGTAGGTGTGTTCGGCAAGCTCAAGCCGCTCGATGCGGTGCTTGCCGATCACGATCGGGTGGAAATCTATCGTCCGCTGCTGGTCGATCCGAAGGCCGCGCGCCAGCGGCGGGTCGAGAAGACTCGCAAGGCAGGATCGATTGAAGGGCGCAGGTGGATGCACCGGGACTCGCGGTAGGGCGGCAGGTCTGCTGGCTGGCAGCGGCTCTAATCGGTGCGCGGGTGAATCCGCCGGATAGTGGAACGTAACGGTCTCGCGGGCGCCGATTCATGCGCCACCTAATGCGCCGACGCCTGCGCCTTCTCCTCGATCGACGCGCTTCCCGCATCATCATCTGCATGCTGCCGTACCGACCAGCTCACGCCGGCCACTAGCAGCGCAATGGCGGCCATTTCAAGCGGCCTCGGCAACCGGTGGTCGTAAATGAACGCGTAAAGCAGTGCGAACAACGTCTCGAACACGATCATCTGACCAGACAAGGTCAACGGCAAGCGCTTCGAGGCGGCGTTCCACAGCCCGTTACCCAGCCATGACGCGCCAATCGCCAATCCGAGGTTGAGCAGCCAGAAGCTGTGCCAGCGCTCGCTGGCAAGCGTTGTCTGGAGGCTGCCGGTCGGCAACAAACCGATCACCAGCCATAACGACGCGCCGAGCGCACCCGTCACCACGCCCCATAACACCGACCATTCGTTGCCGTTGAAATGGGTCTGACGCTGCAGATAGCGAGAGTTTTCAATGGCAAACCACGTCCAGCAGACGAGCGCGCCAACCGCACAGGCGAGTCCGGCGAGCTTCGTCAGCATGCCGACCGGGGCGCCGTCGGGAGCCGTTGTGAACACATCCACATTAATGCAGACAATTCCGGCCATGACCATCGCCAGCGGCCATGCGAGCCGGGCCAGCGGTACCGCGCCGTGGTCGCGACGGCCGAGCAGCGTGATGGTGACCGGCAACACGCCGACGATCAGCGACGAGGGCGCAATGCCGATCAGGTGCACGGCGCTCGACAGCAGCACGTAGTAGAGCAGGTTGCCCGCCAGCGCGAGCCTGGCGAGCGCGGCGAGATCCTCGCGCGTCAGCCGGGTCAGCAGGGAGCGCGCCATCGGCAGGGCGGCGGCCAGCGAAACGAGACCATACATGGTGTAGCGGCCCGCGCTCAGCAGCAGCGGGGAAAAATCGGGCAAAATTCGCGGCACCAGAAACACCATGCCCCACAACGCCCCGGCCATCACGCCGTAAGCCACACCACGCTGCATTGACTGCTCCAACCTGAAAACTGAACGGTTGCGCAGATTACCGTGCCGCAAGGTCGGGCGTCTTGTTTGATCCTGCACTCGCGCAAACGAAACCCGTTCGAAACGGACCCGAACGACGAAGCGAAACCTGCCTGCTGAAAGTGTCTGGAAAGACCCTGGAAAATCGCGGGAAATTCGCTAACCTCCTGTTCGTGCAGTGAAAACCGGCGAGGTTTCGCGTATAATTCGCTTTTGCGCCTATAGGATTTGCCATGCGTCTGATCCAAACAGCACTCACGTTCGATGACGTGCTCCTCGTCCCGGCCTTCTCCGACGTTCTGCCGCGCGACACCAGCCTCAAGACCCGGCTGACCCGCAACATTTCCCTGAATATGCCGCTCGTGTCCGCCGCCATGGACACGGTCACCGAAGCCCGCCTCGCCATTGCCATGGCGCAAATGGGCGGTGTCGGCATCATCCACAAGAACCTCACGCCGGCCGAGCAGGCGAGTGAAGTGGCCAAAGTGAAGCGTTTCGAATCGGGCGTGGTGCGTGATCCGATCACGGTGCCGCCGCAAATGAAGGTGCGCGACGTGATTGCGCTGTCCCGCCAGCATGGCATTTCCGGGTTCCCGGTCGTCGAAGGCGCGCAACTGATTGGCATCGTCACCAACCGCGACCTGCGTTTCGAAGAGCGTCTGGACGAGCCGGTGCGCAACATCATGACGCCGCGCGAACGCCTCGTCACCGTCAAGGAAGGCACGCCGCTCGCCGAAGCCAAGGCGCTGATGCATAGCCACCGGCTCGAGCGCGTGCTGGTCATCAACGACTCGTTCGAACTGCGCGGCCTGATGACGGTGAAGGACATCACCAAGCAGACCGAACACCCGGATGCGTGTAAGGACGAACACGGCAAGCTGCGCGCGGGCGCCGCAGTCGGGGTTGGTGAAGACAACGAAGAGCGCGTCACGCTGTTGGTGCAGGCGGGCGTGGATGTGATCGTCGTGGATACCGCCCACGGTCACAGCAAGGGCGTACTCGAGCGCGTCCGTTGGGTCAAGAAGAACTTCCCGCACGTGGAAGTGATTGGCGGCAACATCGCCACGGCCGCGGCAGCGAAGGCATTGGTCGAATACGGCGCGGATGGCGTGAAGGTAGGCATCGGCCCAGGCTCGATCTGTACCACGCGTATCGTCGCGGGTGTGGGCGTGCCGCAGGTGACGGCGATTGCCAACGTATCGGAAGCGCTCAAGGGCACGGGTGTACCGGTCATCGCTGACGGCGGTGTGCGCTTCTCGGGCGATATCAGCAAGGCGCTGGCAGCTGGCGCGAATGCCGTGATGATGGGCAGCATGTTCGCCGGCACCGAAGAATCGCCGGGCGACGTGTTCCTGTATCAGGGCCGTCAGTACAAGTCGTATCGTGGCATGGGTTCGGTCGGCGCGATGAAGGACGGCGCAGCAGACCGTTACTTCCAGGACAACTCGGCGAACATCGACAAGCTCGTGCCGGAAGGCATTGAAGGCCGCGTCGCCTACAAGGGTTCGGTCAACGCGATCCTGTTCCAGCTGATCGGCGGCGTGCGCGCCAGCATGGGTTACTGCGGCTGCCGCACCATCGCGGAGATGAATGACAAGGCCGAGTTCGTCCAGATCACCGGTGCGGGCCTGCGCGAGTCGCATGTGCATGACGTGCAGATCACCAAGGAAGCGCCCAACTACCACGTGGACTAAACGCCTATGAAGCCGCTGCTGCGCGCCATCCTGATCATCGATGCCTTGCTGTTGCTGGCGTTCGGCCTGCTGTTCCTGCTGACGCCGTGGACCTCGCTGTACAACGCACTGCAACTGGTGCAAACCGAGCCCACGCTGGTCGGGCAAGGGCTGGGTATTGCGCTGATCGGGCTGGCGTGGCTGGCTTTCCATGCTTCGATTGACGGCGCGCTGACTACCACGGTCGCCAAGGTCGTCGGGCATGTGAACTGGCTGACGGGCTTGCTGATGGTGGTGTGGCTGATCGGCCTGCATCGGCCGGAGCTCACCGGCTTTGGGCAGCTTGTAGCGGTGTTGGCGGGTGTCGTGCTGGTTGTGGTGGGACTCGGCGGCGTGCGCCTCGCACGTGTGGTGCGGCGGCGTGAACGTCTGCGCGTCACTGAGGCCGTGGCTGCGGAGCGCGCTGAGCGGCAGGCTGCAAAAGACGCAGCCAGAGGGCGCGACGCGGTGGGGTACCGGGCTGAGCCGGTAGTCGAGTCGGTGGTAACGCCGGTAACGCGTCCGGTGATGCCTGTCAGCACGGCAACC
>NZ_JBAURZ010000289.1:0-7929 GCF_049581445.1 Paraburkholderia sp. | reverse complement strand
GCGATGATGCTGATATCTCCAGCGCTGATCTCCTTGTGCTTGCCGATGGCGGCATAAACCTTCCTGCGCAGCGCGCGATCCGCTTTTCTGCCAGTGGCCGGCACCGCACTGCCGGGCGCCATCGCTGAGGTGCCTGGCGCACTAGCCGGTGCGCTGGCCGTATCGCCGGTCTGCGACCACGCATTGATGGAAGTGGCAACGATCAATGCAGCGACGGTCAGCTCGAGTATCTGAATATTTTTCATGGCTTGCTCCTGTCGAGGAGGGTAACGGGATCAGAACGTATGGCGGATGCCGATCATTGCCGCAGTGGTGGACACGCCTGGCGCGACCGGCGCTCCGTAAATGATTGTCTGGTTCATGGTCCCCTTGTTGTCGACATACCCGACCTGGGCGTATGCCTTGGTCTGCTTCGACAGACTGTATTCAGCACCCACCGCGAATTCGCTCGAGTGGTTCGCTGAATGGTTCCGGTCCTTCAGGTAGTAGTAGCCGGACGTGATCTTGAAAAACGGACTGAACTGGTAGCCAAGGCCGCCCGATGCCATTTCGAAGTCCGCGCTGTTGCTTTTTGCCGGATCCTTGCCGATGCTGTACGAGCCCGATACTGAAAATCCGCCAATCGTGTACATCGCGCCGAGATAATAAAAGCGATTGTTGTCCTGGCCTGTCGCAGCTATGGCCGGAGCCGTCGGGTAGGTCAGCGGGAACGGATTGGTATCGTGTCCGTTGTAGTACACGCCGGACAGATTCAGGCCGTAATTCGAATACTTGAGTACGGCCGACTCGCGCGTGCCGCCCTGGAATTGACCGGCGACGCCGCCCGGCGCGTACTCGAGCCCAAGCGATGTGCCGTAGAATTTCGGCGACGTGTAGACCAGCGCATTGCTGTCGTACAGCGCACCGATCGGCGCGTTGGTGCTGGTGCCGGGCCAGCCTGCTGCCTGATTCATGCCCAGCCACGCGGTCAGAATACTGCCGAAGTACTGTGCGCCGCGGACGTCGGTTTCCGCCATTGCATAGATCATCGGGATGATCTGCCGGCCCGCATCAAAGGTGCCGAACGGCCCGGATGCGCCAACGGTCGCGTACTGGTTGAATAACGCGGTAGCTCCCGGCGTGTCAGCCAACCCGGTCTTGCCGTTCGAGCTGTTGAACGAACCCTGCAGCTTGAAATTGATCTTGTAGCCGCCGCCAATGTCCTCGCTCCCCTTCAAGCCCCAGAAGCTGGAATAGATGCCGCCGTCCTTGAGCTGATAGACATGTCCCTGGTTGCGCGCAGTCGGCTGGAAAGTGGCTGCGGAAGTGCTTTGATACAGCAGGCCACTATCAAGTACGCCGTAGAGTGTGACCGACGATTGCGCATGTGCGGCAGTGGCGAACATCAGAAGCGCCGCGGCGCCGCTCAACTTCAATTTCATTCTGTGTCTCCGATGGTGTACCGGGCATGGCCGGCATTTTTTCTGGTTGTTGCTCGAACAAAGCTGCGTTGCTGCAAATCCGGCGTGTCAGGCCGGGGAAAAATACTCTGCGAACTGTTGCCGTAACTGGTGCTTGAGAACCTTGCCGGTCGCGCCATGCGGGACCGAGTCGACGAACACCACGGCGTCCGGCGTCCACCACTTCGCGACCCGGCCGTCGAAGAAGCGCAGCAGCTCATCTTCGGCGAGCGCGCTGCCCGGCTTCTTCACGATCAGCAGCAGCGGGCGCTCGTCCCATTTCGGATGCCGCGCGCCGATGCAGACCGCGGTCGTGACTTCCGGGTGCAGGTACGCGACGTTTTCGATGTCGGTCGAACTGATCCACTCGCCGCCTGATTTGATGACGTCCTTGCTGCGGTCCGTGATCTGCATGAAGCCGTCGGGGTCGATCCTCGCGACGTCTCCGGTCGGGAACCAGCCGTCTTGCAGTGGCGAGGCGTCGTCACTGCCAAAGTACTGCCGCGTGACCCACGGGCCGCGCACCTGCAGGTCGCCCGCAGCGTGGCCGTCCCACGCCAACTCTTCACCGTCCGGGCCGACGATCTTCATGTCGATGCCGAACACCGCACGTCCCTGCTTCGCCTGAACCGTGTAGCGGTCCGCCTGCAGCAGCGTGAGCTGATGCGCCTTGAAGCTGCATACCGTGCCGACCGGGCTCAATTCCGTCATGCCCCATGCGTGCAGCACGTCGACCTGATGACGTTCCTGGAACGTCGCCGTCATCGCTGTCGGACAGGGCGCGCCGCCGATAATCGTGCGCCGCATCGACGAGAACGCTCCCCCGATCGCATTAACGTGGGCAAGCAATCCTTGCCACACGGTCGGCACACCGGCCGAAAGCGTCACCTGTTCCGCCTCGATCAGTTCATATAGCGATTTACCGTCGAGCGCCGGCCCCGGAAACACCAGCTTCGCGCCGACCATGCAGGCGATGTACGGCAGCCCCCACGCGTTCACATGGAACATCGGCACGACTGGCAGGATCACGTCGCGCGCCGAACAGTTCAGCGAATCTGGCAGTGCCGCTGCGTAGGTATGCAGAATAGTCGAGCGGTGGCTATACAACACGCCCTTCGGATTGCCGGTGGTGCCCGATGTGTAGCACAGCGACGATGCACTGTTCTCGTCGAGCGGCGGCCAGTCGAAAACGTCGTCGTGACGATCGATGAGGTCCTCGTAGCACATCAGCCTGCCGGACAGACCGAGCGCTTCCGGCATTTGCGCCCGGTCGGCCATCGCCACGAAGAGCTTCGGGCTTTTAACCCGTGGCGCGACGCTTTCGATCAGCGGCAGAAACGTCAGGTCAAAGAACACGACGCGATCCTCGGCGTGCTCGATGATGTACGCCAGCTGGTCGACGTGCAGGCGGGGGTTGAGCGTATGCAACACGGAGCCGGACCCCGACACGGCAAAATACAACTCCATGTGGCGATAGCCGTTCCACGCCAGCGTCCCGACCCGCTCGCCCGGCCTGATGCCGAGGGCTGCCAGCGCGTTTGCCATGCGGCGCGCGCGTTGCGCGAGGTCCCGATATGAATAGCGGTGAAGGTCCCCTTCGACCCGTCGCGAAACGATTTCCTGGCTGCCGTGATGGCGTTCGGCGTGCATGAGCAGCGAAGCGACCAGCAGCGGCTGCTGCATCATCAGACCTTGCATCGTTGCTTCTCCTGAGTGGGTGTTTCCTGCAGCGCGCTGGAACACATTGCCGAACCGGCCGGGACGTGCACGGCGGAAGCGGCTGGTCCCTCAAGGCTCTCCGGCAGGCTCACCAGCAGCTTTCCGTCGGCTACCAGAACCGGCAAGGTCGTCAGGCTCAAGCAGCCTGCCCTCGGCGTGTGTCCGGTACGCAGGTCAAACCGCAGGCCGTGCGCCGGACAGCGCAGCACGTATCCGTCCAGTTGGCCGCTGGCGAGCGAGGCGCCGCCATGTGGACACGAGTTGTCAATGGCGTGAATCGTGCCGTCGATGTTGAACAACACAATGCTGCGGCCTTCAACGAAGGCCAGCTTGCGTTGACCCGGCGCGAGTTCCTCTGTTGTACTAACCGGTATAAGACGTGACATGCGTCATTCCTTTAATTTCGCGTGGCCGAAACCATCAGCGCAACCATGACTTCGGGCGACTGGACGCCGGAGAACGTGTAACCCGTGCTGAACACGAAGTGCGGCACGCCGCTCACTCCCGGCTCAGCCTGCAACACTCGCCGACCGGTCGGGCCAGCGCAGTCTCGCGATTGCGCCAGATGCTCCTTCAGGCTTTCGCGCTCCAGACCGCAGTCGCGTCCGAGGCGCTCGAGAACCCGGTGGTCGCCAATGTTCTCGCCACCCATAAAGTAGGCAGTCAACAGGCGATCAATCAGCGCTGTACATTGCGCTTCGCCAACAAGGCTCGCAGCGAAGTCAACCAGCTCGTGCGCGGCAGCGGTGTTGGGCAACACTTCGATCCGGTCAAATGCAAACTCGATACCGGCGTCGCGTCCTGCCCGCTGCACTTCTGCGCGCCTTGCCGCCACGGCTTCAGGACCGCCCAGACGATCACGATAGAAAGCCTGATACGGCAGGCCATTGATTGGCGTGTAGGGCAGGAGTTGATGGGAACGCCATCGCACCTTCACCTGCAGATCGGGTTGCAAACCGACAAAACGGGACACGGCCGTGTCGAGGTTGCGTTTGCCGATCAGGCACCACGGGCAGACGAAATCGAAAAAGACGTCGATCGTCAGCCCGCGCTTCTGGCGAACTTCCTGACCCACTTCCTCGCCAGCGTCCTGCTCAGCCTGGACGGCCCACTGCTGATCACACAAGTTCATGGATCAGTGTCTCCGCCATTGCCCATTCGCCAAAACCCGCCGCGGGATTCAGGTGCCCCACTTCGCCGAGATCGACCAGGCGACTGCCCCAGTCCTTCGCCATCGCGGCCACGCGCTCGAACTGCGCGAGCGGATCGTTGCGGCTCGCGCCGACGATGCTCGGGAACGGCAGTGGTTGGCGCGGGATCGGCTGCCAGCCGTTTTGCGCCAACGCTTCGATGGCCGGATAACCGGCCGGCAGCGGCATCTCGAGGTCGGCAGGAGCGGCGAGCAACGCACCGTGAATCTTGCGGCTGTGCTGCTGGGCCCACTGCACGGTGATCATGACGCCCGCGCTGTGCGCGACCAGAATCACCGGGCCGTCGATTTTCGCGAGTGCTGCGTCGAGCGCCGCAACGCGTGCCGCGCAACTGAGCTTGTCGTGTTCTAGCGGCGGCACCGAGGCCGCCTTCGGCAGCCTGTGCTGCAGCAGGGTTTGCCAGTGCTCCGCGACATGGTCGCGCAAACCCGGGACCATCAAAATGGTCGGTGTTGTATCGAGTGTCATCAAGCAGCCTTTTGCGAGGTCAGTACGGCTTGTCGCCGATAATTCCCGCTCGCTCCATCTTGCGGTGACATGGCGGATAGTCCATCACCGCGTAGTGCTGCGTGCTCCGGTTGTCCCAGATCGCGATGCTGTTCTTCTGCCAGCGCCATCGCACCTGATGCTCCGGGATATACGCCTGGCTGATCAGATAGCGCAGCAGCTCGCCCGAACCCGGGTTGGCGTCCTGCCCGAAGCGCACCCGGTCCGGCGTGTGATAGTTGGTGAAATGGGTGGTGAAGGCGCTCACGAACAGCACCTTCTCGCCGGTCTCGGGGTGCGTGCGCACGACCGGGTGCTCGGCGTCGGGAAATTGCGCCTTGAGTGCATGCCGCTTTTCGATCGGCATCGCGGCACCGAAGCTCGCTTCGATGCTGTGGCGGGCACGCAGCTCTGCAATCTGCGTCTTGATGTGCGCCGGAAGGTTCTCGTAGGCGAGAGCCATGTTCGCCCACATCGTGTCACCCCCAACCGGCGGACACTCCACGCAACGCAGGACCGCGCCAAACTGCGGCGCTTCGCGCCAGGTGGCGTCCGCGTGCCACGCGTTTTCGTACCGGTCATTGGGGTGATCCGGGGTCTTGTAGATGCGCACGAGGCCAGGATATTCCGGATCACTGCCCGCGACCGGATGGTCTTCCAGTTCACCGAAGCGGCGCGCAAACGCCACATGCTCGGCACGCGTGATATCCTGGTCGCGCAGGAACAGCACGCGATGCTTCAGCAGCGCCGCACGGATCTCGCCAAACAGGCCGTCGTCGTGAATGGCATCGGCGAGATTCACGCCGACGAACTCTGCGCCGATCGCGCACGTCAAGGGTTCGAGTCGCATCACTGGCTCCTCAGATGACAAAGACCGACGAACCGGTCGTCTTGCGCGATTCAAGATCCCGATGCGCTTGCGCGGCATCCTCAAGCGCGTAGCGCTGGTTGAGTTCGATCCTGATACGGCCCGCTGCGATATGCCCAAAGATCTCGCCAGCGAGTTCGTTCTTCTCGGCGGGGTCCGCGATGTAGTCCGCGAGCGCTGGGCGGGTCAGATAGAGCGATCCCTTCATCGCGAGAATCTGCGGATTGAACGGCGGGATCGGACCGGACGCCGTGCCAACGCAGACCATCAAACCGCGCCGCTTGAGCGAATCGAGCGAGCCCTCGAAGGTATCCTTGCCGACGCTGTCGAACACCACGTTCACGCCAACGCCACTGGTCAACTCACGCACGCGCTTCGCGACATCTTCCCGGCCATAGTAGATAACGTGGTCGCAACCATGTGCGCGCGCCACCTCGCCTTTGGCTTCGGTCGATACCGTGCCGATCACGGTGAGACCCAGCAGCTTCGCCCATTGCGACACGATCAGACCGACACCGCCGGCGGCCGCATGCAACAGGAGGGTGTCGCCCGCCTTGAAGTCGTGAATGCGGCGCATCAGATAGGCCGAAGTCAGGCCGCGCATGGTCATACCCGCAGCCGTTTCGCAGGAGATCGCATCGGGCAGTTTGATGAGTGGGGCCGACGGGACCAGGCGTTCGGTACTGTAGGCGCCGAGCGTGTTGATAAAACCGGTGTAGGTCACGCGATCGCCTACCGCTACGTTTGTCACGTCCGGGCCGATGGCCTCGACCATCCCCGCCCCCTCCACGCCCATGCCTGCGGGCATCGGGACCGGGTACAGACCGCTGCGGAAGTAGGTGTCGGCGAAATTCAGACCCACTGCCTCATGGCGCAGGCGGACCTGTCCGGCGCCGGGCTCGCCCACTTCAACGTCCTCGTAGCGTAAGACTTCGGGACCACCGGTTTCATGGAAGCGCACTGCTTTCGCCATGTTTGTTCTCCTATCCATTGCTCAACTGCAAAATAAATTTAGTCCGCCGCGAGGCGACAGCCACGGTCAGCGCACGGCCTGCTCGCGCAGGGCGTCCAGACGATCCAGATCACCGGCGTAGTTCCGCTTGCCGATAAAAAATGCGACAGCTGCCACAAGAGGCGCAAACGGCACGAGTTGCAACGCGCCAAGCAACCCGATCCGGTCCGCGACGATCCCCGTCAGAATGGCAGCGGGTGCCAGACCCAGCAGGTTGTTTGCCAGCGTCAATGTGGCAAATGCCGATGCGTGAATAGACGGCGGCGTGAGGTTGGCCACCATCGCACCTGAAGGGCCGCTAGCGCCTGCGCAGAAGAACATCCCGGCGCCGATCACAATGAGCTGCATGGGACCCGCAGGCATGCGGAAGCCAATCGCGAGCAATACGAAGCACGTCAGACAAAAGACGATCGCGGTGGCCCACTTCCTTTCCCGCGCATTCCTGCTGAGGCGGTCGGCCAGGTTCCCGCATACCACCATGCCAACACCCGTCACCAGCACAAACACCGCCGCGCACATTGCAGCCTTGCCGGTGGCCATGCCGTAGTAACGGTTCAGGAAGCTTGGCATCCACGCCCACACAGCAGCGGGCACCAGCAGATGGATACCGCTGCCTGCATAGGCACACACCACCGACTTCGTCGAGAAAAGCCCCTTCATCAGCGCGCGCAAACTCATCCGCACGCCAGGCCCTTGCACCTGCCTGCTCACGCCTGCCGGCTGCAGCAGCGCAAGACGCTTCTCGGTGACAACAAACCGGTAGACGATGACCAGCACGATCCCCATGGCGGCCATCGCGCCGAACGCCGAGCGCCAGCCCAGGTGAGCCGCAACTGCGCCCCCAAGGCCCATGCCCAGCACCGAGCCGAACGCGCCGCCCGCCATGAAGCTGGCGGTAAGCGTGGAGCGCAGCCGTGCCGGAAAAATGCTCAGGATAACGGCGATCCCAACACTGCCGTAGGCAGCTTCGCCGATGCCGACAAACGCACGCGCAAGCAGCATCTCGCCATAGTTCGTCGAGAACGCGCAGCCGAGCGTCGCCAAACTCCACATCGCCGCCATCACGACGATGCACTTCACGCGGCCCCAGCGGTCGGCGAGCACCGACAGCGGGAACGTGAGTACGCCAACCATCAAAGCGACCACACTGCTAAGCGAACCCAGCCGTGTGTCGGAAAGGGTCCATGCGGCCTT
>NZ_JBAURZ010000288.1:0-33946 GCF_049581445.1 Paraburkholderia sp. | reverse complement strand
GATCGGCACCGGTGCCGATCTGGTCTATCCAGCCGCGCACCAGCCGCTCGCGCGGCAAATCGCGGCCGCCGGGAGCATCGTTTCCGAGTGGCCGCTAGGCACGCCCGCACGCGCCGCGAATTTCCCTCAGCGTAACCGGCTGATCGCGGCACTGGCTGGCGGCGTACTGGTTGTCGAAGCCGCGATGCGCTCCGGCTCGCTGATCACAGCGCGACTTGCCAATGAAATGGGGCGGGAGGTGTTCGCGCTGCCTGGTTCGATCCATGCGCCGCTGTCGAGGGGTTGCCACCGGATGCTCAAGCAGGGCGCCAGACTCGTCGAAACCCCGGAGGAAATACTGGAAGAGTTGGGTTTTGCCCCACCGCCAAAGGTAGGGAGCGCTAAGTCGACGCCCGGCAAGGGCACCCCGGCCGAACCCACGCCGTCGACAGGCACAGCGCTCGCCCCAGTGGCGACGGCCGCTACCGACCTCGGGCCCGACGCCCATGCGCTGCTTGCCGCGCTTGGTTACGCCCCGGCTACGCTTGAAATGCTGGCCGCCCGCACCGATATGCCGGACGCAACGTTACAAAGCACGCTGTTGCAGCTGGAACTGGCTGGCCAACTAACCGTCCTGCCAGGCGGGCACTTCACGCGAGCGAGCCACGCCTGAGATCGTGGTCGGTCACGGTCAAATCCGCGCCATGCTACATTCGCGCCAAAGCACCTGACAAAGTACGCAAGGAATCCTGATGCCCGCGCTGAATCTCGACACCGACCAAGACCGGATCGCCGAGCGCGTCAACGACCGCGACACGCTATTCGTTGCCTGCCTGTGCGCGCAATGGTGCGGAACCTGTCGCGACTATCAGGCGGCATTCGACCAACTGGCTGACAGGCACCCAGATATCTGTTTCGCATGGATCGATATCGAAACCCATGCGGATCGTTTTGACGACCTAGATGTAGAAAATTTTCCTACGATTCTGATAGAGGACAGCGTAACCACCCGCTTTTTCGGAACGGTGCTGCCGCACGCAGCGATCGTCGAGCGGATGCTTGCCGACTTCACCACGCTGCCGGGTGTGACCGGCGCACCGAAGTTACGGCCGGCTCTCGCGGTGGCCTGAAACACGCGGTATTTGACCGGCCAGCTTGCGGAACGGGCGTTGCGGGCAGGCTGCAACGCGCGCGTCGCCGCTTGCTCAAGATATAGACGCGCAACTATGATGAGCCGCTTTTTCTGGCACTTGAGACGTGCTTTCAGCGCCGTGTGCTATAAAGCGGTCGTTAATGGGTCGCAAGCCTTGGGGTCGCAAACCCGGGTCTCAACCCGAATTTACCAACTCACATCCAGTCATGTCCAAAGCACTGATCATCGCCGAAAAGCCCTCCGTCGCGAACGACATCGCGCGGGCTTTAGGCGGTTTTACCAAGCATGACGAATACTACGAAAGTGACGATTACGTCCTTTCCTCGGCAGTCGGCCACCTGCTGGAAATCGCCGCGCCGGAAGAATACGAAGTCAAACGCGGCAAATGGAGTTTCGCCAATCTGCCCGTTATCCCCCCGCATTTCGACCTCAACCCGATCGCAAAAAGCGAGTCGCGGCTGAAGGTGTTGAGCAAGCTGCTCAAGCGCAAGGATGTCGAGCGTCTAATCAACGCCTGTGACGCGGGGCGTGAGGGCGAACTGATTTTCCGCCTCATCGCGCAGCACGCCAAAGCAAAGCAGCCGGTGCAGCGTCTGTGGCTGCAGTCGATGACGCCCGCCGCGATCCGCGACGGCTTTGCCCGTCTGCGTAGTGACGAGGAAATGCAACCGCTCGCCGACGCTGCCCGCTGCCGCTCGGAAGCCGACTGGCTGGTCGGCATCAACGGCACGCGCGCCATGACCGCGTTCAACAGCAAGGGCGGCGGCTTCTTTCTGACCACCGTCGGGCGCGTCCAGACGCCGACCCTCTCCATCGTCGTGGAGCGCGAAGAGAAGATTCGCCGCTTCGTGCCGCGCGACTATTGGGAAGTGAAAGCGGAATTCGTCTGCGCCGCCGGCTTTTACGAAGGCCGCTGGTTCGACCCGAAATTCAAGCGCGACGAGTTCGATCCGGAAAAACGCGATTCTCGACTCTGGGCGCTGCCTGCCGCCGAAACGATCGTCGCTGCGTGTCGCGGCCAGATCGGCACCGTCACGGAAGAATCGAAACCGACAACGCAACTGTCGCCGGCACTCTTCGACCTGACGAGCTTGCAGCGTGAGGCCAACGGCCGCTTCGGTTTCTCGGCGAAAAACACGCTCGGCCTCGCTCAGGCGCTGTACGAACGGCACAAAGTCCTGACCTATCCCCGTACCGACGCGCGTGCGCTGCCGGAAGACTATATGGATACGGTCAAGGAAACCTTGGGCATGCTCAAGGAGAGCAACAACTATCTGCCGTTCGCCAAGCAGGTTCTCGACAAGGGCTGGGTGAAGCCGAACAAGCGCATCTTCGACAACTCGAAGATCAGCGACCACTTCGCAATCATCCCGACACTGCAAGCGCCGAAGAATCTGTCAGAGCCGGAGCAGAAACTCTACGACCTGGTCGTGAAGCGTTTCCTCTCCGTGTTCTTCCCGGCAGCCGAGTACAAGGTGACGACGCGGATCACAGAAGTGGTCGGCCATCACTTTAAGACTGAAGGCAAGGTGCTGGTTGAACCGGGCTGGTTGCAGGTTTATGGCCGCGAGATCAGCGGTGAAGACGCCAATCTCGTGCCGGTGCAGAAGGACGAGAAGGTCAAGACCGACAAGATCGCCGCTCAGCAACTGGTCACCAAGCCGCCCGCGCGCTACAACGAAGCCACCTTGCTCTCCGCCATGGAAGGCGCGGGCAAACTGGTCGAAGACGACGAACTGCGCGAGGCGATGGCCGCCAAGGGTCTCGGCACACCGGCCACGCGTGCGGCGATCATCGAAGGCTTGCTCGGCGAGAAATATCTGATCCGTGAAGGCCGCGACCTGATCCCGACTGCCAAGGCGTTCCAGCTCATGACGCTGTTGCGCGGGCTCGGCGTCAAGGAATTGACCGCGCCCGAGCTGACGGGCGAGTGGGAATACAAGCTCTCGCAGATGGAGCGTGGCAACCTGCCGCGCGACGCTTTCATGCAGGAAATCGCCCGCATGACGCAGACCATCGTCAAGCGCGCGAAGGAATACGATTCGGACACCATCCCCGGCGACTACGCGACGCTGCAAACGCCGTGTCCGAATTGCGGCGGTCAGGTGAAGGAAAACTACCGTCGCTTTGCGTGCTCAAAGTGTGAGTTCTCCATTTCGAAGATTCCGGGTGGGCGGCAGTTCGAAATCGAGGAAGTCGAAGAACTGCTGAAGAACAAGACCATCGGGCCGCTGTCGGGCTTCCGCAGCAAGATGGGGCGGCCGTTTTCGGCGATCCTGAAGCTCTCGCTGGACGACGAGATCAAGAATTACAAGCTGGAGTTCGATTTCGGCCAGGATTCGGGCGGCGAAGACGGCGAGGCGCCGGACTTCTCCGAGCAGCAACCGGTAGGCGCCTGTCCCAAGTGCAAGGCTCGCGTGTTCGAGCACGGCATGAGCTATGTTTGCGAGAACTCGGTGGCTAATCCTAAGACCTGCGATTTCCGTTCGGGCAAGGTGATTCTGCAGCAGGAAATCTCGCGCGAGCAGATGGCCAAGCTGCTGGAAGAAGGACGCACCGATCTGCTGACGAACTTCAAGTCGTCGCGCACCGGCCGCAACTTCAAGGCGTTCCTCGTCAAGCAGAGCGACGGTAAGATCGGCTTCGAGTTCGAGAAGAAAGAGCCGTCGGCCAAAACGGCTGCGAAGACTGCTGCCAAAACAGCCGCTAAAACCGCGGCAACAGCCGGAGCGGATGCGGATTCGGACGACGACGAAGTGACGACGGAGAAAGTAGCACCGGCCCGCAAGGTCGCGGCGAAGAAGGCTCCGGCAACGAAAACCCCCGCAGCCAAGAAAGCGCCTGCGAAGAAAGCGGCAGCACGCAAGACGGGTTCGTAATCGATCCGGCACGCGCACCCGTTGCGGCAGTCGCCGCGGCGGGTTCCGCGAGGTAAGACGCATAACGACGCACGTTGCAAGACGTACCGGCCGAATCAAACAAAAAGGCGCGACCACTTCAGTGATCGCGCCTTTTCTTTTCAACGGCCGCGCCAGACCCACAGACGGCGACAGCCTGGCGCAAGCGCCCAAAGCACCGCACCCGCTGCCGTCAGATCACAGCGGTGACAGCGCAGCAGGCCGGTTACGCGGCGGTGTTTTCGCCGGAAGCTTCGGCGAAATCTCACTATCCAGAAGTTGTGACAGCGGCTCGGCGCCATCGAACGCTTCCGGCGGCATGATTTCCGACGACGGCGCATTGACCAACGATCCCGGACGCCCTTGGCCATCCTTGATCCATTGCTCACCGAGCTGGCTATTCGGCGTCTGGCTGAAATGCTCGACCAGGTGATCGATAAACGTGCGCACCTTGGCCGGCAGGTGGCGGCGGCTCGGATACGCAATGTTGATTTCGACTTGCGGCAAACGGTATTCGCCCAGCAGACGCACCAATCTGCCGCGCGTCATATCGCGGCCGATCAGGTAGCTCGGCAGAATGGCAATGCCCATGCCCAGCATCGCGAACTGCCGCAGCATTTCGGTATTGTTGGCAACGATCACGTTGGTGGGACGTACGCGAACCTCACCATCCGGACCTGTGAAAACCCGCTCGTCGCCCCAGTACTCTGACGGCAGCGACAGACACGGATGCTCCAGCAGATGCTCTGGGCGAGTCGGCGTGCCGTGTTTTTCCAGGTAGGCGGGCGTTGCGCATACGGTCATGCATCCGGTGGTCAGGCGTCGCGTGACGATACTCGCGCTGCGCATCTGCCGCGCGATCACCACACCGACGTCGAAACCTTCTTCGACCAGATCGACCTGGCGGTCGACCAGCGTCACATCGGGAATCACTTTCGGGTAGCGCTCGGCGTAGGTTTGTAGTACCGGTGCAAGGTTGTGCAGCCCGAAGACCACCGGCGCCACGATCCGCAAGGTGCCAACGGGTTCGTGATTGCGCGCCACCACCATTTGCTCGACGTCTTCCAGTTCGTCGAGAATCTGGCGGGCGCGTTCCAGATAAACCTGCCCTGACTCGGTGAGCGAGAGGCTCCGGGTTGTACGGTTGAGCAGACGGGTGCCGAGGCGACCTTCGAGGTCGGCTACATGGCGGGTGGCGACTGCGTTGGAGATATCCATTGCGCTGGCCGCGCGGGCGAAACTGCCGAGATCCGCCACTCTGACGAAAACTCGCATCGACTGCAAATGATCCATGAGACAACTCCTGCCGTGTTACAGCTTCCTGACAAAACAGTTTTAGCCAGCAAAGCGAACTTGGGATTCTCCTACGACTCGTGAATCCGTGCAGAAGTTGCCCAAGAAGGGCGTTTTTCGCTAGTTTTCTTATCACCTTGCCGCTTAGTGGGGTGCAAGCAAGGTGATTGTTCCTTTATTGGAAACAATATGCTGCAACGCACCCGAAACTATATTCGCGGACGGAACAACGGACAAGACATTTTGCAATTGCTGAAAACCCTCCCATGCACGGCAAAACGAAAAAACCGCCCGAAGGCGGTTTCGTGAATGGGAGTGAATACTCACATGATCATGTCGTGAGTCGCCCTTCGAATGCCGACTTGGTGTCATGCAGTGCCGCCGGCAAGTTTTGCTGCAACGTGTCAAACAACTCTGCGTGTAGTGCCAGTTCGGCGCGCCAGGCGGCATCGTCGACGGAAATGACCTGCTCGAACTGCGCCTCACTGAAATCGAGGCCGCGCCAGTCGATATCCTCGTAGTGAGGGGAGACGCCAAACGCGTGCTCCTCGCCTTGAGCCGTTCCTTCGATGCGTCCGACCATCCAGCTCAGCACGCGCATGTTCTCGCCGAAACCCGGCCAGACGAACTTGCCGTCCGGACCCTTGCGAAACCAGTTCACGCAGAAAATCTTCGGCACCTTGGCGTTGAGCTGTTCGAGCTGCTGCCCGGTTTTCAGCCAATGGCCGAAGTAATCGCTCATGTGGTAGCCGCAGAACGGCAGCATCGCGAATGGGTCACGCCGCACCACACCTTGCTTACCGGCCGCCGCGGCAGTCGTCTCCGAGCCCATGGTCGCGGCCATGTAGACGCCTTCGACCCAGTTGCGCGCCTCCGTGACGAGCGGCACGGTGGTCGAGCGGCGCCCGCCAAAAATGAACGCGTCGATCGGCACACCCGCCGGGTTCTCCCAATCGGCGTCAATCGACGGGCACTGCGCGGCCGGCGCCGTAAAACGCGCATTCGGATGCGCCGCCTTGCGCCCGGTCTCTTTCGCGATCGCGGGCGTCCAGTCTTTGCCCTGCCAGTCGATCAGATGGGCAGGCAGATCATCGGTCATGCCCTCCCACCAGACGTCGCCGTCGTCGGTCAGCGCGACGTTCGTGAAGATGACGTTTTGCTTCAGCGTGGCCATTGCGTTGAAGTTGGTCTTTTCGCTGGTGCCGGGCGCAACGCCGAAATAACCAGCCTCCGGATTGATCGCACGCAGACGGCCATCCGGGCCCGGTTTGATCCACGCGATATCGTCGCCGATAGTCGAGATGATCCAGCCGTCCAGTCCTTGCGGCGGAATCAGCATGGCGAAGTTGGTTTTGCCACAAGCAGACGGAAAGGCCGCCGCGACGTGATACTTGCGCCCTTCGGGCGACGTAACGCCGAGAATCAGCATGTGCTCGGCGAGCCAGCCTTCATCGCGGCCCATCGTGGAAGCGATGCGCAGCGCGAAACACTTTTTGCCCAATAAGGCATTGCCGCCGTAGCCCGAGCCATAGCTCCAGATTTCGCGCTCTTCGGGGAAATGGACGATGTACTTGGTCTCGTTGCACGGCCACGGCACGTCGCCCGCGCCCGCAGCCAGCGGCGCGCCCACCGAGTGCACGCAAGGCACGAAATCACCGTCCGTGCCGAGCACGTCGTACACCTTGCGGCCCATGCGCGTCATGATGCGCATGTTCGTCACCACGTACGGGCTGTCGCTCAACTCAACACCAATATGCGCGATCGGCGAGCCGAGCGGGCCCATCGAGAACGGCACGACGTACAGGGTACGACCGCGCATCGCGCCATCAAATAGACCGTCGAGCGTGGCGCGCATCTCCGCCGGCTCGATCCAGTTATTCGTGGGACCCGCATCTTCCCGACGTTGCGAACAGATAAAGGTGCGATCTTCGACGCGCGCAACGTCTGACGGATCGGACCAGGCGAGATAAGAGTTCGGCCGTTTCGCCGGATTGAGTTTGCGCAAGGTACCGGCCTCGACCATCTGGGCGCAAAGCCGGTCGTATTCTTCCTCGGAGCCGTCGCACCAGACAACCTGATCCGGCTTGGTCAACGCCGCGACGCGGCCAACCCAGTCGATCAACTTGCGGTGCTTGACCCAAGCCGGGGCCTGAATGGCAGAAAGTCCTGCAAAGGAGGGATGATTCATCGAGCTGTCTCCGTTTCGTTCGTAAGCAAAAAGAAAAACGGTACGAGCCCAGACACGCTGCTTTGCGAGAGGCGTCAATCCAGTTGCGCCAACCTGCGGGCGCTCGATTGTGCAGATCGTGATGGGCCATACAGCCTGTTGCCGGGCGTCTGCCGTACGCGCCCAGACGTGCTCTCTGCAACCTTCTGTAAAGCGGCTTGCATCGACACGCAACAAACTGTTAAAAACGATGTCATTCTTGCCTTAGCGTCAGGGGCCATCTGTGCGGCACTTTTTACGATAAGGCATCCATCCAAACCGGCGTGTGATCTACCTCACATGTTGGGACACTCTGCTTAACACTCCGTTCCGCGCCGAGATGGTGCGCCGCAAAAAAACACCCAGACTATGAAGATTGCCATCCTCGACGATTACCAAGACGCCGTTCGCAAGCTCGACTGCTTTCAGTTGCTGGCTGACCAGGACGTCAAGGTGTTTAACAACACCGTCCGTGGCCTCGGGCAATTGGCAAGCCGGCTATCGGAAGTCGACGCGCTGGTATTGATCCGCGAACGTACCCGTATCAACTCGCAACTGCTGGACAAGCTCCCGCATCTACGCATGATCAGCCAGACCGGTAAGGTGGCGGGCCACATCGATCTGGCCGCCTGTACCGAACGCGGCATTGCCGTACTCGAAGGCAGCGGCTCGCCGATCGCGCCCGCTGAACTGACCTGGGCTCTCATCATGGCGGCGCAGCGGCGTATTCCGCAATACGTAGCAAACCTTAAGCAAGGAGCCTGGCAGCAGTCGGGGCTGAAGACCTCTGCGCTGCCGCCGAATTTCGGTTTGGGTCAGGTGTTGCGCGGTCAGACGCTGGGGATCTGGGGTTACGGCAAGATTGGACGCATCGTGGCCGGATACGGCAAGGCGTTCGGCATGAATGTGCTGGTCTGGGGGCGCGGAGCCACGCTAGAAGCCGCGCGCGAGGACGGATACAGCGTGGCCGAAAGCCGCGAAGCGCTGTTCGAACAGAGTGACATTCTGTCGTTGCATCTGCGTCTGCACGACGACACGCGCGGCATCGTCAAGCAGGATGATCTGTTGCGCATGAAGCCAACCGCGCTGCTGGTCAACACGAGCCGCGCCGAACTGCTGGAAGAAAACGCGCTGGTGAACGCACTCGCGCGCAACCGGCCGGGGATGGTTGCGATCGACGTCTACGAAAGCGAGCCGATCCTGCAGGGCTATAGCCTGCTTCGCATGGAAAACGTGATCTGCACGCCACACATCGGATACGTCGAACGCGAGAGCTACGAGCAGTATTTCACCGCGGCGTTCAAGAACATCCTGGCGTTCGATGGCGGGGATACGTCTAGTGTGGCGAATCCTGAGGCGCTGCACGGCGGGCGTCGACGCTAACGAACGCTTTGGGAGATTGACGCGTCGCGCCGCGACGCGCCAGATTTCCTCGCGATCAGCCGTGCGCGGCGGCGTCAACCAGTTGGGGCATGTGTTGCAGGAAAGTCTCGCCGTCGGTACGACCGAGGTTATAGGCGTGTTGCATCTGCGACGGGCTGGTGTAATCCCAGCTTGAGATGGGCACCTTGCGCGACGGTTGCACATACAGCCGCTGCTGCGCGCCGTGGGGCACCACGAACATCTGCGGCCTCGGATAGAGACGCGTCACCATCACGAGCACATTGCCTGGCGTCTCATCGAGTGCGCCGACCGGCACGTTGTCCACCATCCCACCGTCCAGCACAGGCCGCCCATTGCGCCGCATCACCGGGGTGAACGGCGGCGTGCAGGAAGACTGCAGAATCAGATCAGCGAGATCCTCGACGCTCGCGCAATCCTGCGCACGGACGAATTCTGGGTGGAAGCCGAGCGTCTGTCCCAGCGTAGGATGCAGCGTTTTGCGAACATACTTCTCGATGTTGTAGGCAATCAGGCCCGCCGCGACTGCGCTGCGCGCGCCCAGCCAGCGCGGCAGGTGCGACACGCCAATGCGGATTTCGGGCGCCTTTGCGAGCGTCGCGAACCGGTCGCTGTAGATATCCAGCAATGCTTTGCGGTAGATCCGGTAGTGCGGAAATACCGACTCTCCGCGCAGGAGATTGCCCCAGTAGGCGTTCTTGGTGTTGTGGCGCAATGCTTCCTGGTAGTAACGCATGACCCAGTCGGAATCGCGCATGTAAAGCATGCACGCGGTGGCTGCCCCAGCGGAGATGCCGGCGATTACGCGCGGCCGGATTGCCAGTTCCGGTTGCACGACGTCCCAGAATCCGGCTTGCCACCAGCAGCGATTGCCGCCGCCCGCGAATACAACCTGATCGAACATCGTTCCGGGTTCCTTTTCCTTGGAATGTTATGCGCCGCGCCTCCCGTGCGACCAGGCGCCCGGCACCGCTGCCGCTGCCGCTGCCGCTGACGGAGTTACGAGAGCAGCGCGTAGGTGGTAGTGGCGTGGACGGCCATCTTGCCGTCCTCATCGAACAGTTCGACCTCGCCGAATACCAGATTGCGGCCCATTCGCAGGACGCGGGCGGTGATCAGCACGTCGCCTTTGCGTACCGCGCGCATGAAATTGATGTTCAGCGATACGGTGGTCATCGGCTTGAAGCCGTCGAGCGCTGCGGAAATGGCGACGATCATCGCCGTGTCGGCGGCCGCCATGAAGACCTGGCCGCAAATCACGCCGCCCGAGTGGCGCAGTTCGCCGGAAAAGGGCAAACGCATCGTGGCGCTTTCCTCGTCGACCTTGACGGGGGTCAACGCAAGCGTGCGCACCCACGGCGCCAGCACGCGGTCAAGCAACTCACCTATCGCTTTGTCGTCCATCGTTTGTCCCCGTTTTAGGCCACGCAACGCTTCAGGCGGCATGGTTGGCGACATCATACCGGGAGGTGGGTCAATGCGCGTTTTTGCGATCTCCCCGAATGGGGATCGGGGAGTGCCGGCAAGCGTCACAGATTTTTTTAAGAAATCTGCTAAAGGGGACTAGGCAAGTCCTAAAAACTCCTGCATAATTCGCAGTCTCTTTGGGGCGTTAGCTCAGCTGGTAGAGCAGCGGACTCTTAATCCGTAGGTCGACAGTTCGAATCTGTCACGCCCCACCAAAGAATTTAGAAGGGTTCCGAGCAATCGGAACCCTTTTTCATTTCTGGCGCCGTAGCTACCGTTGAAGCAACCCCAAGCCCTACTTCACCGAAACATCAATATTCCCAAAATACTTCTGCGCCAACGTCTTCACCGTACCATCAGCCTGCAACCTGGCAATCGCCGCATTTAACCGATCACGCGACTTGGTGTCGTCTTTGCGAAGTCCGAACGCAATGCCACTGCCGAGAATCTTGTCATCACGCACCGGCTGCCCGACAAAGCCGAAGTCCTTGCCATCAGGACGCGACAGAAAGCCTGTTTGCCCCGCCGGCGCGAGCACTAGCGTTGCGTCCAGTCGCCCCGAGACCAGGTCCGCGTAGATCTGGTTCTGATCCTGATACGACACCACGCTCACACCCGCGCTTTCCCAATGCGCCTTCGCGAAGGTTTCCTGAATCGACGCCTGCAGCACACCAACACGTTTGCCCTTCAGCGATTCAGGCGTCGGTAAGAGGCCGCTATTGCTCTTCGCAATCAACTGACTCGGCACGCGGTAGATGATGCTAGTGAAGTCGATCGCTTGACGGCGTTTCTCGGTGGCATTCATCGCCGAATTGATCGCGTCGAACTTGCGACCTTCGAGCGCGGGGATCAGGCCATCGAACGAGGTCTCGACCCATTTGCAACTCAGATGCGCGGTCGCGCAGACCGCATTGCCGATGTCGACATCAAGCCCCTGCAACTCACCGTTCGGCCCTTTGGATTCAAACGGGGGATATTGTGCTTCGAGGCCAAAGCGCAGCGTGCCGGTATCGGCAGCGAACGCGGTTAGGGACACTGACGCGGTCGTCATCACCCAGGCGAGTGCAAGCAAAGTCTTGAGCATTTTCATTGTTGATCCCCTTACGTTCCATTTGAGTTCACTTCGAGGCCGCAGGTCCAGATTCCTGATTGCGGATCCGACAGACGGCGGCATTGAATTCGCTAACGGCCTACGCATGACCAGCGGCGGCGCAGGTAGATGCAGCCAGGCGCAAGACCACGCCTGCTTGCCGCGCGCCTACGTGCGCGACACGTCCGGCGGTGTGCTTAAACGCCGGTGGTCCAGCACAGGCAAGCGACCGCGCACCTCCTCCAGCACGCGGCGTTCAAGCGTGGCGATGGCAACACCAGGCTCATCATCGTGACGCGCCAGCACCTCACCCCATGGTCCAATGATCATACTGTGGCCAAAAGTGCGCCAGCCGTTTGGATGCGTACCGCATTGGCCCGACGCTAGTACATAGGCCTGGTTCTCCACGGCGCGGGCGCGCAACAGCAACTCCCAATGCGCAAGACCTGTGGTGTGCGTAAACGCGGCGGGCACCGCGATCACATCGGCGATCGGCCACACACGATACAACTCTGGAAACCGCAGGTCGTAGCACACCGAAAATCGCAACGTGCCGAACGGTCCCTGCACAGTGCCAACGCTCTCGCCGCCCACCATCGTGTCGCCTTCGGCGTGCTGTTCGGCGCCCTGATTAAAGCTGAACAGATGAATCTTGTCGTAGCGCGCGCTGCACTGCCCCTCAGGATCGAACATCAGTGCCGTGTTGTACGCGTGCGTGCCAATTTGCGGGCCGTTTGCCGGGCGGATCGGCACCGTGCCGCCAATCAGCCATGTACCCGTATCGCGCGCGAGTTGTGCAAGCGCGTGCTGGATTGGCCCGTCGCCGAACGCCTCGGCAAGCGCCACGCGCTCGCTTTCCTCACGACCAATCCAGCAAAAGTATTCGGGCAAACAGATCAGCGTCGCGCCTGCTTGCGCGGCCTGCTCGACCCAGCGGCGCGCTTGCGCGAGATTGTGCGTTACATCGTCCGTGCTGCTCATCTGCACGACTGCGGCGACGAGCGTCTCCTGCATCTCACTCATGCGTTGCCCCTCAAATCTCACACAGCCGGCGCGCGCCTTCAATCAGCGTCGCGTCGTCCTTCGAAAAGCTCAGTCGAATCAAACCTCCGTCCGTGCCATCCGTATAAAACGCCGACAACGGAATCGTCGCTACGCGGGCATCGCGAATCAGCCGCAGCACGAAGTCGCTATCGCTTTCGTCGGAGAAGCCGCGAAACCGTGCAAGCATGAAGAAGCTGCCTTCACTCGGCAGCAGTTCAAAACGCGATTCGCGCAACGCATGCGCCAGCAAATCACGTTTCTGCTGATAGAACGCTGACAACCCAAGATAGCTCTCCGGTTTGGCCAGCGCTTCCACAAACGCGTATTGCATCGGCGTGTCCGCAGAAAACACCATGAACTGATGAACCTTGCGGATCTCGTCCATCAACTCGGCTGGTGCGAGGCAATAGCCAACACGCCATCCAGTCACGTGAAACGACTTGCCGAACGACGAAACGATCACGCTACGCTGCGCCAGTTCGGCATGCCGCGCCATGCTGTGATGCTTCGCCCCGTCAAATACGACGTGTTCATACACCTCATCGGAGAGGATCACGATATCGGTGTTGCGCGTCACTGCTTTGAGGCGTTCGATATCGGCTTCACCGAACATGGTCGCCGTCGGATTGTGCGGCGTGTTGATGATGATCATGCGCGTCTTCGGCGTGATCGCTGCGGACACCTCGTCCCAGTTCACCCGAAAATCCCCCGGCGAGAGCTTGATGGGCACGGGCGTCGCGCCTTGCAGACGGACGATCGGCGCATAGCTGTCGAAAGACGGCTCGAAGTAGATCACTTCATCACCCGGATGCACGAGCGCGCTGATCGTTGAATAGAGCCCTTCGCTGGCACTCGCGATCACGGTGACTTCGGTGGCGGGGTCGTAGCGCGTGCCATATAGCGTCTCAACCTTGCTGGCAAGGGCTTCACGTAGCGCGCCGATGCCGGCCATCGGCGCGTACTGATTGTGTCCCGCACGCATGGCCTGCGCTACGCCTTCAACCAGCTTTGGATCTGGCGCGAAGTTCGGCGCACCTTGCGAAAGGTTCAGCGCTTCGTGCTGAGCGGCTAGTTGACCGATCACGGTAAAGATCGTCGTGCCTACATCAGGCAGTTTCGAGCGGGCGTGCAAGGCGCTCTGCATAGCGGTTTCTCCATCTGACGGCGAGGCTGCGGGGCGCCTGTGAACAGGGCACTCCAGCCGGTTTAATGATTAGGCATCAGCCGGCGCGCGGTCACAATCGATACTTTGTCATGCGCGGCATGCGTTTACGTCATGGCAGCGGGCGGGCCGCACTTATCGGGCGGGAGCCGCTTGTGCGTAGGCCGGGCAGGAGGAACAGTGAAATAAAGAGAGGATGTCGAGCGCGCTGCAAACGCGCTGACGTATGACGAAACGTGATGGTGTTGAAGGTTAATGCACTTACGCAAAGAACGGCCGGGCCGGCGCGGTGTGATCCGGGCGGCCCCAACTGCTCGCGCCACCTCATGCTTACTCGTCCATCAACCGCACCTTCACTTTCTTGCCTTTCACCTTGCCGGCGCTCAGCTTGCGCAATGCTTCGCGCGCCACACTGCGTTCGATCGCGACGTAGGTCGAAAACTCGGTGACGTTGATCTTGCCGATCTGCGAACCCGCGAAGCCCGCGTCGCCGGTGAGGGCGCCCAGCACATCGCCGGGCCGGATCTTTTCCTTGCGGCCGCCGAGAATCTGCAGCGTTTCCATGGGCGGCAACAGCCGCTCATTGCTAGTGGACGTGAGTTCCGACAGCGGATGCCATTCCACTTCACGCCCTTGCGCTTGTTCCAGACTGCCCACGCGGCCCATCTCGTTCATGCTCGACAGACTCAGCGCCCAGCCTTCCTGATCGGCGCGGCCCGTGCGGCCAATACGATGCACGTGCACCTCAGGGTCCGGCGTCACGTCGACGTTGATCACCGCTTCGAGTTGCGCGATATCGAGGCCACGCGCCGCGACATCCGTCGCCACCAGCACTGAGCAGCTCCGGTTCGCAAACTGGATCAGCACCTGATCGCGTTCACGCTGGTCGAGTTCACCATGCAACGCGAGCGCATGAAAGCCTTGCGCACGCAGAACATCGAGCAAATCGCGGCACTGCTGCTTGGTATTGCAGAATGCCAATGTACTGACCGGCCGATAGTGATTCAACAGCAGACCGACGGCGTGCAGACGACCGTCCTCCGTCACTTCGTAGAAGCGCTGACGAATCTTGCTGTCGTCGTGGCGCTCTTCCAGCTTCACTTCCTTCGGACTGCGCAGGAATTGCTGGCTCAGCTTGCCGATACCGTCCGGGTACGTCGCGGAGAACAGCAGTGTCTGCCGCTCTTTCGGACATTGACGGGCCACGGTAGCGATATCGTCGAAGAAGCCCATGTCGAGCATGCGGTCGGCTTCGTCGAGCACCAGCGTGTTCAGCGCACCCAGTGCGAGACTGCCGCGCTCGAGGTGATCCATGATGCGCCCCGGGGTACCGACGACGATATGTGCGCCTTGCTCGAGGCTCGTGGTCTGCGGACGCATCGGCGTGCCGCCGCACAGCGTCAGCACCTTGATGTTCTGCTCGGCGCGCGCGAGGCGGCGAATTTCCTGCGTTACCTGATCGGCAAGTTCGCGGGTCGGGCACAGCACCATGGCCTGCACGGCAAAGTTGCGTGCATCAAGACGGGCCAGCAGTGCCAGCGAAAACGCGGCGGTCTTGCCGCTGCCGGTTTTAGCCTGGGCGATTAGGTCATGGCCGGCCAGCGCGATCGGCAGGCTGGCGGCCTGGATCGGCGTCATGTCGACATAGCCGAGCTGGGTGAGATTGGCGAGCGTCGCGGGCGGCAACGGCAGCAGGCTAAACGGCTTGCTAGGCGGCGCGGCCGCGGTGGTTTGAGTGGGACTGTTCATGTGTCGATGGCTCAGGTGGGCTTACAGGAAAGGACGGCCTTCGATCTGCTCGTAGACCACTGAGCCATCGTCCGCGTCGAAGCGCTCGACGTAATTGCGGGCGCCGCACATCGGGCAGCGGAACAGGAGCCCTTGGCCCTCGTTCTTGATCACGACATCCGACTCTTCCCACCGCGCTTCGCAGGACTGATTTCTACACTTGAACACGTTGATTCTCCAGCTTCGATTCGTTTGTTTATTGGTTCAACTGCGCTGAGCGTTGCGCCTATGCGGCAAGATCTGAGCAGTCTGAATTCCTGGGGACGCAGCGCCCGCTCAACCCAGATGGGTATGCCGCGAACGGGGCGCGCTCACTTCCTTGTCGGCCAATCCGTGGACGATGCCGCAATCTTCGACCGCCTGTTCGGTCTGGCATTGGTCACGCAAAGTCGTCAACTGCGCTTTCAACTGCCTGAGTTCATCGATCCGCGTATCGACGTGAGCAATGTGCTCGTCGATCAGCGCGTTAATCTCGCCGCAGCCTTCAGCCGGCGCGTCCGTCAGACGCAGCAGGGCGCGGATCTCATCATGCGTCATATCGAGCGCGCGGCAGTTGCGGATAAAGCGCAGGCGTTCGACGTGCCGCGCCGTATAGCTGCGGTAATTGGCTTCGGTGCGGTCCGCTTCGGGCAACAGGCCCTCTTTTTCGTAAAAGCGGATGGTTTCGGTCGTGCAGTGGGCAATCTTCGCGAGTTCGCCGATTTTCATGGACCCTCCGGATTGCGGCCTTGACCTTGTAGTGGCTTCAAGGTGTTTACTAGACCACAAATCCCGCAAGGAAGCCACCATGCAACACGCCAGCCACTCCAAAATGGGACATCACGAATACGATTCGACCGTTCATCCAACTCTCGCAGGCGACGCATTCGGCGCTGGTGCAGAACATCACCTTGGCGCTTGCCGTGAAAGCGCTGTTTCTGACGCTGACGCTAATGGGCTACGGCACGATGTGGATGGCCGTCTTCGCTGACGCGGGGGCGAGCCTGCTGGTAGTGGGCAACGGCTTGCGGCTACTGCGCACGCCAGCGCTGGGCGCCCGAAGAACCGCACGTTGCTCCGATTTTGAACACCCTGTGAACAGCCTGTTCACAAACGTGACGTGCCACCCGTTCTCGCGTTGAACACTTCCCCAGACGAAGCATCTTGTCGATGCGCTCCAAACCTGATCCGGTCCCCCATTCGCGCGCATTGGCACGCTTCTGGCGTATGCAACTGGCGGCAAGCGGAACACCGCGCCGGGTACAGACCATTCAAACATGTGAGGAGCAGACAGATGAATCATGCAGAGATGCAGTTTCTGACCACCGAATTCCCGTACAAAAAGCAGTATGAGAACTTCATCGGCGGTGCATGGGTGAAACCGGTTGGCGGCGAATACTTCGACAACATCTCGCCGATCACCGGCGAGCCGTTCACGTCGATTCCGCGTTCGCGCGAGGCCGATGTCGAACTCGCACTCGACGCCGCCCATCGCGCCAAGACAGCCTGGGGCAAGACGTCAACCACGGAACGCGCCAATATCCTCAATCGCATCGCGGACCGGATGGAAGCGAACCTGCAGCGTATCGCCGTAGCGGAGACGATCGACAACGGTAAGCCGCTGCGCGAAACCATGGCTGCGGATATTCCGCTTGCCATCGACCATTTCCGCTATTTCGCAGGTGCGGTCCGCGCGCAGGAAGGCTCGATCTCGCAGATCGACGAGGACACGGTTGCCTATCACTTCCACGAACCACTAGGCGTGGTCGGGCAGATCATTCCGTGGAATTTCCCGATCCTGATGGCCGTGTGGAAACTGGCCCCCGCTCTGGCCGCGGGGAACTGCGTGGTGCTGAAGCCGGCCGAGCAGACGCCCGCTTCGATCCTCGTGCTGCTTGAACTGATCCAGGACTTGCTACCGCCGGGCGTGATCAACGTAGTCAATGGTTTTGGCCTTGAAGCGGGTAAACCGCTTGCGTCGAACAAGCGCATCTCGAAGATTGCCTTTACGGGTGAGACAACCACGGGCCGCCTGATCATGCAGTACGCGAGCCAGAACCTGATTCCGGTGACGCTCGAACTCGGCGGCAAGAGTCCCAACATTTTCTTCGCTGACGTGATGGATCGTGACGACAGCTTCTTCGACAAGGCACTCGAAGGCTTCACCATGTTCGCGCTGAACCAGGGGGAGGTGTGTACCTGTCCCTCACGCGTGCTCGTCGAGGAAAAGATTTACGACAAGTTCATGGAGCGCGCGCTCAAGCGTGTCGAGGCCATCGTACAAGGGCATCCGCTCGATACGAAGACCATGATCGGCGCGCAAGCCTCGCAGGAGCAGCTTGAAAAAATCCTGTCATATCTGGACCTCGGCAAGCAGGAAGGCGCTGAATGTCTGACCGGTGGCGAACGCAATCCGCTCGACGGCGAACTGAAGAATGGGTACTACATCAAACCCACCGTTTTCCGTGGCCACAACAAGATGCGGATATTCCAGGAAGAAATCTTCGGCCCAGTGGTGTCGGTCACGACCTTCAAGAACGAAGACGACGCGCTGGAGATCGCCAACGACACGCTGTACGGCCTGGGCGCCGGCGTCTGGACACGCGACGGCACACGCGCCTATCGCTTCGGCCGCGCAATTCAGGCCGGACGCGTGTGGACGAACTGCTATCACGCCTATCCGGCGCATGCCGCCTTTGGTGGCTACAAGCAATCGGGCATTGGCCGTGAGAACCACAAGATGATGCTCGACCATTACCAGCAGACCAAGAATCTCCTCGTCAGCTACAGCGAGAAGCCGCTCGGCTTCTTCTGAAAGCGACGTTCCTGACGGGCGGGCCGCCTGGTGCGGCTCGCTCTCTTTTTTGAGGAGGACGCATCATGGCTGAGAAGGAAGTGGAACGCGTGATGGTGACGCCCGCGGCGGCGGAATTGATCGGCAAGTTAAGGGCTGAACATGGATCGATACTTTTTCATCAATCGGGTGGCTGCTGCGACGGCAGCGCACCGATGTGCTTTCCGACCAATGAATTCATGGTCGGCTCATCCGATGTGAAACTGGGAACGATTGCGGAAGTGCCGTTCTACATGAGCGAATCGCAATTCGAGTACTGGAAGAACACGCAATTGATCATCGACGCCGTGCCCGGCAACGGCGGCATGTTTTCGCTGGAACGGCCCTCGGGGTTGAGGTTTTTGACACGCTCACGACTTTTCGAAGATGAGGAGATTGCCTGGCTGGAGTCGCATCCGGTTGAACACGTAGTCGCGTGATGCACCGTGCGGTGCCTCTGTGCCGAAGCGCAAGGCACTTGTACTTGTGCTGTTTGTTTGAAACCTGACGGGTAACGAAGCACGGTGCCATCGTGCTTCGCTATTTTTTATCGGGCAGCGCGGCGATCGCAGCCGTCGACTCGTTGGGTGCGCTTTCGAGCAACGCGTCGCTATCGTCTTTCAGTCCCACGCCAGTCAATCCGAGGCGACGGGCATGTGTCAGCAGATAGTGCAGCTTGTGAGCTGCCGCCGCGTAGTTCAAACCTTCAGGCCGCACATTAGAAATGCAATTGCGTTGCGCGTCGCTACAACCCACCTTCGGCGCATACGTCAGGTAGATTCCGAGGCTGTCCGGTGAACTTAACCCTGGACGTTCGCCAATGAGCATGACTACGAGTTTCGTCCGCAATAGTTCGCCAATCTCATCGCCCAACGCTACCCGCGCTTGACGCGCCACCACGACGGGTCCGATTTTCCAGTCCGTAAGACGCGCAACGACATTCTGCAACAGCGGAATGGATTGCTTCGACGCGGCAAAGGCCGAGAGTCCGTCCGCAATCACAAACACCACTTCCGGCGGCTCAATACCGTTTTGCTGGAGCAACGTGCGGCTCTCATCGGATAAACGCCGTCCGAGATCCGGACGCCGTAAATAATGCTCACGGTCGGGCGCCGCGCTGTGCACATCGAGCGTCGTATAGCCGTTCGCTCGCAATTGCTCGTGCAGCACATCGGTATCGAGCGGATGATGCACCGCGTCGCGTGCCTGCGCATGGGACAGATTGAATGCAAGCAGCGACTCGGTCGGCAGGCTGCTGCCTGCGCGGCCCAAAGCGATGCGTGCATTGGTGAATTGACGCAACGCGCTCCATGGGTTCTTTTCGAGGAAGTCGTTGCTCATGCGATCCCCATCCATTCGCGTGCACCTTCCAGCAACGGTTGCTGTGTCGCGCCGTTGAGCAGGACACCGTGCGTATCGGTGATTTGCATCGACTCCAGCCATTCCTCGAATTCCGGCGCACGTCGTAAGCCCAACACATCCCGCACATACAGCGCATCGTGGAAAGAAGTGCTTTGATAGTTAAGCATCACGTCGTCCGCACCAGGGACACCCATGATGAAGTTGATGCCCGCGACGCCGAGCAGCGTCAGCAGGTTATCCATATCGTCCTGATCCGCTTCAGCGTGATTCGTATAGCAGATGTCGCAACCCATCGGCACGCCGAGCAGCTTGCCGCAAAAATGATCTTCGAGGCCAGCACGCGTGATCTGCTTGCCGTCATAGAGATACTCCGGGCCAATGAAGCCGACTACCGTATTCACCAGGAACGGATTGAACTTGCGCGCAACGGCATACGCGCGCACTTCGCAGGTCTGCTGATCGACACCGTGATGGGCATTCGCCGACAACGCGCTGCCCTGCCCGGTTTCGAAATACATCAGGTTATTGCCCACTGTCCCGCGATTGAGCGAGAGCCCCGCTTCATACGCGTCTTGCAGGAGCGCCAGTGAAATGCCGAAGCCCGCGTTGGCTTGCTCAGTGCCGGCAATCGACTGAAATACCAGATCGACCGGTGCGCCTTTGCCGATTGCGGCAATCGTGTTCGTGACGTGCGTCAATACGCACGATTGGGTCGGCACGTTGTACCGCTGCCGGAACTCGTCCGTCATGAGCAGCAGCGTGGTGATCGCGGCGAGGCTGTCGGTGGCCGGGTTGATGCCGATCATCGCGTCGCCACAACCGTACATCAGGCCGTCGAGCATCGAGGCCGCGATGCCTTTGACGTCGTCGGTCGGATGATTCGGTTGCAGACGCACCGACATGTGGCCCGGCAAACCCACTGTATTGCGAAAGCGCGTGATCACGGGACGCTTGCGCGCCGCCACAATGAGATCCTGATTGCGCATCAGCTTGGAGACAGCGGCGACCATTTCAGGCGTCAAGCCAGCCGTGACGCGCGTGAGCGCAGCGGTATCCGTCTCACTGCTGAGCAACCAGTTGCGAAAATCGCCAACTGTCAGATGCGATATCTCGGCGAAGGCTTCCGCGGAATGGTCGTCCATGACGAGACGCGTGACCTCGTCGCTTTCGTACGGAATCAAGGCTTCGTTCAGGAACGCGCGTAGCGGCACCTGCGCCAGCGCCATCTTCGCGGCGACACGTTCCTCTTCACTGGCGGCCGAGATGCCGGCAAGCTGGTCGCCAGAACGCAGCGGACTGGCCTTCGCCATCAGCGTTTTCAGATCGGCGAATCGATATGTGCGACTACCGATGATCTCCGTATAGCTCATCTGTGCGGCTCCATCGCCGTTGCGTGCGCAACGGCCTCGTTGGTCAGTCTTCGAGCAATGCGTCTGCAGGCGTTCTTTGGCGATGATGATGCGCCTGGATGGGGCAGATAAATTCGAGCACCCGCATTCCAACGCTATCCATCACGATACCGCCAAACATGAACATCGTCACCACGTCGACCGGCAGCGTCGGATACGGCCACTGGCTGCATCACCAGGCACGGTGCGCGAGACGGCAAGCCCAAACCCGATGGTATTGGGCCATTAATCGCGAAATAGCGTGCCTGTCGCCGTATCACTGGCACCGGATTTATCAGGCGATGCACGGCGAATCGGTCGCGACAACAGTACGCAGGTTGCGATTGCACCGTGCAGCCGGGTATCTGGCGAACGGGTCAATGCCGATTGCAGAGATTGCTGAGCGCTCTGGATACAGCAGTTTGCAGTCGTTTTCACGAACCTTTCGCGCGGTGTTCGGGATGCCACCCACGCAATATCGCAAACAGGGTACCCATAACCGGTTCCGGCCGGCTCAATCAGGAGGCGATCACATGACGATGCGCGAGGTGGTGATTCGGGACGTGCCGGCGATGCAGGTTTTCACCGTCGATCACGTGGGTTCGTATATGCAGATCGGCAAGGCTTTTGATGCGTTGATGGGCTGGCTTGCCGCACGCAACCTGCTTGTGCCCGAGATGAGGATGATCGGGATTTATTACGACGACCCGGGAATTGTGCCGGAAGCGGAGCTAAGGTCGAAAGCGGGAGATGAGTTGCCAGGCAGCGTCGAGATTGCCGCACCTGTTTCCATCACCCACGTGCGCGGCGGTCAGTATGCAGTGTTCCTGCACAAAGGACCGTACGCCAATATGGCTGCGGCGTACCAATGGCTGTATGGAGAATGGCTGGTGCAATCGGGACACGAAGCGGCAGACGCGCCTGTGTTCGAAATGTATCTAAACAACCCTAAAGTCACAGCGCCGTCTGAACTGTTGACGGAGATCTGCTTGCCATTGGCCTGACGCAGATGATGCCGCGCATGTGCTGCGTCTTTGCGCAATCTGACTGTGACGAAGCGTGCGCGTTGTCTTTGTCTTTGTCTTTGTCTTTCACTGTATACATATGTATACGTAGTAATAGTTAACAAGGGTCGTCCGCTTCTGTGGATAAGCCCAATCTTCACCAACAGATCAAGGCTCTACGAATTCGATAACCCTTCGGGCCGTTCGTGCACAGCGGGCCTGAGCCGAGGACAACTTTTGAGGCGGGTGGGTCGTGCAGCACTTTATGAAAGTTCGACCCACAGGAAGTTAGTTGGTTTGTCCCGGAGTTATGCAGAGGCACATGTGGATAAGTAGCGGGCATTAGATTCAAGCTCGCTTGCGTCGACACTGCGCTCGATACATGCCGCTAACTGCCGCGGTCCTTCATCCTTTTCGTCCCTTCGAGCGCCGGAGCGATCGCGGCCACGAAAGCCTCCGTGACCGGGGGCAACGTTCTGCCTCGCTTCTTGACGAGCGCGATAGGCCGTACAAAACGGGCGTCATCAATCGCTAGCGCGATCAAGCTCGGCTCAGCAAGAATCTCGCGCGCAGAGCCCGGCAAAATCGTGAGACCCAAGCCCGCGCGCACCATCGCTACGGCGGTCATCATGTAAGTCGGCTCACACGTGATGTCGGGGGCCACAGCCGCCTGCTCGAAAGCTGCATCAACGACCGCACGCACACTCGTACCACTCGCCGTTAGCACCAACGGAAAACCCGTCAGGCTCTCCAGCGTAATGCGACGTTTTCTGTTGAGTGGGTGATCAAGCGGACAGACGATGCAAAGCCGATCCTCGCCCGCATGCAGGACTTCGAGTGACGGGTCATCTGGCTCGCCCCCCGTCAGGCCGAGGTCCACTTCTTCCAGGCGAACCAGACCGTTCACAACGTTCGCGACCACGTCGCGAATATCGAACACGGCGCCCGGCACATCCTGTCTGAAATCCCGCACCAGATCCGGCAGCAGACTCGCGGCAAACGACGGCAGGCAGGCGATCCGCACCGTGCCGGTTGAGCCGTCGCTCAGCGCCCGTGCATCGAGCAGCACATGCTCCATCTCCCGCAGCGATCTCTGCAGCACCGGCAGTAGTTCACGCCCGACGGGCGTGAGCGCGACATTGCGGCTATTCCGATCGAAGAGGCGCGCGCCGACCGTTTCTTCAAGCCGGCGAATCTGCACCGTCAACGCCGGTTGTGACAGATGCAGGCGCACGGCGGCACGGGTGAAGCTGCCAGCTTCGGCAACCGCAATGAAAGCGCGGATTTCGCGGAGGTTCAGATCCATTATGAATTGTGATTGCTGTAATCAAATCATTTCAATTGCTCTATTCATGCACGGAAACTACGCTTGTCGATACTAAAAGACAAGATCGGAGACAAACACGTGTTGCCACTATTGGGTCTGGCCACCATCGTCGTGCTGCTCGCGGCGATCCTTTCGAAACGCATGTCGCCGCTGGTCGCGCTGATCATTGTGCCGATTGCCGCGTCGCTGATTGGCGGCTTCGGCCTGCAAACCAGCAAGTTTGTGATTGATGGGCTGAAGAGTCTCGCGCCGGTCGTCGGCATGTTCGTGTTCGCGATTCTTTACTTCGGCACGATTACGGATGCGGGCACGCTCGATCCGATCATCGACCGCATTCTGCGCACTGTCGGCACGCGGCCGACACGCATCGTCATGGGCACCACCCTGCTCGCCCTGCTGATTCACCTCGACGGTTCCGGCGCGGTGTGCTTTCTCGTGACGATTCCGGCAATGCTGCCGCTCTACGATCGTTTGAAGATGGATCGGCGGGTGCTGGCCGCGGCGGCATCGATGGCAGCGGGCATCAACTTTCTGCCGTGGACCGGCCCGATGATCCGCGCCTCCGCTTCATTGCATTTGCCGATTTCCGCGCTGTTCAATCCGCTGATTCCGGTGCAGATCATCGGCCTGGTGTTCGTGTTCGGGATGGCGTTCTGGCTCGGACGCCGCGAAGAAAGGCGGCTTGGACTCACCGGCGCCACAGGCAACATGCCGATGCCGCAACGTGAACTCACCGAAGAACAACAGGCGCTGCGCCGTCCGCGCAACTTCTGGTTCAACATCGTGCTGACAATCGTCGTCCTCGGTTCGATGGTCGTGATGGGCGAGAAAGTACCGCCTGCGCTCGTGTTCATGGTGGGACTATGCATTGCGTTGCTGGTGAATTATCCGAACGTCGAGACGCAACGCCAACGTATCGACGCTCATGCGCGTGCCGCGTTGATGATGGCGGGCATTCTGCTCGCCGCGGGGGTGTTCACGGGTGTGATGCAAGGCAGCGGCATGCTGAAGGCCATGGCGCAAACCGCCGTGGGCTTTGTGCCAGCGACAATGGCTTCGCATATCCCGGTCGTGCTGGGCTTCGTATCGATGCCGCTTAGCCTGCTGTTCGATCCCGACTCGTTTTATTTCGGCGTCCTGCCGGTAATCGCAGAAGTAGCCGGTCAACTCGGTGTGCCCGCCGTGAAGATCGGCCAGGCCGCGCTGCTCGGACAGATGACCACGGGCTTTCCAATCAGCCCGTTGACGCCTGCGACGTTCCTCGTTTGCGGGCTGACCGGTATCGATTTGGCGGATCACCAGAAGTTCACGTTTCCTCTCCTGTTCGGCGCATCGATCGTGATGACGATTGCGTGCGTCGTGCTGGGTATCTTCCCTCTTTGATTGTGTTTGATTAACTCGAATGGCCATGAACACAGCGAATCCATCACGTGTCGTGCGACTCGGTGCAGGCGCCGGTTATTCGGGCGATCGCATCGAGCCTGCGGTAGAACTCGCCACACACGGCATGCTCGACTACCTCGTGTTCGAGTGCCTCGCGGAGCGCACGATCGCATTGGCACAACAGGCGCGGCGCAACGATCCGGAGAGCGGCTACGACCCGCTGCTCGAAGCGCGCATGCAAGCGGTGTTGCCGATTGCGAAACGCAATGGCGTGCGCATTGTGTCCAATATGGGCGCGGCAAATCCGCTGGCTGCAGCGCGGAAGACTGCAGCCATTGCTGAGTCACTCAGCCTACGTGGTCTGAGAATCGCCGCTGTGACAGGCGACGATGTGCTCGACGTCGTGCGACAGGGCCATTACCACTTTGAGGAATCCGGCGAAGCGGTGGCAGCATTTGACGCGCGGATTGTCTCGGCGAATGCGTATCTTGGCGCGGCGCCTATCGTGGCGGCGCTGGAGGCCGGCGCGGATGTCGTGCTAACAGGACGCGCCGCTGATCCCTCCTTGTTTGCCGCGCCGCTGATCCACGAGTTTGGCTGGAAGTTCGATGACTGGGATCACCTTGGGCAGGCGACCGTGGTTGGGCATCTGCTGGAGTGCGCCGGGCAGATCACCGGCGGTTACTTTGCAGATCCCGGCTATAAGGACGTGGCGAATCTGGCGCGACTCGGCTTTCCTATTGGGGAGGTGTCGGCGGATGGTTCCGTGGTGATCACCAAGGTTGCGACGGCGGGTGGCCAGGTGACGCCAGCGAGTTGCAAAGAGCAATTGATCTACGAAATCCACGATCCGCAACGCTATCTGCAACCTGATGTTGTCGCGGACTTCACACAGGTACGAATCGCGGAAGAAGCGAAGGACCGCGTTCGCGTAACAGGCGGTCGGGGGACGCCGCGTACAGCGACGCTCAAGGTTTCAGTCGCGTACGTGGATGGGTATATCGGCGAAGGGCAGATTTCCTATGGCGGCCCTGGCGCGCTCGCGCGCGGTCGCCTCGCGCTTGAGATTGTGCGCGAGCGGCTGACGATGACCGGCGTCGATGTCAGCGAATTACGCTTCGATCTGATTGGTGTCGATTCGCTTTATGGCTCGTCGCTCAGTAGAGGTAGCGGGGAACCGTATGAAGTGCGAGCACGCGTGGCGGGACGAACCGCTTCGAAAGCCGAAGCGATTCGTGTCGGCAACGAAGTGGAGACGCTCTATACGAACGGTCCGGCTGGTGGGGGTGGCGTGACCAAGAGCACGCGTGAGGTGGTCGCCGTGCAATCGGTCTTGCTGCCGCGCGATCTGGTACAGCCCACTTATACGATCGTGGAGGTTTGATATGAAACTGCGAGAACTCGCGCATTCGCGTACCGGCGATAAGGGCAACACGCTGAACGTCTCGGTGATTTGTCACGACGAGCGTGACTACGCACATCTGCTGCAGCACGTCACGCAGGAACGGGTGAAGGCACATCTGAGCGACGTAGTGCGCGGTGACGTGACGCGCTACGAACTGCCGATGATCGGCGCGATGAACTTTGTGCTGAAGGATGCGCTTGGCGGAGGCGTGACGCGTTCGCTCGCGCTCGATGCGCATGGGAAGTCGCTGAGTTCGGCGTTGATGGACCTGGAGATTCCTGCGCCGGTTGACTCCAGGCGCCAAACGGTATAAACCGTATATACTGTTTATACCGTTAATAGTTTGGAGCTAGCCATGAGTGGTCCGATTACTAAAGAGCCGACAAAGAAGACTTTTCACTTTCCAAAGAGTGCGAAGCGCCTGAAGACGGAAGTTGGCACACAGGTTATCGTTGCCGAAGCCTCTCCTGCATCTGAGCCCGCTACGACCAAAAAAATGTCCAGGGCAAAAGACGCTTCGGCTTCGAAGGTGGCAAAGGTGAGCACGCCGGTAGAGGCAAAGCCGAAGCGCCTGAAAAAGGACAAGGTTGTACGGGACAGCTTCACGATGCCCAAATCTGACTACGAAAAAATTGCGGCGCTAAAGCGGAAGTGCCTGGATGCCGGCGTTTCGGTTAAAAAGAGCGAACTGTTGCGAGCGGGGCTTCATATGCTGGAAGTCGCAGCAGAAAAGCGGTTTCTGGCCGCGGTGACAGCGGTAGAAGCTGTGAAGACAGGGCGGCCCGCGAAGGCTTAAGCGAGATTTCGCCTGGGCTACGGTCACACGCTACTGACAAATCGAAAACAACGCGTGGCGGAAACGAAATACCTCAGGATTTGGGCCTTGGCTCGGGCCAAGGCCAACCTTTCTTTTCCGCGGGGCCATCCGATGTTCCCGATGAGGTGGCCGCAGCGGGCGTTTCAAGCGAGCTACTCTTTTTCGCCATGTCAGGAGTCCGCTTGCTCCACGTGCCAGCTTTCACCTCTGGAAGCCCGCTCCCGAACCACGGCACCTTTTTCTGGACATAGCTGGCATACACTTTCCAGCCGTCAGGGTTACCAGAAAAAAGGTCGTGCTGGACGGTCGAGGCCAGCACGTTATGGTTGAGCTCCGCCTCCAGTAGCGCTTTTGGCCACAAAAAGAACGCGCTGGCGATGCCTGCTCCGAACTCGGTCACAGTCATGTCTGGCTCGAGCGCACGGAGAAACTCAAATTCCTGTAACGAATCCTCTTCTCGCATAAGCTGCGCCACTGTTGCGTCTACCTTGTTCGTCCTGACAAGGCAGTTCAAGGCTTCAAGAATGTCACCGAGATGAAGCAACAGTTCTCGTCTGTCAAATCGGTCGTCGATTGGAGTATGTTCGTTCATGATGTCCTCAGGGGCGAAAGTCCTACGTCACTGCAACGGTTGGTCCTGACGCGCTTTTAGTCGGACGTGATTTCGTCGAAAAATTCGTCGTTGCCTTAAAACGGGTCGCGTGCCGTGCCTTCAGATATGCGGGCCGTTTCAGCGTCGTGTGGAGCGTCCTGTCGATTCGGGCACGGATGCCCGCGCGAGACACGCGCCCGTACAGCATAGCGATTGCGGATGAGGCAAGTATAAAGATGCCTCGAATGATGGAGCGGGACGCCATCTGCTCAGGGACCTTCTGGTACCACCGAAGGACTGGCCTAACACACGCGGCCAGCGGAAGAAGATGCACGCTGAGAAGTCGGGGGCCGGCAGCACTATATCGGGCCGCGCAGTACCTCCGCGTACCATGCCTGCATTTCCTTTAGGAGCGCGACGTAATCAGCAAGCGCGTTGCTGTTCGTGAGCAACATAGCCGCTCCATTCACCTCGTCCCAAAGCGTATCAAATCTCGCGAGCGCAGCCTCGCGGGGAAGGCGCTGCACCGCCATCGACTTGAACGCAACGCGTAGTTCGACTGCGCTTCGATGGTGTGAGATTTCGCTGGATTGCACCATGATTTCAGGTCGTTTGACCGGGATTGCGTATTCTAGCGATACAAAAAGCCAGCGCCAATCATGCACCATTCAGCGTCGCGAGCTCAGGACGCTGGCGGACGCTGCTTGCAGAACCTGGGGCGCTGCCTACGTCAACGACAACGACGCGCCCTTATGCAATAGACGCGATAGTGAGTGCGGTTTAAGAGGACGCTGGGTTGTGGCGGATTGGGGCATAGAAAGTCAATGCGTGGCGTCGTTCCCGGCCTGCTGGCGCGCGTCAAGTAAGCGCGATAGCCTTGGATGACGTTTTCGGTGCTGGTGTGCCGGGCCATGTTGCTCGCCTGATGTCTTGCGAAGTAGGAACAGCCCTCGTGTAATCAGATTACACGGGGGCTGTTCCTACGTTTGCAAATTTGATCGGGCTATCGTTGCGGAAGGTCAGCCTCAAACGACCTGCCCTTGAGCAACCGGGGAAATCGTTAGGCAATGAAGCGGTTAATTCAACGCTGACGGTGCGTGCCTGGTGAAGTCTCGAAGACCGTCACAACAACACAACCCTCAAATATCAATATTCCCCGCCCTCAACGCATTCGACTCAATGAACGCCCGACGCGGCTCGACATCATCACCCATCAGCGTAGTGAAAATCCCATCAGCCGCGATAGCATCCTCAATCTGCACGCGCAGCAAGCGGCGAACCGTGGGATCCATTGTCGTTTCCCAAAGCTGCCCAGGATTCATCTCCCCCAAGCCTTTATAGCGTTGCTTGGAAACATTCCGCTCAGCATCGGCAATCAACCACTTCATCGCACTCTTGAAGTCGTTGACGGCCATGCTCCGCTCGCCACGCTTGATCACGGCGCCCGCGCCAATCAGCCCCTTGAACGTCAGCGCCGTATTCACCAGCTGCTGATAGTCAGCGGTTAGCTGAAAGTCTTCATCCAGAACAGAAATCTTCTGATTCCCATGATGCGTCCTCGACACGCGCAATGACCGCAGTTCACGCACCTGGTCGTACATGGTCGTCACACGGACTTCAGGTTTCAGCGGATCGTCACGAAGCTTCTCTTCAACCGCCTTAGCCGACGCCTCAGCAGCCTCTTCGCTGGAGAGATCAATAACCACGCCATCCATGACAGATTCAAGCGCGCCTGCGTCATACAACCGGCTCAACCGGTCCACCACCGCCTGCGCGAGCAAATACGAACGGGCAAGCTCACCCAAAGCATCACCAGCAATTGCCGTCGCATTCTCGGCGGGCACCAGTTCGGACCCGTTCAAAGCCAGCTTCAGCATATGCGCGTTGAGCTCAGCCGCATCCTTCAGATACCGCTCGTCCTTGCCCGCCTTGATCTTGTATAGCGGCGGCTGCGCGATATAGATAAACCCGCGCTCGATCATTTCCGGCATCTGCCGATAGAAGAACGTGAGCAACAGCGTGCGGATGTGCGCGCCGTCCACGTCAGCATCGGTCATGATGATGATGCGGTGATAACGCAGCTTGTCGAGGTTGTAGTCTTCCTTGCCAATGCCACAGCCCAGCGCCGTAATCAGCGTAACGATCTGCTCCGAAGAGAGCAGCTTGTCGTAACGCGCTTTCTCGACGTTCAGCACCTTGCCGCGCAGCGGCAAGATCGCCTGGAATTTCCGGTCGCGGCCCTGCTTGGCCGACCCGCCTGCCGAGTCACCCTCGACGATATAAATCTCAGACTTGGCCGGATCCTTCTCCTGGCAATCCGCCAGCTTCCCAGGCAGACCTACGCCGTCGAGCACACCCTTGCGCCGCGTCATCTCACGCGCCTTGCGTGCCGCATCCCGTGCGCGCGCCGCATCCACAATCTTGCTGCAGATGATCTTCGCGTCGTTCGGCGTTTCCAGCAGAAACTCTTCCAGTGCCTTGGCCACCACATCTTCAACCGGCGCTCGCACTTCGGACGAAACCAGCTTGTCCTTGGTCTGCGCGCTGAATTTGGGCTCCGGCACCTTCACGGACAACACGCACGACAAGCCTTCGCGCATGTCGTCGCCGGACGTCTCGACCTTCGCTTTCTTCGCGACTTCGTGGTCGTTGATGTACTTGTTCAACACGCGCGTCATTGCCGCGCGCAACCCCGTCAAGTGAGTGCCGCCATCGCGCTGGGGAATGTTGTTGGTGAAGCACAACACGTTTTCGTTATAGCTGTCGTTCCACTGCATGGCTACTTCTACATTCACGCCGTCTTTCTCGCCGTTGATGTAGAAAATGTTCGGGTGCAGCACGGACTTGTTCTTGTTGATGTACTCAACAAAGCCCTTAACGCCGCCCACAAACGCGAAATCTTCTTCCTTACCGGTACGCTGATCCAGCAGGCGAATCCGCACGCCGTTATTCAGGAACGACAGTTCGCGAATCCGCTTCGCCAGAATGTCGTAGTGATATTCGATGTTGCCGAAGATCGTCTCGTCGGCGAGGAAGTGCACTTCGGTGCCACGGTTCTCGGTGTCGCCAGTCACCTGGATCGGCGAGACGGCCACACCGTCGATCTCTTCGATGATGCGGTTCTGCGGCACGCCACGGTGGAACTCCATGAAGTGCTTCTTGCCGTCGCGTCGAATGGTCAAGCGCAGCCATGCCGACAGTGCGTTCACGCACGACACGCCCACGCCGTGCAGGCCGCCGGACACCTTATAGCTGTTCTGGTCGAACTTACCGCCCGCGTGCAACTCGGTCATCACGATTTCAGCCGCACTGCGCTTCGGATCGTGCTTGTCGTCCATCTTGAGGCCGGTGGGTACACCACGGCCGTTGTCGGTAATGGAGATCGAGTTGTCTGCGTGGATGATCACCTGGATATCGTTGCAGTGTCCGGCCAACGCTTCGTCGATCGAGTTGTCCAGCACTTCGAATACGAGGTGATGCAAACCGGTGCCGTCCGATGTATCCCCGATGTACATACCCGGCCGCTTGCGGACTGCCTCCAGACCTTCGAGGATCTGAATGGAAGAGGCGCCGTAGCTGTTATCGGGTTGCGAATTGTTCGTGTCAGTCATGGATTTTTTCCGGTTCTGCGTTACTGCAAGGTTGCTGCTCAGGACATTTTTGAAACACCATAAAAACGCCAAAGGGGCGCTGCGCCCCTTGGTGTTCTTATCGATGTTGGACGCGTCAGATGCGCATCGGCATCACCACGTACTTGAATTCCTCGTTCTCGGGAATCGTGATCAACGCGCTGGAGCTGGCATCACCCAGGCTCACTTGCAACATGTCGACCTTCAGGTTTGCCAGCACGTCGAGCAGATACGTGACGTTAAACCCGATGTCGACGCTGTCGCCGGTATACGCAATTTCCAGTTCTTCTTGCGCTTCTTCCTGGTCCGCGTTGGTGGACATGATCTTCAACTGGCCCGGCTCGATGATGCAGCGCACGCCCTTGAATTTGTCCGAGGTCAGAATGGCCGCCCGTTGCAGCGAGCGCTGCAGTTCTTCGCGACCAATCAGGAACTGGTTCTTGTGCGACTTCGGAATGACGCGCTGGAAGTCCGGGAATTTCCCTTCCACCAGCTTCGACACCAGTTCCACCTGACCGAAGGTGAACTTCACCTGAGTCGGCGCAATGTCGATCTTCAGCGTGTCGTCGATGTCTTCCAGCAAGCGCTGCAATTCCAGGATCGTCTTGCGCGGAATGATCACTTCCTGGCGCGGGAACGTGCCTTCAAGCTTCATAGACGAGAACGCCAGACGGTGACCGTCCGTCGCCACCGCCATCAACTGGTCGCCGTCTACCACCAGCAGCATGCCGTTCAGGTAGTAGCGAATGTCTTGCTGGGCCATTGAAAAATGGACCATGCCAAGCAACTGGCGGAACGTCTTTTGCGGAACCACCAGGTTCGCGCCGAAGTCTTTAGCTTGAGCGACCGTGGGGAACTCGTCTGCGGCGAGCGTCTGCAGCGCAAAGCGGCTCTTGCCGGATTGCACCGTAAGGCGCTTGTCGTTCAGCGTGAGCGTGACCTGGCCGTCGGGCATGGCACGCAGGATGTCCAGCAGCTTACGCGCCGCTACCGTTGTCGCAACCGAATCGCTGCCCACGCCGAAGTCGCCGTGCGTGGTGATCTGAAGCTCGAGGTCGGTGGACAGGAACGACACGTCGGGGCCGTTCTTGGTAATCAGCAAGTTGGCGAGGATCGGCAACGTATGGCGGCGTTCGACGATGCCGCTCACGGTTTGCAGCGGCCTGAGGAGGTTATCGCGTTCGGTCTTGACCAGTTGCATAGAGTTCCTTCGTTGATGTGACGGCCTGCGCGCTCCGCTCGGCAAATCCTACGCGCGACCCCGGCCCCCGCCGGCGCTACCCTGCGCCAGTCATGGCGTGACATCCGCCCTCAGCCGCCGGGCGGTTAAACCTGTATTGTGCCTGAAAACAGAACCGCTCCCCCAAAATGGGGGCGAGTTCCGAAATAAACAGGTTGATTTTTCCTGCTTTTTGCCCAGTTTTTAGGCAGCTCTGCGGTTGTCCCGCTTTTGCCCTGCCGCTGCCCTCAAAACGCCAGCCAATCTGCTCCGGATAAACCCTCGCTCAGCCCTTCAAGGTCTGCTCGAGCACGTGCAGTTCGTGGTTCAACTGGGCGTCCTTGCTGCGCTCGTCGGCAATCTTGCGCACCGCGTGCAGCACGGTCGTATGGTCGCGTCCCCCGAACAGCTCGCCGATCTCCGGCAAACTTTTCTGCGTCAGTTCCTTCGCCAGATACATCGCAATCTGGCGCGGCCGCGCGATGTTCGCCGGCCGTTTCTTCGAATACATGTCGGCGACCTTGATGCTGTAAAAGTCAGCGACTGTCTTCTGGATGTTTTCTACCGAAATCTGCCGGTTCTGTACGGTCAGCAGATCCTTCAGTGCTTCCTTGGTCAGTTCGATCGAGATCTCGCGGCCGTGGAACTTCGAATACGCGAGAATCTTGCGCAGCGCACCTTCCAGTTCACGGACGTTCGAACGCAGGTGCTTGGCGACGAAGAACGCGACATCTTCATTCAGGCTAACGCCTTCGGATTGCGCCTTGCGCATCAGAATGGCCACGCGCATTTCCAGTTCGGGCGGCTCGATCGCAACCGTCAGGCCGGAGTCGAAGCGCGAGATCAGCCGGTCGTCGATACCCGAAATTTCCTTCGGATACGTATCGCTCGTGATGATCACCTGCGCCTTGTTCGCCACCAGCGCTTCGAACGCGTAGAAGAACTCTTCCTGCGTGCGCGACTTGCCGGAGAAGAACTGAATATCGTCGATCAGCAGCAGGTCGAGCGAGTGGTAATAGCGCTTGAAGTCATCGAACGCCTTGCGCTGATACGCCTTCACCACGTCGGACACATACTGTTCCGCGTGGATGTAGCGGATCCGCGCACCGGCCTTGTCGATCAGCAGTTGATTGCCGATAGCGTGAATCAGGTGAGTCTTGCCGAGGCCCACGCCGCCATACAGAAATAGCGGGTTGTACGAGATGCCGGGATTGTCCGCCACCTGGATCGCGGCGGCGCGCGCCAACTGGTTGGCCTTACCGGTCACGAAATTGTCGAAGGTCAGCACCGGGTTGAGCTTCGAGCGTTCGTACATCGAGTCGCTTTCCGCGTTGCCCTGTTGCGCGGCGCTCTGGCCCGGCCGCCATGTGCGACGCGCCGCAGCCGCTTCGTTGGCATCGAGGCTCGGCAGATCGAGGTCTGCACCGTCGTCGTTGCTGTGTCGCTGAGCGCTGTTGCCGGCGTTCGCGCCGTTGTTGCGGCCGGCTTGTGATGCCTGCACCGCACCGACGGCGGCATCCACTGCAGC
>NZ_JBAURZ010000287.1:0-16267 GCF_049581445.1 Paraburkholderia sp. | reverse complement strand
TCGGTGCTCCAGTAACGCGCGACTCTCTGCATGGTGGCGAGTTGCACGCCTTGCGAGGCATCCGTGACGGTTTCGCGCTCGGGCCACCGTGTTGCCTTGATGCGCCTTTTCAGGTCGACAAGTTGCGCTTCAGGCACCTTCACGTGAAGCGGGCGAATGGCGTCCTTGTTACCGCCTGCGGGTGGTGCAATTTCAGTGATGGACTGACCCGTTTCGGCAAAGGCGAGCTGACTCAATGCGCCCGCAGCAAGGGCCGCTGCTGCGACACCAATAAAACGACGGCGCGACGGGGTCTCGGGAAGAATATCGGTTGGCATACTGACTCCAGATGGTAATAAGCGTACGCAGGCGAGCGATAAGTGCCATAGCAATCCAATAAGGATCAGACATCTTCAAAGTTGCTTACCTGAACCGCTTAATGCCGGCAGCCAGTCGGTAAACCTCAATTCGCCACAGCCTCGATTGACCGCAAACCGGTGCTTGCGGTATGTCGGGCCATTATGTGTAGGGGAGCACGCAGCGTAAACGCAGACGCAGGCACAACACTTGTGTCACTCAGGAAAAAGCCGTATTTGACGACAATTAGCCGGTTTTTCCTTTGCGATGTCGGCATCATCCACCAGCAGTGCTAACCGTGACCGCGCGCAACGAGCTGAAAATGCCGCTGTGTTGACGGTCATCGCTACCGTTGGATAGGCTGCGCTACGGGCTGATTGCGCCCTGTGCGTCACTGCGAATCGCGCTGCTCCTCCATTGGGACGATCCGCTGTCCCTTTGGGTCGTCTTCGACGCGCCAGCCTAGCGCAGCGAGTGCGTCGCGCAGATGGTCGGCTTGCGCCCATTGCTTTGCGATACGCGCGCTGCGACGCCGCTCCGCCAGCGCGGCGACTTCAGCGGGGATCTCACTTGCCGCATCGCGTTGATGCGCAGGGCGCAGTCCGAGCACCGTGTCGAAGCGATCGACCGTCGCGCGTTTCACCGCAGCGGGCAGGTCGCTACGAACCAGTTCCCACAACACGGCCAGCGCGCGCGGCAGGTTCAGGTCCTGATCGACCTCTGCGGAAAAACGCGCGAGATAGCGCTCGTCCGCCGCGCCATTGGCGGTCAAACCTGGAGACACGTCCTCGTCGCGCAACCATTCTGCGTAGACCCGGCGCAGGCGATCCAGCGCAACCTGCGCACCGTCGAGCGCATCCCAGCTGAAGCGCAGCTTGCTGCGATAGTGCGCAGTGAGGCACAGGTAACGGTATGCGAGCGGATCGATACCGCGTTCTATCAGCGTTTGCAAACGTAGAAATCCACCGCCCGATTTCGACATCCGGTCCTGATCGAGCATCAGGAAATGGCCATGCATCCAGAAGTTTGCGAGGCGTGTTCCGTGCGCGGCCTGCGTTTGCGCGATCTCGTTGCTATGATGAACCGCGATGTGGTCCTCGCCGCCGCAGTGGATGTCGAACCACGGCCCCAGATAGCGCGCGGACATCGCCGAGCACTCGATATGCCATCCGGGAAAGCCGCGTCCCCATGGGCTGTCCCACTCCATCTGACGCTTTGCGTCGCGCGGGCTGAACTTCCACAGCGCGAAATCGGTGACATGACGCTTGTCGCCGAGTGCGACGCGTTTGCCGCCCTGCAGACCCTCGCGGTCGAGACGTGCGAGAAAACCGTAGTTGTCCTGACGCGACGTGTCGAAGTACACGCCGTCGCTCGTGATGTACATGAAGGCCGCCTGTTCGATGGCGGCGATGAATGCGATCTGCTCAGCGATGTGATCGGTCGCGCGGCACCAGACTGTCGGCTCGAGCAGGTTCAGCGCGTGCCAGTCCCCCTTGAACGCGGCGGTGTAGCGCGCGGCGACCTCCCATGCGGACTCGCCGGTACGGCGGCTGCCTTTTTCCATCTTGTCTTCGCCTTCATCGGCATCGGACGCCAGATGGCCGACATCCGTAATGTTCACGACGTGACGCACCTCGTAGCCGTTGAGCGCGAGGACGCGCCGCAGCACATCCTCGAACACGTAGGTTCGCAGGTTGCCGATATGCGCGTGGTCGTACACGGTCGGACCGCAGCAGTAGAGCCCGACATGGCTTGTCTGCAGCGGTGTGAACGGGCGGATGGCCCGCGACCAGGTGTCGTAGAGCGCCAGCGGCATGTGCGGCTCCTGAAGGAGTGAAATGGATGGATGAGTAAGAAACGAGGCCCGAAAAACACAAAGGCCACCGGTCTTGCGACGGGTGGCCAGCAGGTTCGAGACATGACGATGTCGACGAAATCGGATTGCGCTACGCGCAGCCTCCCACTGGCAGGCTGCGACAGCATGCGAAAAAGTGACGAAGGGGGCGGGTGCGCGTGTTCATTCTAGCGATCGTACCGTCACTTTAGCAGCGGGTCAATCTGGACTGCTGCCAGGTAGCGGCGCCAGGTTGCGCTTTCGCGCAAGCCAGTTGCCGCACCTTGGCCTTACTCAAACATATCCGGCTGCTGAGCGACCAGTTGATCGTAGATCGTCTGGAAATGCAGCCAGCCGATAAACGGGCTACCCACGTGTTCGCGGCTATAACGTGCGCGTTCGGGCGTCACCAGCGTCGGCTTGATGCCTGAAGCTTCGATCAGCAACTGTTGCTGGCAGACCCGTTCCAGCGTGATGAACCAGAACGCGGCTTCGTCGATGCTGTGTCGACTCGCCGTGAGCAAGCCGTGATTCTTGTGAATCGCGGCGCGCACATCCTTGAACCAGGACGCAACCGAGCACCCGGCGTCCTCTTCAACCGCGACCTGTCCCGCTTCATCGTCGATGACGACATGGTCTTCAAAGAAAACAGACGCATCTTGCGAGATCGGGTCGAGCTTGCGGCCGGTCGATGCCCAGGCGGTGCCATAAATGGTATGTGCGTGGCACATCGCGATGATATCCGGGTGCGCTTCATGTACGGCGGCATGCAGGACGAAACCCGCCTGATTGATCGCATAGTCTCCGCCCACCACTCGGCCCTTGTGATCCGCGAGAATCAGATTCGATAATCTGACTTCCGAGAAGTGGACGCACATCGGATTTGTCCAGTACAACTCAGGATGCTCCGGGTCGCGCACTGTGAGGTGGCCGGCGAAACCGTAGTCGAAATGGTGAAGCGCAAATGCCCGGCAGGCGGCGACAAGGTGCTTCTGGCGATACAGCCGTTCCTCGGCAACCGACGCGAACTCCGGAATTTCCGGGAACTTCAGTCCTTCTTGCTTCGGCTGATAGACGGAAATGCGCTTTTTGGCAGTGGGTTTGACGATGGTCTGTTCGACGGTTTCCGACATGATTGTCTCCTTTACAATGCGCGTGAGCATTAGCGATTAACGAGGCGTTTTGGCAGTGTCAGCACCAGCAATCCGCCGATAGTGAGACATGCGGCGAGCGTGTACACACCGAGGTCCGTTGAGTGGGTTTTATCGACGATCCAGCCAATTGCGTAAGGGCTGACGAAGCCGGCCAGATTGCCCACGGAGTTGACGACGGCGACGCCCGTGGCGGCAGCAGCGCCACTCAGCACAGCAGGCGGGAGGCACCAGAATTGCGAAAGCGTGACCATGACGCCGATTGTCGCGACGGTCAGCGCGACCATCGACAGCGCGATGCTCGTATGACCGATGGAAATGCTGACGAGCCAACCTACGGTGCCGATCAGGCCGGGCACGGTGACGTGCCAGCGGCGTTCGCGCCGGATGTCCGAGCTACGACCAATGAGGACCATACCTATCGCCGCAGCCGCATAGGGCAAGGTGGTAAGGAGTCCGATGACCAGTGGTTCCTTGACACCCGATCCCTTGATGAGCGTCGGCAGCCAGAAGCCCACGCCATAGAGACCCATGATGAAGAAGAAGTAGATCCCGCTGAGCAACCACACGATGGGTTTCGTAAAGCCGTCGCGCAGCGAGTGCGACTCTGCACTACTGCTATCTTTTGCGATGTTTGCCGCGAGGAGCGACTTTTCCGAATCGGTGAGCCACTTGGCGTGCTTGATGCCGTCGTCCAGATAAGCGATCACCGCGATGCCCATGACGAGGGACGGCAGCGCTTCAAGAAGGAAGAGCCATTGCCAGCCCGCGAGTCCGTGCGCACCGGACAGTGAATGCAGGATCCAGCCCGACAGCGGACCGCCAATGACACCGGACATCGGAATGCCCGTCATGAACAGGGCCGTGATCTTGCCGCGCCGCTCGGCGGGGAACCAGTAGGTCAGGTAAAGAATGACGCCCGGGAAAAGGCCGGCTTCCGCAAGCCCGAGTGCGAAACGCATGACGTAGAACATCGTCGGTGTTTTGACGAACATCATCGCGCCGGATATTAGTCCCCACGTCAGCATGACGCGGGCAATCCAGAGACGGGCGCCAACCTTATGAAGAATGATGTTGCTGGGGACCTCAAACAGGAAATAGCCAATGAAGAAGACGCCGGCGCCGAGGCCATAGACGGTTTCGCTGAAACCGAGGTCGGACAGCATCTGGAGCTTGGCGAAGCCCACATTGACTCGGTCGAGGTACGCCGCGACATAACAGAGAAACAGAAACGGGATCAGGCGCCACGCGACTTTGGCGTAGATGCCGGATTCGTTCAATGCGACGGGCTCGTACGAGCGCCGCGGTAGCGGGGCGGATGCTTGCGACATGTCTCCTCCAGTTCGACGGCCTTGCTTCAGGCTGTTGTGGGGCGCCGGCATCTTGATGTGCCGGCTTGCTAAACATGATGATCGCCGTACAGGAAGCGGTTGACAAACGACGAGTTTTCACGGAAAGATGAATCTATTTCACCCGAAAACTTATGCGAAAGCTGCCCTCCCTTCAATCCTTGCGGGCCTTTGAAGCTGCTGCGCGGTTGCAGAGTTTCCTGCTTGCTTCTGAAGAAATGCATTTGACGCCCTCCGCGATCAGCCATCAGGTGCGCGGGCTGGAAGCGTATTTGCAGCAGCAGCTTTTTACCCGCAGCAACCGGCGGGTCGAACTGACGGATGCGGGAGCGCGGCTGGCGGCGACGCTGTCCACCGCGTTTGACATGGTCGAGGAGGTCTGTCGTGACCTCGTGCCGAAGGCGGTTACCGAGTCGCTGTCGGTCCATTGCACCCCCAGCTTTGCATCGAAATGGCTGGGGCCGCGCCTGCCCGCTTTCATGCGCGAATATCCTGGTTTGACCATCCGGATGTCATCGAGCGCAGAGGCGGTCGATATGCTGAAACACGCAGAACTGGACGTCGCGATCGCGTACGGATCGGTGCGCCGCCAGGCCGGTGTCGTCATTGAAGCACTTGGCGCGGAAAGAACCGCGCCACTCGCGTCCCCAAGGCTCTTGGACAAGGGGTTCCAGCGTGAAGACATTGCAACGCTGACGTTGATTGAATCGAATCTGAACCCGGTCCGCTGGCGCGACTGGTTCAAACACAACAACCTGAAGATGCCCGACAAGCCGCAGCCGTCATTCGATCGTGCGGCCCTGGTGCTGGCGGCGGCCGTCGATGGATTAGGCGTGGCGCTTGAAAGCGTTCGTTTCGCGGAGCGTGAACTCGCAAACGGCGAGCTCGTCATCGTCGGAGAAGGGATGTACAAGCAAATCGAACGCGAAACCCACTTTTTCTGCTATCGAGCGGCTGACCGGTCCGCGCGCAAGATACAGCAGTTTCATGACTGGCTTCTGCGTGAATCGCAGAACCTTGCTGGCGACAATTAGCTGCAAACGAGCACCCGTATTTATGACGGTATATTTTTCCGCTGGTATACCTGTGCATCCCCTTGCCGTTACCGTTTTCTCCTAGGGCCGGTTTTGAACCTATGCATAAGGTTACGCCACGTTACGACATGGACCGCATACGCCAACGTTGTCATATTTTCGACGGTAAACTCAGAGCCGCTCATTAGTTTGTGAATTCTTCGGGCGTTTGCGCATTGTCCCTTTGCCTAGTTCAAATGCGGATGACAAGCTATGAAGAACGGTCGGTTTGCACGCATGTCGAGGTGGATTGCGGCGTTAGTCGGCGCCGCATTCGTCAGTGCGGTCCATGCACAGGAGCTTTCGGTACTCGGGGGATGGCTACGCGCCGACCGACCCGGGGAGTCGGCTTACTCCTGGGGCTTCACCTATCTGCAAGCGCTCGATGAACACAACGCGCTCAGTTACTCCTGGCTTAACGAGGGTCACGTTCAGGACAATCATCGCGATGGCTTCGCCTTGCAGTACTGGTGGCGCACCGCGTTTTTTGACCAGCGGCTCTCGCTTGCCGCCGGGGTAGGCGGCTATAACTACTTCGACACGATCGCCACCGCCGACGACAAGCGCTACATCGACAGCCATGGATGGGGGGCGATCTTCAGCCTTTCGGCAACCTGGTTTACCGACGAGCGTCTGTTTTATCAGGTGCGTCTCAACGAAATTCTCGCATCTGGCAGCTATAACACGTTCAGCGCGATGTTCGGCATCGGTTACGAACTCGATGCGCCCAAGGGGCACGGCTCGCTCTCCGGGGGCACCAGCGATAGCATGTCGAGCGGCAACCAGATTACCGCGATGGCGGGCTGGACCGAAGTCAACAGCCTTAGCTCCCCCGGTGCTGCCGCGTATGGCTTCGAGTACCGGCATGGCTTTGGGCGCTACATCGACGCAACGATTAGCTGGATCAATGAAGGTCATACGGAGCTCAATACCCGCTCCGGTGCGGCAGCGCAGGTATGGGTGCGCCGCAGTTTCTTCAATGACAAACTGAGTTTGGGAGTGGGCGCCGGGCCTTACTACGCAACCGATACGCACCGCATCAAGGACGGCACGGATACCAGCGGGATCGTCTCGTTGTTACTGACGATGTCGGCTGCGTATAACGTCACCCGACACTGGTACGTGCGCGCGTCGTGGAATCGTGTCATGACGACCTACGACAAGGACAGCGACATCTATCTCGGCGGCATCGGCTATCGCTTTTAAACCGTGGCTCCGGTTGTCTGCGAACTCAAACTCGTAGGGAGTTCGAAGCAAAATACCGCACCCGCCCCAGTATGCTCGACCAGACGAATCTGACTGTGATGCAACTGCAACATGCGCTGCACGATCAGCAGACCGAACCCGCCGCCACGGTGCCCGCCTCCAGAGCTGAAAGGGCGCTCGAATAGGCCATCGCGCAGATTCGCCGGAATACCTGAGCCGGAGTCGCTGACAGTGACCGAGACCTTGCCGTCGCGATACGCGAGGTCAACGCCAATCGTGCCATCAGCGGGTGTATGACGGATCGCGTTGTCGAGCAGGTTAGTCAGCACCCGTTCGATCATGCCGAGGTCAGCGCATACCGTGGGCAAGCGCTGCGGAATTTCGGCGCGCAGATGGATGTGCCGCGCCTCCGCTGGCAACTCGAATTTCTGGAACACATCCTGCACCAGATCGACCAGCGAAAACTCTTCCCATGCCGGTTGCACGTTGCCATGTTCGAGCCTTGCCAGTTCGAAGAGCGCCTGAGCGAGTCGGCCCACCTTGACGCTTTGCGCAAGCGCGATCGCCAGGTAGCGTTTGCGCTCCGTTTCACCGAGCGTGTCGGATTTGAGCGACAGCGTTTCAAGGTAGCCGTGCAGCGAGGTCAGCGGCGTGCGCAAGTCGTGCGAAATATTGGCGAGCAATTCGCGCCGTTGCTGGTCCTGTCTGGTTAGCTCGCGCCACTGTTCACCGATACGTGCAGCCATTTGCGCGAAAGCCGTCTCCAGTACAGCGATTTCATCACGCGTGCCGGCTGAAGACGAACGCGGGACGTGCGGCTGCGTATCCGGCTCGCCGTTGGCGTCGAAGCGGAGCATCGCTGCGGACAGCCGTTTTAAAGGCCGCGTGATGAGCCCGAAAGCCATCAGGCCCGCAATGAGCCCAAGCAGAGTCACGAGTGCCGTGTACCACAGGGTGGTGCGCAAGACCGAACTGGCGCTCACTCGCGCAGCCAGTGCGTCGTGCGCTTCCCCGAGCAGCACGACGTAGATATAACCCGACGGCGCCTGGCCGTTGACCTGTAGCGGCGCGGCGCTGAACACCTTGCGCGTGTCGGTGCTGCGTGGATCGTCGCCGAGAATCGGTAGCGTGTCACCCGCGATGAAGCGGCGAATCGGCGCGAGGTTCACTTGCTCGCGCTTCACATGTCCAATGGGTGCGTCGTCACCCTTGATGCGCCCCTGGTTGTCGAGCAGATACACCTCGACGCTGGGGTTGACCACCATCAGTTGACCGAACAGTTGACGCACGGCGTCAGGCCGCAGGCCGTTCGCATCCATCAGCGGTGCGCTGCGGGCGATGTGGCCGGCGAGATCGCGCGACAAGCCCTGAATCACTTCCTGATCATGCAGATCGCTGGAGCGGATTTGCAGCCATGCCGATGCGCCGCAGCAGGCGAGCAGTAGCGCGGAGAATACGATCGACAGCCGCTGGGTAAGAGTGAGTTTCATGGCGCATCCGTTGGCGTCAGGTCGTGCGCCGATGTGCCGTCAGACAGCACGGCCAGCTTGTATCCGCGCCCCCAGACGGTCAGTATGCGCATGGGCTGAGCCGGATCGGCTTCGACCTTGGCGCGCAGGCGGTTGATGTGCGTGTTGACCGTATGTTCATAGCCCTCATGCTGATAACCCCATACGGCGTTCAGCAGATCCATTCGCGAAAACACTTTGCCGGGCTGTTGGGCGAAGAAATACAGCAGATCGAACTCGCGTGGGGTCAGTTCGATGGGCCGGCCTTCGACAGCGGCCTCGCGCGTCAGTGGATCGATGGTTAGGCCGGCTATCTGCAAGGTGCCGGCGTCGATGCGCGAATCTTTCGCCATCGCTTCGACGCGGCGCAGCAGCGCCTTGACTCGCGCGACCAGTTCCAGCACGGAGAACGGCTTGGCAAGGTAGTCGTCGGCGCCGAGTTCGAGGCCGAGAATCCGGTGCACTTCGCTCGCGCGGGCGCTGGTGATGATGATCGGGGTGTAACGTGTCATCGCACGGGCGCGGCGGCAAATCTCCAGTCCGTCGACGCCGGGCAGCATCAGATCGAGAATGAGCGCATCCCAGTTCCCCTGTTCCAGCAGCCGCAACCCTTCATTGCCGTCGGCGCTGTGCACGACCTCATAGCGTTCGTCCCGCAGATGCAGGGCCAACACGTTGGCAATGTCAACGTCGTCTTCAACGATCAGGATGCGCTTCGGATGATCCATGGAGGTCGTGGTCTGGGGCGGTTAGGGCGGTGGCGCGGCTGGAGCCGGGAATCTGGCCATTGCGCCATTGTGCAAAATTTCCGGGCGGCGAGTTATCACATTTAATTTAACTTTTCGTGAGGACTTTGACACCGCCCGCGCTCTAGGATTGAGCCACGTTCAGCAGATTGGCCCAGGAGCACATCATGCATAGTCGTAGACGCTTTCTATTATCAACCGGCGCCGCCGTGACGGCGCTTGCCGCAGTAAGCCGCTGGCCCCGGTTGGCCGCTGCGTCGTCGGATACCGGCAAGGCAGCCGAAAGCTTCGAGTTCACGCGGACCGAAGCGCAATGGCACCAGCTTTTGACTCCGGCACAGTACACCGTTCTGCGCGAAGAAGGGACCGAGCGGCCCTTCACGAGTCCGCTGAACGATGAGCACCGGGCGGGCGTGTTCGGCTGCGCGGGCTGCCGGCTGGACCTGTTCTCGTCGCGCACGAAGTTCGACAGCCACACTGGCTGGCCGAGCTTCTGGGCGCCGCTCGACCACGCGGTGGTGACACGCGAAGACAGTTCATTCGGCATGTCGCGCACGGAAGTGCATTGCCGGCGCTGTGGCGGCCATCTTGGGCACGTCTTCGATGACGGCCCGAAGCCTACCGGTCTGCGGTATTGCATGAACGGGCTCGCCATGAACTTTACGCCAGCGGCTGCCTGAGTCCCGACGGTACCTCCCATAACCCCTGGAACAACGCCTGGAACCGTCATGTTACTCATCGTTCTCGCCTATCTCGGCGGCGCCCTGACGATCCTTAGCCCGTGCATTCTGCCGGTGCTGCCATTCGTCTTCGCGCGTGCGGATCAACCGTTCGTGCGCAGCGGCCTGCCGCTTCTCGCCGGCATGGCGCTGACGTTCGCCCTCGTGGCGACGCTCGCTGCCATTGGTGGGGGCTGGGTCACGCAGGCCAACCAGTATGGCCGTTGGGTGGCTATCGCGCTGCTCGGCATCTTCGGCCTGACGCTGCTGTTCCCGCGCTTCGCCGACCATCTGATGCGGCCACTCGTCAGCGCCGGTAACCGGCTGACGAACTTCGCGCAGGCCGATGGCAAGCAGACCCGCATTGGTTCGTCGTTTCTGCTTGGCATCGCGACCGGCTTGCTGTGGGCGCCGTGCGCGGGTCCGATTCTTGGCCTGGTGCTGACCGGAGCCGCGCTGCGCGGTGCGAGCGTCGGCACGACGCTGCTGCTCATCGCCTATGCAGCGGGCGCGGCAACCTCGCTCGCGGTGGCGCTGGTGATCGGCGGCCGGGTCTTCACGGCGATGAAGCGCTCGCTCGGCGCTGGTGAGTGGATTCGCCGTGGGATCGGCGCGGCGATGCTGGGCGGGGTGGTGGCGATTGCGTTCGGTCTCGACACGGGTGTGCTGACGCGGATTTCGACCGTTGCGACGGGCGGCATCGAACAGAAGCTGGTGGATCGCCTGTCGCCGCGTGCGATGCCGGCTGGCGCGGCTTCATCAAGTAACGCGGCGGTCAGCACGACGAGCGGTGGCGCGATGATGGCAGCGAATACTGCGGCCGCTTCGGGCGGCGCGATGATGGCGGCAGATACCGCCGCGGTTGCTGGCGCGGGCGCAGACGCTGCAGACACAAATTCAGCGAACGCCGGCGCCGGTGGCGCAATGATGCGTACTTCGCAAGCGGCGTCCGAGGCTGTACCAGCGTTGCCGGTCGAAGGCGTGCTTCCTCCGCTAACCGGCGCGGTGCAGTGGCTCAACTCGCCGCCCCTTACCGCACAAAGTCTGCGCGGCAAGGTCGTGCTGATCGACTTCTGGACGTACTCGTGCATCAACTGCCTGCGTTCGCTGCCCTATGTGAAGGCGTGGGCTGACAAGTACAAAGACCAAGGGCTCGTTGTAATCGGGGTGCATGCGCCGGAATTCGCATTTGAACGCAATATCGACAACGTGAAGAAGGCCACGCATGACCTCGGCATCGATTACCCGGTTGCGATCGACAACAACTATGCTATCTGGCGCTCGCTGAACAACGAGTACTGGCCCGCGCATTACTTCGTCGACGCACAGGGACGTATCCGTTACCACCACTTCGGTGAAGGCGACTATGCACAGTCTGAAAAGGTGATCCAGCAACTGCTGACGGAAGCAGGACACGCCGACGCTTCGAAGATTACGACCGGACTGGCCGTCGGTAGCGCGCAGGGTGTGCTGGCGGCTGCCGACGACCACGACATGAAGTCGCCGGAGACCTACATTGGCTATGCACGCGCCGAGAACTTCGTGTCGCGCGGTGGCGAAACCGAAGACAAGCTCCACACGTACGCCGCGCCCACTGGGCCTGAGCTCAACGAATGGGGCCTCGCCGGCAAGTGGCGGGTGGGCGCCGAGCACGCTACGCTCGGTGCATCGTCCGGCGCGATTGTGTACCGTTTCCACGCTCGCGATCTGCATCTGGTGCTAGGCCCGGACAAGGACGGCAAACCCGTGCGGTTTTGCGTCAGCATCGACGGCAAGGCGCCTGGCGATGAGCACGGCAGCGACGTGAGCGCCGACGGCACGGGCACGGTGACGGAGCAGCGACTCTATCAACTGGTAAGGCAGACCGGTGACATCAAGGACCACACGTTTTCGATCGAGTTTCTGGACCCGGGTGTCGAAGCCTATTCGTTCACCTTCGGCTGAGACCCGGCTCGAAGCCGGGACACCTGAACCCATCATTACCTAAAGAGGTTGACCATCGTGAGCAAGACAGTGACTACCAAGGCTTCCTCGTGGAAGCGCTCCTCCATCGCCAAACTTGCGGGTGTCGTGGCACTCGCGGTAGGCGCGCTTGCAACGCAACGCATTGCGAACTCCGCCGAACCGGCAACAAAGATTCCGGCACCCGCCCAGGATGAAAAAGTTGCCGCTAACCATAGCGAGACCGCCGTTTTTGCGGGCGGCTGCTTCTGGGGCGTGCAGGGCGTGTTCGAGCATGTACGCGGCGTCAAGCAGGTCGCGGCCGGTTACTCGGGCGGCGCGGCCGGCACCGCGCAATACAACACGGTGGAAGAAGGCGATACCGGTCATGCCGAATCGGTGCAGATCACCTACGATCCCACCCAGATCACGTATGGCCGCTTGCTGCAGATCTTTTTCTCCGTGGCGCATAACCCGACGGAGTTGAACTACCAGGGACCGGACCACGGCACGCAGTATCGATCGGCCGTGTTCCCGGTCAACGCGGAGCAGCGCAGCGTCGCGCAGGCGTATATCGCGCAACTCGATCAGGCGCATGTGTTCTCTTCGCCGGTGGTCACCCATGTGGAAGCGTTCAAGGGCTTCTATCCGGCCGAGGCGTATCACCAGAATTTCCTCGCGCTCCATCCTGACTATCCGTACATCGCCATCAACGATATGCCGAAAATTACCGATCTGAAGCGGATGTTCCCGGATATCTATCGCAACGATCCTATACTGCTCAAGACCGCTGCGTCATAAGCCTGCTTCACTTCGACCGCTTTCATTTTGCGCATGGTGTTCATCCTCTTCCTTCCTCGTGAGGAACGGAACGCGCACCGCGCAGTTTCACGTGCAGGCGCGAGAGACCGATGCGAACCCGGACCGTGCGGGTGTCTTCAAGTATCCGCGTGTTCGACGGGATGCTCAGCGAGCCACGCCGATTCGTCATCGTCGAAGAGCCGCGAGCGGGTCAGGAAGCGCAGACCTGTCGGCCTCTCCAGCGAAAACATCCCGCCATTGCCGGGCACGCAGTCGATGATGAACTGCGTGTGCCGCCAGTACTCAAACTTTATGGCCGCCGAACGCCGCATGTGCCGGATAGGCGTGGTAGCAGTTCGTCCATACTCGACCAGCTTGAATCGCGCGGCCGAAACGATACGCGCGTGTGCCGTCGCGTGTCCAGACACCGGCGCCCAGGCCGTACAGCGTGCTCCTCACATAGTTGATATGGAAAAGACCCTGGAACGCGACCGCTATATGCCGCAAAATATTACGCTGATTGGCTGGCCGGTCTGCGAATTTCGGTTTTGCACTGCAAAAACGAGCGGTCCTACAGTGCCAGCTCGTGCCAGCCAGATGCATCCTTACTTGAGGACGCCATGACAACGCAGAGTGAATCCCCTGTACTTCTCTTCTCATACGGGACGCTGCAAGACAAAGCCGTGCAACTTGCGAACTTTGGCCGCGAACTGAACGGACACCCCGACGCGATGCTGGGCTATGTGCAGACATGGGTGGAAATCGTCGATCCGCAGGTGCTCGCAACCAGTGGCAAGACACATCATCCGATCATCAAGCCCGGCGTCGATCCGAAGCAGGAGATCGCGGGGATGGTCTTTGAAATCACGCCAGTGGAGTTGGAAGCAGCGGACCGCTACGAAGTCGCGGACTATAAGCGGGTGAGTGTTACGCTCAAGTCGGGTGCGCAGGCGTGGGTGTATGTCAGCGTGTGAGTTGAACGAACGCTGACACGGTGGGCCGCATTGCTTTATCTGTTTTGCCCCTGAGCGCTCAGGGGCGTGAGCGGAGCCACAGCGCCTCGTAGCCGAACTCAATGTTTCCACTGTAAAAATGTGTTGACGGAACCCGCTCGTTCAGCCAATATGTTTCCACTGGAAATATACTTGATGATTTGGTCGATCAAGTTCACGAGTGGGTATCAGCACGGCAACCACGACCCGAAGATCCGCGGCGAGCCCGATGAGGTGCCACGCGCCAACACGAATGATGACGAGGCTCACGCATGAATGGAAACGTACTGATCTCTGGCGCAGGTGTCGCCGGTCTGGCGGTCGCTTACTGGCTGGATCGCGCGGGATTCACCACGACGCTGGTCGAGCGCTCTCCGGCATTTCGGCGCGGTGGTCAAGCCGTCGACATACGCGGTGTCGCGCTGGATGTCGTCAAGGCGATGGGATTGCATGAGGACGCCCGTGCCTTGCGCACGCAACTCAAGGGCATGTCGATGCTCGATGCTGACGGCAACGAGACGCAACGCACTGAAGAGCGCACCTTCAGCGCCGGCCGGCTCGACAGCGACGACATTGAAATCTTTCGCGACGACCTTTGCGAGCTTCTGATGGGCGCAATGAGCAAGCGCGTCGAGTTCATTTACGACGACAGCATTCGCGCGATCAACGATCACAGCGATGGCGTGGCGGTGAAATTCACCTCTGGCGTGGAGAGGGAATTCGATCTGCTGGTTGGCGCTGACGGCATCTACTCCAACGTCCGCAAGCAGTGTTTCGACAATGAATCCGCGGTTGTCTTTCCGTTGGGCGTGGTCCTCGCGCTTTTTTCGACGCCCAATATGATCGATCTGGGCGCCTGGCAACTCGGGCATCGTGAGGAAGGTGTCGGCTATGTGATCTACCCAAGCCACGACAGGCGCGAACTACGGATTGGCGTTGGCTTCGCCGCGCCCGAACCCGCTGTGTCACGCAGCGATCTGGAAACGCAGAAGCGACTGGTGGCTAGCGAATGCACTCATCTGAAGGGCGATTTCCCGCGCTTCATCGAGGCAATGAAAAAGACCGATCAGTTCTACTACAACGAGCTGGGGCAGATTCGGATGCCGTCGTGGTCCAAAGGTCGCGTCGTGCTTGCCGGTGACGCCGCGCACTGCGCGTCGCCATTCTCGGGGCAAGGCACGAGCCTCGCGCTCGTAGGTGCATTGGTGCTGGTTCGTGAGTTGGTCCGGGACTGGGACGATCCTGCGCAAGCCTTTGCCGCATACGAACACCGCATGCGTCCCTATGTGAATCTCAATCAGGCACTGGTGGACCTGACTCGCAAGGGCCCGACACCCGATGATTTGATGACCGCGGCCAAGAACGGCATTGATCTGAGCGATTTGCTGAAAGAGGTGGCATAGCCTCCGCGCTGGACGGTATCTGACTCATCAATTGTTCGCTTAAGTTTTGCGCACGTTTGCCGTAATCGAGTCATTGTGTACGACGAGCGCGAAACCACGGCCAACCGGACGGGAAGACGGAAATGGCGGGCGGTTTGGCGTTCCAGCGATGAGCCGTTCTGCCAGGCACGCAAGCGTGTTGCTGGCAGCGGCGGGTTCGCGTGAACTGACGATTCCCCTCGGTGAGACTGCCCTAAATGAAGCGATTGACCTTGAACCAGAAGCTCTGGAGCATCCTGGCTCTTCTCTGGTTTGGACTTGCAGTGCTCGTCATTACGAGCGCGTGGATGAGCCGGACCGATATGCTCGAACAGCGCAAGAGCATGCTGTCGCAGCAGATGGACACCGCGCTGGGCGTGATTTCGTACTACCAGAAGAAGGCCGCCGACAACACACTGCCGGTCGCCGAAGCGAAACGTCGGGCCCTTGAAAATCTGCGCGGGCTTCGCTACGGTGCGGACCATAGCGGGTATTTCGGCATCTATGACTCGAATGTGACGGCACTCCTCGTGCCGCCCAAACCTGAACTCGAGTCCAAATCCCAGGCGGCACTGGTTGACCCGAACGGCGTCCATATCGCGGCCGAAATCGTCAAGAGTTCGTCGCCGGGTGGCAATCACTTCAGCGAGTATGTGTGGCCGAAGCCGGGTAGCGACGCCCCGGTGGGCAAGATTACCTGTAGCTATCTCGTCGCTGACTGGGACTGGCACGTATTCACGGGAGTCTACGTGGACGATATCGATCACGCGTTCTATTCGACGCTCCTGCGCGATCTGTTGCTGGCATCGGTCGTGATCGGGGTATTGACCGTCGGCATGCTATTGCTGATCCGCAGTATCCGCACGAGCCTCGGTGGCGAGCCTGAGTACGCGGCGGGGGTATGCAAGCGGATTGCCAGCGGCGATCTTGGCGTGAAGGTTGATCTGCGGCCAGGCGATACCGGCAGTCTGATGGCTTCTCTAAACGCGATGCGTGACAGTCTCTCGCGAGTCGTCGTGGAGGTGCGGGCCAATGCCGAAGGCGTGGCCACCGCGAGCGGAGAGATTGCGCAAGGCAATCTCGATCTGTCGGGCCGTACCGAAGAGCAGGCCGCATCGCTCGAAGAAACCGCTTCGAGCATGGAGGAACTGACTGCCACGGTGCGTCACAATACGGACAATGCCAGGCAG
>NZ_JBAURZ010000286.1:0-2042 GCF_049581445.1 Paraburkholderia sp. | reverse complement strand
GGGTCATGCCGCGCCGCAACGCCGATTGGCGGCGAGCCGTCTTGATGGTGGCGGCCGTGGTGATCGGGGCGTGGCTGTGTGTCGAAATGCGCGTCTGGTTATTGCTCATATTTGGCTTTAAAAATCGTCCGTATCCTGTTGATAATATTCAAATTCAAGACTTAGGCGCTGACGGGCGCAGGGATCTTGAAGAGCCGGAAAAAGTTCGCGGTGGTGGCCGAAGCCAATGCCGCGTCCGGCATCTCGCGTTGTTGCGCGATGAAGCGTCCGACATAACTTACGTACGCAGGTTCATTCGGCTTGCCACGATAAGGCACCGGCGCCAGATACGGCGAGTCGGTTTCAATCAGCAAACGCTCAAGCGGCACACGCCGCGCGACGTCCTGCACGTCCGTCGCGCTTTTGAACGTGACGATGCCCGACAGCGAAATGTAAAAATTCTGCGCCAAAGCCTGCTCGGCGATCGCCCACGGCTCGGTAAAGCAGTGCATCACGCCGCCTGGCTCGCCCGCGCGCTCTTCGGCCATGATGCGCAACGTGTCTTCCGCCGACGAACGGGTGTGGATGATGAGCGGCTTGCCCGTGGCATGCGCGGCGCGGATATGGGTGCGAAAACGCTCGCGCTGCCATTCCATATCGGCAATCGACCGGCCTTCCAGACGATAGTAGTCAAGACCCGTCTCGCCGATCGCCACCACCTTGGGATGCTTTGCCAGTTCGACCAGTTCGGCCACGCTCGGCTCCTGCGCATCCTCGTGATCCGGATGCACGCCCACCGACGCGTAGACGTTGTCGTACGCATCGGCCACCGCCAGCACCGACGGCAAGCTCTCCAGGTCGACGGACACGCACAGCGCATGCGTGACCGAATGGCTGCGCATGTTCTCGATCACCTGTGGCAGGCGGTCAGCGAGTCCTTCGAAGTTGATATGGCAGTGCGAGTCGACAAACATGATGAAGTCCTGCGATGAATCCGGTGGTTGTCCGAGACAATCTGCCCGGGCGGTTGTTTCAGTTTTCGGGGTGCCGGGCGCGCTTGCGAGAATGCTAACGCTGCGTCAAGCGGCGGCCTCGAGCCGCAGCCCAAGGATCACGAGATCACGCTCGACACCGTCCAGCACTGCAACCCGCGGCAACGTGCCCCACGCGGCAAAGCCGAAGTTGCCAAAGAGCCGCAAGCTCGCCTCATTGTGGCCGAAAACGAAGCCCAGCACGGTGTCGATGCCGAGCGCGGGCGCCGCATCCAGCGCGGCGGCCAGCATTTGCTTGCCGAGCCCTTTGCCACGCGCGCGCTCGTCCAGATAAATGCTGACCTCGGCGGTGCGCAGATACGCAGGACGGCCGTAGAAATCCGAAAAACTCAGCCACGCAATCACGTGGCCGGCGTCTTCAACGACCCACAGCGGACGCTTTTGCGGACCATGCGCGTGAAACCAGGCGAGCCGGCTCTCGACGCTCACCGGCTCGAGGTCCGCCGTGACCTGGCGCGACGGCACGGTCGAGTTATAGATGGCGACGATGGCAGGCAGGTCGTCGAGGGTGGCATCGCGATACGAAAGGCTCATGGTGTCGGACAGGTCAAGCGTCAATCGGAGGGCGCTATGGTACGTCTAGGCACACGTATGCGGTGGATCATGCGCATGGCCGCTTTTGCCGCGCGCCAGCGTCGCGCCTGGACGTCGAGGCAAGCGGCCACGTGCGCAACAGGCTCACGCGAACAGCGCGCGATAGCCGATAAACAGTTCTTCGAACACCAGCCGGGCATTCAGCGGATGGTTTTCAACTGCCCGCTGACGCGTCACGGTCTTGATGAAACGGGCGAATGCGCTGGCGTCGGCTTGTCCGGCGCAACGCGCGAGCGCGTTGGCGGCCTGCGGGAAATAACGCGGCGTGCCGGCCGTGCGCTGCGCCAGCAGGTCGTACAGCCAGCGTTGCAGCCAGCCTAGCACGAGCGGCACAGGCAGTTTCTGCAGCGTCTCGGCGCAGGCGAAGGCATCGCAGTCGGCGCCCGCGGCCAACTGCTTCAGGGTCCAGTCGCGTAA
>NZ_JBAURZ010000285.1:0-3721 GCF_049581445.1 Paraburkholderia sp. | reverse complement strand
TGCGGATGCCGCGCCTGAGGCCGCCTTGGCCGCAACGGGCTTGATGGCGGCGCCGTCGTTCAGCCGGTCCATGCCGTCGGTGACGACCGTGTTGCCGGCTTCGAGGCCCGAGAGCACGACCGTGTTCTTGCCATCGCTCGGTCCGATAGTGATCTTGTGCACCGACACCGTATTGTTGGCGTTGACCAGGTAGACGTAGTCTCCCGGCGCGCCGGTCTGCACAGCGGGCGTCGGCACCAGCACCGCGTTTTGCATCGTATCGACCAGCAGCTTGATGTTCACGAACTCGTTCGGGAACAACGCCTCGTCGTCGTTGGCGAAGGTGGCCCGCAACGTCACGGTGCCGGTGGCGGTCGCCATCTGGTTGCTGACGGCGTACAACGTGCCGGTGGCAATCTGCTTGCTGTTGTCGCTGCTGTAGGCGGTAACGGCCAGGCTCGCGCCCGTGCTCAGCCGCTGCATGACCGAAGCAAGCGAATCTTGTGGGACAGTGAACTGCACTGTGGTCGGCTTGACAGTCGTGATCACCACGATGCCAGGCGAGGACGATGCCGTCACATAGTTACCCGGGTCGACCAGGCGCAGGCCGACGCGTCCGGCCACCGGCGCGGTGATATGGCAATAGGCGAGATCGAGGTCGAACTGCGCAATGTTGGCTTCGTCGGACTTGACCGCGGCCTCATCCTGCTGCACGAGGAACTGCTGATCGGCGAAGGTCTGTTCGGCAATCGACTTGCGCTGGTTCAGGTCGGTGTAACGCACGAGGTCGGAGCGGGCCTGCGCGAGCGAAGCCTTGTCCTTGGCTAACGTCGCTTGCGACTGCTGTTTGGAAATCTCGTACTGGCGCGGGTCGATCTGGGCGAGGAATTGCCCCTTCGTGACCTCTTCGCCTTCGTGATAGCCCACTGCGGTGAGATAGCCGCTCAACTGCGGCAGCACGGTCACGGTGGCGACGGGGGTGACGGTGCCCAGTTCGTTCAACACCACCGGCATTGGACCGGTGGTTGCGGGGGCAACCGTTACGACTTGCGGCGCGGCCTTCGGTGCGGGTTTCTTCTGATGAAGCAGGTGAATCACGACTATCGCGACCAGCGCCAGCACAATGACGATCAGGATGATCCTGCCGCGGGAGCGCCTGGGCTGCTTGGACACGGCTTCACTCATAAGAATCTCCGAAAACTGAACGGGTGCTGCAATGGGTGATTGGGTTGGCCGTTGGGGGTCGGAACGACACGCAACTGCGGAAAAGTGCCACGTTTCGCTCGCGTTGTCACCATCCGATGCCTCGTTGACAATCTGTCGCGATGCTGGCAACGCGGTTCGCGATGCACCTGACAATCCGATGGCATGCCGCACGAACACTGCAATACGGGCATGGGGGCAACGTGGCGTAGCAGCTTGCGATAAGAGGCGGGGCCGTCGACAACGAAGCGGGTAGAGCCATGCGGTGGAGTGTAATGTGAGCGACCCTGGTTTCTGAAGGGCGTGACCGCTCGGGAGATTACAGTGGGTTACGACAGGCCTGCTATGCAAACTCCCGTAACGCTTCCGCGCGTGGCGTAAGCCCGGCCACGCGCCATCAGTCATATGAGCCGGTATCCGGACATGATCGCTGTCAGAATGACCGCAAGCATGTCGAAAGGATTTAATGGGCTCTCACCAGTGAGGCCGTGTCGCGAGCGGTTGCGCTTGCCCCTGAATGCCGGTCAATTCGGGTGAGCGTCGGTGAGCGCCTGAAACAGCGTGCGTATGTCGAAGGGTTTTTCGCAGCGGGGATAAGCGAGGTAGCCCGGCTCGATTGCATCGGCGCCATAACCGGTAGTAAAGACAAAGCGCACGTCGCGCCCGGCCAGCCAGTCCGCAATCGGATAAGACTTCTCGCCGTGCAGATCGACGTCGAGCACCGCGCTGTCGAAGGCATGCTGGTTTGCTTCGACGAAGGCGAGCGCTTCGTCGGCCCAGCCGATCGGTCCCACGATCGTGGCACCGGCTTCCTCCAGCAGTCCGCAGAGCGCTTGAGCAACGAGGTAGTCGTCCTCGACGACCAGGATCCGCCGTCCCCGAAGCTCACTGCCAACTGCCATGGTTGTCTCCAGGTACATCAATCGAGGTTCCTGCGCCGCTCAGGTTTGAACGGCATGGCGATCCGACACGCCACGCCGTCTTCGTTGAAGACAAGTTCGGCCTTGGCACGCAGCGAAAAAGCCAGCGCCTGCTCGATTAATTGCCGCCCGTAGCCGCGCCGGGTCGAGTCCGGCGGCTGGGGCAAACCACGCTCGCGCCAGTCCAGCACCAGCAAGGAACGGTCCTGAGCTTCCTGTTCGAGCCACCAGCGCACCTCAAGCTTGCCCTGGCCATTCCTGAGCGCACCGTATTTGACGGCGTTGGTGGCGAGTTCGTGGATCGCCAATGCGATGTTTTGCACGTATTCGAGGGTGAGCGGGATTGCCGGCCCAGAGATAGCGATATTGCCCGTGCCCGCGCCGACAATCGTCTCGATCTCCATCTGCACGATGTCGCCCAGATCGATTTGCTCATTGGTAGCCTTGCCGAGCAGCCCCTGCAGGCGGCCCAGCGCGGCGAGGCGGGTGGTAAAAGCTTCCAGCGGAGCGCCTTTGGCGAGCGTTTGCAAGGCGATGGATTCCACCACGGCGAGCAGGTTGCGGGTGCGGTGCTGCAGTTCCGCGACCAGCACTTTCTGGCGCCGGTCTGCTCGCGTGAGGCCGGTCACGTTCAAAAACGTCACGACGACCCCGTCGGCCTTGGCGTCGCCATTGTGATAGGGCGCGAGGCGCATGAGGTAATGCAGTTCCTCGTCCCCGCTATCGATGCGCCGCTCGATGATTTCGCCGGTAGCGACCACCGTGGCGATATCCTGATCGAAACCGTTGAGCTTGAGGGGCGTGGCCAGGTCGGTAATGGGTCGGCCACGGTCGCTCTGACGGATGTTGAACACCTCCGTCATGGCAGGGGTGAAGCTGCGAATCACCAGTTGCCGGTCCAGAAAGACCGTCGCCACGGCCGTGCTGTCGAACAGGTTGCGCAGGTCGTTATTGGCGCGGTCGAGCGCTTCGATCTTGCCGTTCAGTTCGGTATTGACCGTGTGCAGTTCCTCATTGAGGGAGACCAGTTCTTCCTTGGACGCCTCCATTTCCTCGTTGGTCGACTGCAATTCTTCGTTGACCGACACCAGTTCCTCGTTCGAGGACTTGAGCTCCTCCAACGCGGTTTCGTATTCCTCGATCATCGATTGCAGGCGTTCGCGCGTTTCGCGCAGTTCCCGCTCCATCTGCAGGGCGGTGCCGTTGTCGGCTGCCTGGGCGCGGGTGAGCGCCTCCTCGCGGCTAAGAACCGGGCCTTGATCGATGAACAGGATCAGATACAGCGACTCGAGCGCCGGCCGGCTGCCGAGCGGCTCGATGGTCAGGCTGATCACCTGCACGCGGCCATCTTCTTCCTCGACGACGATGCCGTCGCGCGTGATGGCACGGCCCGACTCCACGACCTCACGAAACAGCGTGCGCAACTCAAGGCGGATGCCTTTGCGGGCCATCGTGAAGATCTGGCGGCTGGGCACGCCCGCTGCGGCCTCCAGATACTTGCCGGTGCGCGCGGAGTAGTAGGCAATATCGCCCTCGCGGTTCACTACCACGTGGGGCGGCGCGAAGCGCTCGAGCACCTGCGTGTCGACCATCTGACGCAGCGCCGCGCTGCCGGGCTG
>NZ_JBAURZ010000284.1:0-27022 GCF_049581445.1 Paraburkholderia sp. | reverse complement strand
GGCGATGGGCTCGTACCGGCCTGCATGGTTGCCGTGCACGCTCGCCGACGGGCGGCGCGTGGAGGCGCTCGCTTTCGTGATGCGCCGCGACGTCGCGTCGTACACCGGCAAACTCACCGACAAAATCGTGCAAACCGTATTTGGCTGCGCCAGCGGCCGTTATGGCACGACGCTCGACTACGTGAGCCGCACCACCGCCGCGCTGCGCGAAAGCGGCATGCCGGACCGCGCGCTCGAAGCACTGCTGGCGCGCTGCCGCGAAGCGGGCAGCGACGGCGGCTAAGGCACGCACGGGCCGAATTTTGTTCCACCCATACGTTGCGGGTCTTTATCCGTTACGATTGACGCAGGCTCCGCCCTTGCTGCGCGGCCTTCTCTATGCCGCGCAGCCCACCGGGACACGGTCCTGCCATGCGCGTGGTGTATCCTTAATGCTCTGCAACAGCGCGCCCAGTCTTGCCGGGCGCACCACCATGAACGACACGTATCCCAGTCGACACCGAACTAGCGACAAACCACAGGAAAAGCGCTCCCTGCTTGAGCGTCTGACCGACTTCATCTCGCCCGAACCCGAGTCTCGCGGCGAACTTCTGGAAATCCTGCAGGACGCGCACGAGCGCAACCTGATCGACGCGGATTCGCTGTCGATGATCGAGGGCGTTTTCCAGGTCTCCGAACTCTGCGCGCGTGACATCATGGTTCCGCGTGCCCAGATGGACGCGATCAACATCGCGGAAACCCCGGCGGAATTCATCCCCTTCGTGCTGGAAAAAGCGCACTCGCGCTATCCGGTGTTCGAAGGCAATCGCGACAACATCATTGGCGTGCTCCTCGCCAAAGACCTGCTGCGCTATTACGCGCAAGAAGAATTCGACGTGCGCGGCATGCTGCGCCCGGCCGTGTTCATTCCGGAATCGAAGCGCCTGAACGTGCTGCTGCACGACTTCCGCGTGAACCACAATCACATCGCGATCGTCGTGGACGAATACGGCGGCGTCGCGGGACTCATCACGATAGAAGACGTGCTGGAACAGATTGTCGGCGACATCGAGGACGAATACGACTTCGATGAGGAAAGCGGTAACATCATCGCCTCGCCGGATGGCCGTTATCGGGTCCGGGCGCTGACCGAGATCGAACAGTTCAACGAAACGTTCGGCACGCACTACTCGGACGAGGAAAACGACACCATCGGCGGACTCGTCACGCATCGCTTCGGGCGTGTGCCGCATCGCGGCGAGAAGGTGCGTATCGATGACCTGATCTTCGAGATCCTGCGCGGCGACGCGCGGCAGATTCACATGCTGCTGGTACGGCGCGACCCGCTCGCGGGCCAGCGCGAGCCTGACGCGCAGCACGTGCAGACCTGATCTCTCTTTTTTCTTCCGAAACGACCACGCAATAATGGCCGACCCGATTACTTCCCGTCTGCGCCGCGGCGTGACGTCCCCCGTCGCGCAAGCATCGGGCCGGGCGTTGCCGCGGTGGCACTACCTCGTTGCACTGATCGCAGGCGCGGCGAACACGCTTTCGTTCGCGCCCACGCCGCATGGCGGCTGGCTTGAACTGGCGATCTTCGCGTTCTTCTTTGCGTGGCTCACGCGAACGACCGGCTGGAAGAGTGCTGCACTGACCGGCGGAGCGTTCGGCTTTGGCAACTTCGTCACTGGCGTATGGTGGCTGTACGTCAGCATGCACTACTACGGCGGGATGGCCGCACCACTCGCGGCGGCAGCGTTGGTGCTGTTTTCGTTGTATCTCGCGCTGTATCCGGCGTTGACGGCCGGGATCTGGTCCTTTTGCGCGGGACACGCCAGTAACGGCAAGCTCAATGACAAGCCGTTTTCGCCAACATGGCACGGCGCGTTTGCATTTGCCAGTGCGTGGGCGTTGGGCGAATGGTTGCGCGGCTACGTGTTCACTGGCTTTCCGTGGCTCGCGAGCGGTTATGCGCAGGTGGATGGACCACTGGCTGGATTCGCACCAGTCGCAGGTGTGTACGGTGTCGGCTGGATGCTGGCGCTGGTCGCCGCGCTGATCGTCCAGGCGCTGGTGCGTTTGCGTGAGCCTGCCGACGAGCGCAAGGGCGATAGTCGCATGTCGCGCGTCGTACCGCCGCTTGTCGTGACCGTGTTGCTGATAGCAGCCGGCCTGCTGTTGCCTTGGGTGACATGGACCCAGCCGTCGAACGCGGCACTCAAGGTGCGCCTGCTGCAGGGCAACGTGAAGCAGGACATGAAATTCGAAGAAGCGGGGACCGTGGCCGCGATCAACGAATATCAGCAGATGATCACGGCAAAGCCGGCCGATCTGATCGTAACGCCTGAGACGGCGATTCCTGTGCTGGCTCAGGAGTTGCCGCAGCAGTTTGCGATGGCGATTCGTAACTTCGCGGATACCACCGGCTCGGCGATTCTGTTCGGTGCGATTGGCGGCACGATTACGCCGGAAGGCCGCGTTGTCGACTATACGAATAGCTTGTTTGGCGTCACGCCGGGCTCACATGATCTCTATCGCTACGACAAGCACCATCTGGTGCCGTTCGGTGAGTTTGTGCCGTGGGGATTTCGCTGGTTCGTGAATCTGATGAACATCCCCCTCGGCGATTTCGCGCGCGGTGCGCCCGTGCAGAAGCCGTTTATGGTGCATAACCAGCCGGTTGCGCTGGATATCTGCTACGAAGATATTTTCGGCGAAGAGATTGCGCGGACGATTCGAGAGAGCGACACGCCTGCCGGTGTGCTGGTCAATTCCACCAATCTGGCATGGTTCGGCGACACCATCGCACTGGATCAGCATCTGCAGATTGCGCGGATGCGTTCGCTCGAGACAGGGCGACCGATGCTGCGGGCAACCAACACTGGCACGACTGCCGCGATTGATGCGCATGGGAATGTGTTGGCTCGGCTGGCACCTTATACGGTGGGCTCGATTGATGTCACGATTCAAGGGACGTCGGGAAATACGCCGTACGTGACGAGCGGAAATAACACGGTGCTGGCGGTTTCGTTTTTTTTGCTCGCGTTTGGGTTTGCATTTGGACCCGGGGTGCGACGCAGGAATGGAAACGGCTGATCGGGCTAGCGCTCCGGTTTGCAGAGCGCCATTCATCTCCCGGCATCCCCGCCCCCAAAAAACCGCACCCCGTCCCCTTTCCGTTAAAATCCAAGGTTTAGCACTTCGCTCCACGGCCGCCTCGCGCGCCCCGGCCCCTGCGGCGCGGCCACCATGCCCGAAAGGCACTTCATGCTCACGTTTCAGCAAATCATCCTGACGCTGCAATCCTACTGGGACAAGCAGGGTTGCGCGCTGCTCCAGCCAATCGATATGGAAGTCGGCGCGGGCACCTCCCACGTCCATACGTTCCTGCGCGCGATCGGCCCTGAGCCGTGGCGAGCCGCCTACGTGCAGCCGTCGCGCCGCCCGAAGGACGGTCGCTACGGCGAGAACCCGAACCGCCTGCAGCATTACTACCAGTACCAGGTGGTGCTGAAACCGGCGCCGGAGAACATCCTCGATCTCTACCTCGGCTCGCTTGAAGCGCTCGGTTTCGACCTGAAGCAGAACGACGTGCGCTTCGTGGAAGACGACTGGGAAAACCCGACGCTCGGTGCGTGGGGTCTCGGCTGGGAAGTGTGGCTGAACGGCATGGAAGTGACCCAGTTCACTTACTTCCAGCAAGTCGGCGGTCTGGACTGCAAGCCGGTGCTCGGCGAAATCACGTACGGGCTCGAGCGTCTCGCCATGTACCTGCAGAAGGTCGAGAACGTCTACGACCTGGTCTGGACGGAGTGGGAAGAGCAAGGCCCGAATGGTCCTGAACTGCGACGCCTGTCCTACGGTGACGTGTATCACCAGAACGAAGTCGAGCAGTCCACCTACAACTTCGAGCACGCAAACGTCGATCTGCTGTTCACGTTCTTCAACAGCTACGAAGCTGAAGCGAAGCGCATGATCGATGCGCAGATCGCGCTGCCGGCGTATGAGCTCGTGCTGAAGGCGGGCCACACGTTCAATCTGCTGGACGCACGCGGCGCGATCTCCGTGACCGAGCGCGCGGCTTATATCGGACGCATTCGTAACCTGTCGCGCCAGGTCGCACAGGCTTACTACGATTCGCGCGAAAAGCTCGGTTTCCCGATGCTCGGCAATCCGGTGCACGGTGTGCCCGGCCTCACCACCGACGAACAGGATGCCGCGAAACCCGCCTGGGCGCCGCCGCTCAAAGTCGAACGCAAGATCGACCCGGACTGACGAGAACACGCACACATGACTCATCCCCAACACGCCACCCTGCTCGTCGAACTGCTGACTGAGGAATTGCCGCCCAAGGCCCTCGCGCGCCTCGGCGATGCATTCGCCGAAGGTATCGCCCAGCGCCTCGCGGCGCGCGACCTGATCGAAGGCGAACTGTCGTTCGAACGCTATGCGACGCCGCGCCGTCTCGCGGTCACCATCAAGAACGTGCGCGCTGTTGCGCCGGAAAAGCACGTGCGCGAAAAAGTGCTGCCGGTCTCCGTCGCGCTGGACAAGGACGGCCAGCCCACCGCGCCGCTCGCAAAGAAACTCGCGGCGCTGGGCTTCCCTGATTTCTCGGTGAACGACCTGGAGCGCGCATCGGACGGCAAGGCCGAGGCCTTCTTCCTGCGCTATGCCGCGCCCGGCGCCACGCTCGCTGAAGGCCTGCAAGCTGCGCTCGACGAAACGCTAAACGTCTCGAAGCTGCCCATTCCGAAGGTCATGACGTACCAGCGTCCGGACGGCACCAATATCCAGTTCGTGCGTCCGGCGCAGCGCCTCACCACCTTGCATGGCGAACAGGTCGTGCCAGTCTCGGCGCTTGGCGTCGATGCGGACGACACCACGCTGGGTCATCGCTTCCTGTCCGAAGGCTTCGTGCAGATCCAGCACGCCGACACGTATGCGGAAACCCTGCGTCACAAGGGCCGCGTGGTGGCGAACTTCGCCGATCGCAAGGAAACCATCCGCACGCAACTGCTCGCGCAGGCTGAAGGCGACGTGGTGGTCATGCCTGAGTCGCTGCTCGATGAAGTCACGTCGCTGGTCGAATGGCCGGTGGTGTACACCTGCCGTTTCGAAGACGAATTCCTGCAGGTGCCGCAGGAATGTCTGATCCTGACAATGCAGACGAACCAGAAATATTTCGCCCTCACCGACGACGCCGGCAAGCTGCGCTCGCGCTTCCTGATCGTCTCGAACATCGAGACGCAGACGCCGGGCGACATCATCGAAGGTAACGAGCGCGTGGTGCGTCCGCGCCTGGCCGATGCGAAATTCTTCTTCGAGCAGGACAAGAAGAAGACGCTCGCTGACCGCGTGCCGCTGCTCGCCAACGTCGTGTATCACAACAAGCTCGGCTCGGCACTGCAACGCGTCGAACGGGTCGAAGCGCTGGCCGGTGCCATCGCCTCTCTGATGGGCGCCGACGTCGCGCTCGCGCAGCGTGCCGCTCGTCTCGCCAAGGCCGACTTGATCACCGACATGGTCGGCGAATTCCCTGAGTTACAAGGCACCATGGGCACCTACTACGCACGCCATGACGGCGAGCCGGAAGAGGTGGCGCTGGCCTGTACCGAACACTATCAGCCGCGCTTCTCCGGCGACGCGTTGCCGTCCACCGCAACCGGCACCGTCGTGGCACTTGCCGACAAGCTCGAAACGCTGGTCGGCATCTGGGGTATTGGTCTGCAGCCCACGGGCGAGAAAGACCCGTTCGCGCTGCGTCGTCACGCGCTCGGCGTGCTGCGTATCCTGGTCGAAAAGCAACTCCCGGTCGACCTCGTTGAGCTGCTGCGTACGGCGTACGCACAATTCGCCGCCGTGCCGAACGTCGCAGAATCGACTCAGGCTATTTACGAGTTCTGTATGGATCGCCTGCGCGGTCTGTTGCGCGAGCGTGGCTATTCAGCGGGTGAGATCGATGCGGTTCTCGCGCTCAACCCAACCCGTCTGAACGATGTGGTCGCCCGCCTCGACGCTGTGCGCGAGTTCTCTTCGCTTGCTGAAGCGGCGTCGCTCGCAGCAGCGAACAAGCGCATCTCGAACATTCTGAAAAAGTCGGATGGCGCAACGGTGGGCGGCGTGCAACCCACCTTGCTGATCGAAGCGGCAGAAAAGGCCTTGTACGCGCAACTCGAACAGGTCGCGCCGCGGGTGCAATCGCAACTTACCGCGCATGACTACACGGGCGCGCTCACCGCGCTCGCGGCCTTGCGTGAACCGGTCGATACGTTCTTCAATGACGTGATGGTCAACGCGGAAGATCCGGCGTTGCGTGCTAACCGTCTGGCCTTGCTCGGGGCACTGCATCAGCAGATGAATTGCGTCGCCGACATCTCCAGACTCGCTGCCTGACAGGACCTTAGGCCCGGACCCAAAGCCCGGGCCTAATAAAAGTCGCACTTAAAACACGCACCCCAAAGCGCCCCACAAGCCACACCAACCAGCCGCCGAACCATGCCGACCAACCCGAAGAAAGTCGTTGTCCTCGATCGCGACGGCGTGATCAACGTCGACTCCGACGCGTTCATCAAATCGCCGGACGAGTGGGTCGCGCTGCCGGGCAGCCTCGAAGCAATTGCCCGGCTGAACCAGGCCGGCTATCGCGTCGCGATTGCGACCAACCAGTCGGGCATCGGGCGCGGCCTGTTCGACATGAACGCGCTCAACGCCATGCATCTGAAGATGCACCGGATGGCGGCGGCGGTGGGCGGGCGCATCGACGCGGTGTTCTTCTGTCCGCACACCGCGGAGGATCATTGCGAATGCCGCAAGCCGAAGCCCGGCATGCTGAAGATGATCGCCGAGCGCTTCGAGGTCGATCCGGAAGATACGCCGGTGGTCGGCGATTCGCTACGCGACCTGCAAGCCGGTGCGGCGCTCGGCTTCGTGCCGCACCTGGTGCTCACCGGTAAAGGCCGCAAGACGCTCGAAAAAGGCGGCCTGCCTGAAGGCACCATCGTGCATGACGATCTGCGCGCTTTCGCCCTCGACTTCCTCGCCGCAGAACACGACTGACGCACCCTTTAGCGCCTTTAACCCAGACTGATCCCGCCCGATGCGCTTTCTCCGTTCGCTGCTGCTGCTGCTTTACTTCGTGGTCTACACGATTCCCTACGCAACCGCCTGCTTCATCGCCTTCCCGTTCCTGCCCGCCAACCGCCGCTACTGGATGGCGGCAGGCTGGTGCAAGTCCACGCTCGCAGTGGTGCGCTGGCTAAACGGCATCGACTATCGGATCGAAGGCTTCGACAATCTGCCTGACGGTCCCGCCGTGCTGCTCTCCAAGCATCAGTCGGCATGGGAAACGCTCGCGTTTCCTGCGCTGATGCCACGGCCACTCTGCTACGTGTTCAAACGTGAATTGCTCTACGTGCCGTTCTTCGGGTGGGCGCTTGGCCTGCTGAAGATGGTCCACATCGATCGCAAGGAAGGCAAGTACGCGTTCGACTCGGTGATCAAACAAGGCAAGACGCGCATGGAAGAAGGCGCATGGGTGATCATGTTTCCCGAGGGCACGCGCACGCCAACCGGCAAGCAAGGCAAGTACAAAACGGGCGGTGCACGTTTCGCCGTTGCTACCGGTGCACAAGTGGTGCCGATCGCGCACAACGCAGGACGTGTGTGGCCGCGCAACTCGTTTCTCAAATATGCGGGTATAGTCACAGTGTCGATCGGCAAGCCGATTGACACCAAGGGGCTCACGCCCGATGAAGTGAACATGCGCGTCGAAAAGTGGATCGAAGCGGAAATGCGTCGCATCGATCCTGCCGCGTACCGTGCCGAAGCAGGCACGTCCGCCGCCGCCCAAATCTGACGCGCCCACGCCCTTGCTGGCGTATTTGCGCCGGGGCGTATTGCCCGAAGCCGAAACCGATGCAGAAGTCTCCCACGCCGCAGCCCGCTGCGGCGCTCGATAGCCGGCAACTCGATCTGCCGCTCTTCGCCGAGCCGGCCCTCGCGCCGTCCTCGCCCTTATCGCCGTCTTCACCGCCAAAGCCGGTCGCGCCACGCGCGCCGGACGGCTCGAAATTGCGCAGCCTGACCATCGGCCCGCAGACGCTCCACTATCAGCTCAAACGTTCATCGCGTCGCTCGATCGGCTTTGCGATCGACAGCAGCGGTCTGATGATCACTGCACCACGATGGGTCACACTGGCCGACATCGAAACCGCCATCACCGAAAAACAGCGCTGGATTTTTGCCAAGCTGATTGAATGGCAGACGCGTGTCGAACAACGTGCGTTGCCGCGCATCGACTGGAAGGACGGTGCTGAAGTACCTTATCTCGGCCAGCCTGTACGGGTACGACTCGGCTCGCCGCAAGGCACGCTCGCGTTCGACGTACAACAGGCGGCACTCGCTTTGCCGCTGCCGCTGCAAGCCGATGCGCAGCAGATCAAGGACCGCGTGCAGGGTTGGCTGCAAGGCGAAGCCAAGCGGCTCTTCGGCGAACGGCTCGCGATCTACGCGGAGAAACTAGGTGTGAACTATCGCGCCTACGCGCTCTCGTCAGCGGCGACGCGCTGGGGCAGTTGTTCGAGCGACGGCAAGATTCGCCTGAACTGGCGGCTGATTCATTTCCCGTTGTCGATTATCGATTACGTCGTCGCGCATGAACTCGCTCATCTGCGCGAGATGAACCATAGTCCGCGTTTCTGGCAAACGGTCGAATCGATATTCCCGGAATTCCGTGAGGCACGGCAGACGCTGAAGCATCATCCGCCTGAGTTGTTGCCTACGCTGTAAGCGGCGAAGTATGGATGCCTCGATGGTGTCTCGACGTGCGAGGCTCGTGCGGGTTCGCGCAGTGCAAACGCAACAGAGACATTAGAGGCCGTAGAGTCCGCCGAGGCAAGCGCAGAGCCCCGTGCGAACGTCACGCACTAACGTGACTCAGCGGCGCTCAGTCCGCGCAGATTGTTTCCTGCAGATGCCGCCACATCACTTTGCCCTGCTCGTCGATTTCGAGCACAGCAGTCGAGCGCCGCACCGTGCGCTTACCCTGACCGTCAGACTGATGCTCGTTGTAGGTCACGACAGCACCGGCCGGATATCGCGCGACGATCACCATGTCGGTGGTCGCAATTTCGAAACCCGGGTACTGTCCGCCGTTTTTGGCGAATATCTCGCGAAGCGCAGGATAATTCAATGTCCCGCCATTTGGCAGGATCATCGAAAATTCCACGGAGAATCGCGCCATCAGGCGCTCCAGCACACCAGCATCCGCCGCGCTGTTGTACCAGGCCTGCACCAGGGCGTTGATGTCGTCGAGTTCGGCAAAGTAGGGATTCGCTTCCTGCATGCTTCGGTCCTCGGCCCTGGGCCATCTCCGTTTTTTCTTTAGCGCCATGGGCGCGGCCATAACGGTATACCGCGCAGCAGCGCACAGCTAACCTGCACGAGCCATAACGGAGCGCGCTGGACATGGCCATTCGCGCTTCCGGCACATCCATCACGCAGTTTATTTTTTCTTCTGAATGAACTCGATCTTGTAACCGTCCGGGTCTTCGACAAAAGCGATCACGGTAGTGCCGTGTTTCATCGGACCGGCCTCGCGTACGACGGTGCCGCCTTGCGACTTGATCTTGTCGCAGGCTGCATAGGCGTCTTCGACTTCGACCGCGAGATGGCCGAAAGCCGTGCCCAGGTCATAAGAAGGGGTGTCCCAGTTGTGCGTCAATTCGATGACGGTGCCGTCACTTTCATCCGTATACCCGATGAACGCCAGCGTGAATTTGCCGTCCGGATAGTCTTGCCGGCGCAGTAACTTCATGCCGAGCAATTCGCTATAGAACTTGATCGAACGGTCCAGGTTGCCTACCCGGAGCATGGTGTGAAGCAGGCGCATGGTGTGCTCCCAGTTGCGTGATGTCGAGGACGTAAATGTACCCGGAATCACGTGTCGCTGCTCGCAGTGGCACAGCCTCAAGGGGCCACAAGCCTTCCTTTAAGGCCGCTGATCCGTACGGCTTGCATTGTGAACAGCGTCGGCGCGGGCTTGATGCGCTGCAGTACAGCCCAGCGTCCCTGCGACGGCCGCCGAGTTCGGGTTCGGCATCGCCACGAGCCTGAGCGCGCATGGCAGCGTCTACGCGGCAGCGGGCTACACGACGAACGTGAACGGCGCGCATCGCAGCGTTGTGGAATGCAACCTCGGCATGCGCTGGAACTGGTGAGAACATTCCGTGTTTGCGACATCACAAGCACGCGCCATTGACGAGGTTATCGAACGCACAGATCGCCGGACTTGCTATGGTACGGTGTCGAGTTCTTCCTGCCAGAAACGATCCGATGAGCGCCTCCCCAGCCCTGCCCGCGCGTCGCGCGCCCGATAGTTTCGCCATCCTGACCATGATCGCATTGTGCGCGATCTGGGGCTTCCAGCAGGTCGCCATCAAAAGCACTAACGCAGCGCTCCCTCCGATCTTCCAGGCAGGCCTACGCTCGGCGATGGCCGCGATACTCGTATGGGGTTGGGCACGCGTGCGTGGTACGCCGCTCTTTCGCGACGACGGCACGCTTGGCGCGGGGTTGCTCGCGGGCGTGCTGTTCGCCTCCGAGTTTGTCTGCATCTTTCTCGGTCTGACGCTGACCAGCGCGTCGCGCATGGCCGTGTTTCTTTACACGGCGCCATGCTTTACGGCCTTGGGACTGCACTGGTTTGTCGACGGCGAGCGGATGCGGCGCACGCAGTGGGCAGGCATTGTCGTCGCATTTGCGGGAATGGCGCTCGCATTCGCAGATGGATTCACGCGCGCTCATGCGGCAACCCACATCGCAAGCCAAGGCTCGGCGCTCGCCGGCGTGATGGGAGATGCGCTGGGTGTGCTCGGCGGCATCGCATGGGCCGCCACGACGGTCGTGGTGCGGGGCTCACGGCTCGCTCAAACCAGCGCCAGCAAGACGTTGTTTTACCAACTGGCTGTCTCGGCGGTGGTGTTGCTCGCGCTCGCGGTGGGCCTCGGTCAGGTCAAAGTGGAAACGGTCACGCCCATTGCGATCATCAGCCTAGGTTATTAGGCCGTGGTGGTCGCGTTCGTCAGCTATCTGATCTGGTTCTGGCTGCTTACGCGCTATATCGCCTCGCGCCTGTCGGTGTTCTCATTCCTCACGCCGCTCTTCGGTGTCACCTTTGGCGTGCTACTGCTCGGCGAATCGTTCAGCTTGCGCTTTCTGCTCGCAGCGCTGATGGTGCTGACCGGCATTGCGTTGGTGAACGCACCGGGGCGGCGTAGGACAGTGTGAGGAAAATGCCGCGACGCAGGCCGCCGTGAAGCTCAGGCGTCGGGCGGCGCCGAACCTTGCTGCGCCGATGAAGCCAGGATCTGCGCAACCTTCACATATTCGGCAACCGGCACATCTTCCGCACGGCGCTGCAAATCGAATCCCAGCGCCTCGAAATCAATCCTGTCGCGAAACGCGGCCAGCGTGTTGCGCAACATCTTGCGCCGCTGTGAGAACGCCGCCGTGACCACTTCGCCCAGCACACGCTCATCGACCGCCGGCAGTTCATGCGGCGCATACGGAATCATCCGCACGATCGCCGAATCGACTTTCGGCGGCGGCTGAAACGCGTCAGGCGGTACATCGAGTTGCTTGTCGATCACGTAACGATACTGCAGCATCACCGACAGGCGACTGAACGCCTTGCTACCCGGCTCGGCCACCATGCGCTCGACCACTTCGTTCTGCAACATGAAGTGCTGGTCGATCACGCAATGCGCGAACGACGTGAGGTGAAACAACAGCGGGCTCGAAATGTTGTACGGCAGATTGCCGACGATCCGCAGCGACGGCTTGCCTTCTGGTGAATCGGGCGCAACGGGTGCTGCCAACGTGCTGAAATCAAAGTCCAGCGCATCGCCCGAATGCAACTCCAGCAGATCACCGAATTTTTTCTTCAGACGCACGATCAGGTCGCGGTCGAGTTCGACCGCGTGCAGCGGTGCTTCGGGCGTGGCGAGGCGCTCGATCAGCGGCTCGGTGAGCGCGCCAAGCCCCGGTCCGATCTCGACCATGCGTTCGCCGCGCTGAGGACGAATCACATTGACGATCGAATCGATCACGCCCATGTCGACCAGAAAGTTCTGACCGAAACGCTTGCGCGCGAAATGACCCTGGTGCTGTCTGCTAGTGGACATCGAAAGACGCTACAAAAAAGGAACGGAAAAAAATCAGGCGACGCGACGGTGGCGTGCCATCGAAACAGCGGTGTCGATTGCGGCAATCATGCTGCCCGCGTCCGCGCGGCCGGTGCCGGCGAGATCGAGTGCCGTGCCGTGGTCGACCGAGGTGCGGATGATCGGCAGCCCGAGTGTGACGTTGATGCCTTCGCCGAAGGTTGCGTACTTCAGTACCGGCAAGCCCTGATCGTGATACATCGCGAGCACGCAGTCAGCCTCGGTCAGATAACGCGGCTGAAACAGGGTATCGGCCGGATACGGGCCCGGGGCGTCGATGCCCAGTTCGTTCGCGCGCTTTAATGCCGGACCAATCACGTCGATTTCTTCGCGCCCCAGATAGCCGTTTTCGCCCGCATGCGGGTTCAGGCCGGTGACCAGGATGCGCGGCGCTGGCAGGCCGAAATGGTGGCGCAGGTCGTGGTCGACGATGCGCAAGGTTTCGACGATGCCTTCGATCGTCAGCGCCGCGGACACGTCCTTCAAGGGCAAATGCGTAGTGGCAAGCGCGACCCGCAGCGGCCGTGAGCCGGTCCCGGCCAGCATCATCACGACATGCGGCGTATGGGTACGCTCGGCCAGATATTCGGTGTGGCCGGTGAACGGTACGCCGGCATCATTGATGGTGCTCTTTTGCAGCGGCGCCGTGACGATGGCATCGAATTGCCCCGTCATTGCACCGTCGATCGCGCTATCCAGCAGGCCCAGCACATATAGCCCGTTCGCCGCATCAAGTTTGCCCGGCAGCGACGGCACACCGAGCGGCTGATGCTGCACGCGCACCCGGCCATTGCCGGCACCGCACAACGCCGCCCAGTCGATTCCGACGGCTTCGGCTCGTGCGGCGAGCAGATCGCCATCGCCCAGCACCGTGAACTGCGCGCCGGGCCAGTGAGCGGCCGCCCCCGCCATGGCCTGCGCGGTCAGTTCGGGACCCACACCGGCGGGTTCGCCGGTTGTGATCGCAATCTGCACCGGGGCGCGGGACGGTTGGGCGGCGCTTGTCATGACGTCATTGCAGGTTTGGCTTGCCGATCTTGACGTCAACATAAGCCGTGTCGCGCAGTTCGCGCAACCAGTCCGCGTAGGCCTGTTCCGCCTTGCGCTGACCGATGGCCTGGCGAGCCTGATCCATCTGCTGCGCGACCGAGCCTTGCGATTCACGGCGGCCCAGCACCTGGATCAAGTGATAGCCGTATTCGCTTCGCACCGGGTCGCTGATCTGGCCGTCCTGCAAGCTGTTCATGGCACGCTCGAATTCCGGCACGGTCTCACCCGGGCTAATCCAGCCGAGGTCGCCGCCTTGCGATGCCGAACCGTCCTGCGAATAGGTGCTCGCGAACTTGGCGAAGTCGCCGCCTTCGGCGATTTCACGCTTGATTTCGAGCAGCTTCTGACGTGCCTGCGGCTCCGACACGCCCTCGCCGACGCGCAGCAAGATGTGGCGCACATGCGTTTGCACGACCTTGGTCGAATCGGCACTGGCGGCACCCTCACCGGCGCGACGATCGACCAGACGCATGATTTCGAAGCCATCAGCGGTGCGGATCAGATCCGGGTTCACCTGGCCGGGACGCAGCGCCTCAGCTGCCTTCACAAATTCCGGTGGCAGCGCCGACGGTGCCTGGAAGCCCATGTCGCCGCCCTTCGAGGCGTCAGCCGCCTGCGAATCCGACTTCGCCAGCTTTTCGAACTTGGTGTCGCCGGTTAGCGCCTGTTGCAGGAAGCCCTGTGCCTTTTGCTCGGAGGCGAGAATATCGTTCTGCGCCGCGTTGGCCGGCACCTTCACGAGAATGTGCTCGAGGTGCAGGTCGCTCGTCAGGCCGACGTTCGGGCCACGCTGGCTGGCTACGTAGTTCGCCACTTCAGCGTCGGACACCGTGACCTTGCTGTCCACTTCCTTTTCGCGCAGACGCGACAGCGTCAGCTCCGTGCGGGCGTCACGCGTGAAGGTGGACCAGGGCACGCCTTGCGCCTCGATCTTGGAGCGGTACACGTCGAGCGGCAGATTGTTGGCCGCAGCGAGGCGTTGGAGCGTTTTCTGCACCGCCGCGTCGTCGACGGTGATGCCGTCTTCCTTGGCCTTTTGCAGCTGGATGCGCTCCAGCACCATCTGGCTGAGCACCTGCTGGCGCAACTGGTCGGCCGGCGGCACCGGCGCGTTTTGCTGCTGCAAACGGTGTGTAATCAAGCCCGTGCGCTCGTCGAGCTCACGCTGCGTGATGACGCCATCGTTGACCACGGCGGCGATCGTATCGACCGTCTGACCGTTGCTGGGTGCGCTCTGAGCCGCTCGCGCAGCCGCGTTCGGCAAATCTTGCGCCTGTGCTGGCGCGACCGACAGGAAAGAGGCAACAGCGGCAAGACCGGCCGCCATCAATGCCAAGCGAAACTTTTTCATGATTCCCACAGATACTCCAATGATGTCGGGCGCGCCCCGCCCGTCTTTGCGCAATTTATAGATGATCGGTCGACCGTCAATCGTAATTGGTGAAACGCGCCTCCGGCGCCGCTGGCGGCGGCAGAGGCGTATACCCCGGTACACCCGAGCGGAACGCGGAGATCAAGCCGTTATCGACGCTCGACAAGCCCTTGAACGTGATTTGCGCAAGCAAACGCGTTCCCTGGGAAGGCAGCCCCAGGTTGTTCACGCCATCCGCATAACGCTGCACGCCAATGCCCAGTACCCAGCAGTCCGCGTCATATTGCAGACCAATCAGGCTGTCGACGACCGCGTGCCCGTTCAGATCGTAGTTAATGCGCGCCACACTATACACGTGGTGCGTCAGCGGCCACTCAGCGGATATGGTGATCTGGTTGACGGGCGTGTTGTCCAGCGTCGTATCGGCACGCGTGTAGCGATAGGCGACGTTGATAACCTTGCCCGACTCCGGACTGAAACCAAAGCCAACGCTGCTCTGGGTCAGCCGGTTATTGTCAGCATTATATTGGACTGCGGTTTCCGACGCGAAACCGGCTCCGAGCTTGAGCGAGGCACCGGCAATCAGATCCGAGTGCGTGGCCTGCGCCGGGGTTTGCGTCGGCAGCAGCGTGACGCGCTGATCCTGGAAATAATACTGCTGCGCCAGCACGAAGCGCGCACGTTCATCGCCGGTGGCCGGATTGATGAAGCGCGTCGTGATGGCCGCCGTCAGCCGGTTCGCGTCGGCAATCCGGTCGTCCCCGACGAAGGTGTTCGGCGTGAAGATCTCGGCGAGGCCGAAGTCCGCGTCAGCCGTATCGAACAGCGGCGCGAAAGTCTGATTGTGATACGGCGTATACACGTAGTACAGCCGCGGCTCAAGGGTCTGGATGTAATCCTGACCGAACAGACGCACCGAACGCTCGAAGATCAACCCGGTATCGAACGAGAAGGTCGGAACTGATTCCGTGAAATCCTTCGGCTGGCCCGCAGGCGAGCCCGTACCGATATTGCTCAGGTTATACGACGCGAAGTGCCACTGCACCTTCGGCGTGACGAAATAGCCCGGACCCACCACCGAATACGACACATACGGATCGAAGACGACGCGGTCGCCCTCGGTCGAATCCGCCGTGGTGATACGAAAGCGCGTGAAATCGGCCATCGCACCGTAATCGAAGCCGTCCACGTTGTACTGCGAGTACTTGACGTTCAACTGCGGCTCACGCCCGTACGGCGCCACCGACGGCTCCAGCGTCTGCCAGTTCTGCTCGCGCGCAAGCACCGACCACGGGCCGTTGTTGTACGTCAGACCGGCTTCCTGCTGGTACAGCAACTGCGTACCGTTGAGAATCTGGCTGGAGGCCGAGCCAAGGTCTTCCGGAAAGGTATTGTCCGAAACCTTGTTGTAATAAATGTAGCCGCCGAACCCGTTGCCGAAGTTCTGGTTGTGCTGGATGAACAGCGCGTAGCGGTTGGTCTTCGTGATCGCGTCGTCCGGCAGGAAGATGCCGGTGATCGAGCCGGAATAGGTCGGCGACAGGTAGCGGAACGTCGCATCCGTCTCGAGACCCCGCCGCGAGATGATCTTCGGCGTCAGCAGCAGGTCGCGGTTCGGCGCAATGTTGAAGTAATACGGCAGGTCCAGCTCGAAGCCGTTGGTCGATCCGAGCGAGAAGGTGGGCGGCAGAAAGCCGCTACGCCGGTCGCCGGACAGCGGAAACGACAGCCACGGCGAACCAAAGATCGGCACGCCCTGGAAGAACAGCACGCCGTTGTGCGCCACGCCCTCGTCGGCGCCGGTGTCGAAGTCGAACTCGCTGCCGCGAATGTACCAGGCCGGATTGCTCTCGCACTGGCACGCCGTGTAGGTGCCCTGGGTGAAGACCGAGCGCTCGTTGTCGAGGATGTCCACGCGCGCCGCGCTGCCCGATCCCCCCGTTACGTTGAAGCGGTACTTCGGCGAGGTCATGTAGCCTTCGCTCGAATCGACCTGAATGTGCGCCTCGGGACCGACGAAGGTCGCTCCGTTATTGTTCACGTGCACCTGGCCGTACGCGTCGGCCATGTCGGTGTCCTGATCGTAGTGCAGCGCGTCGCCCTTGATCGTAAAGGTCGGACGGCGCACTTCGGCAGAGCCTTTGGCGGCGATATCCTGGTCAGCGGTGCCATTGGTCGAGTCGCCCAGCACGAACGTGGCTGGCGACTGATTGGCGTGCAACGGATGTTCTTCGAGCTGCGGGGCAAGCCGCATGCCCCACGGTGCGTCGATTGGCTGAGCCTGCGCGGCGTCGCCCGACAACTGGGCGTGCGAAAGCGCGGGCATCAGGCCCGGCACGGCGATCAACGCCGCGACGAGCCGCCTTTTGCGCGGCACGCCGCCACGAGAGGGGGTCGTTTGAGAAAGCTGTCTAGGCGGCATGTATCGTTTGGCGAATCGGCTCAACCACCAGCTTTTACACTCACGCTCGTCCGCCAGAGCAGTCAGACCGTCTCGGTCAGGCGCTCAACAATATTTACAATCTGTCGAAACGATAAGGCAGGCGGTAAAACGAGTTGAGCAAAAACTAGCGTGAGTCGCGTCAAAAAAGTCGTGGGGTATTATATGGCAAGACGTTGCCCCCAAGAATTTGCCTTCCGGTTTTCATGACGCTGCCCTCTGCCCCGACCTCCACTGACGCCCGCCTGGAATTACTGATCAACTGGCTGAATGGCCACGCGAACCGTTATGCCCTCGACCTGGCCACGCTTGTACCCGCCTCCAGTGACGCCAGTTTCCGGCGTTATTTCCGCCTCGCCGGTAAGGATGCGGAAGACGCCGGCACCGGCACGCTGATCGCCGTCGACGCCCCGCCCCCCGAAAAGTGCCGCGAATTTGTGCAGATCGCGCAGTTGTTGCGCGCGGCCGGAGTCTATGTGCCGCGCGTGCTGGAGGTGGATGTCGAGCAGGGCCTGATGCTCGTGACGGATCTGGGCACCACGTCGTACCTCAACGCGCTGAACCCGGACACCGCCCGCCCGTTGATGCGCGACGCACTCGACGCGCTGATCCGCTGGCAGCTCGCGTCGCGGCCAGACGTGTTGCCGCCATTCGACGAAGCCTTCCTGCGCCGCGAGATGGAACTGATGCCGGAGTGGTTCATCGGTCGTCATCTGGGACAAGAGGTAGACGAGAAGACCCGCGGCGTGCTCGATCGCACGTTTGCGCTGCTGATCGCCAGCGCCAAGGCGCAGCCGCAGGTATTCATGCTGCGCGATTTCATGCCACGCAACCTGATGGTGGCCCCCGCCCCCAATCCCCAGAACCCAGGCGTGCTCGACTTCCAGGACGCGGTGTACGGCCCGATCACGTATGACGTCGCCTCGCTCTTGCGCGATGCGTTCCTCAGCTGGGATGAGGAATTCGAGCTCGATTGCTTCGTGTACTACTGGGAACGCGCGAAAAAGGCCGGCGTGCCTGTCGATCCCGATTTCGGTGAGTTCTACCGTCAGCTCGAATGGATGGGCTTGCAGCGGCATATCAAGGTGCTGGGCCTGTTCTGCCGGATCAACTACCGGGACCACAAGCCGCATTACATGAAAGACCTGCCGCGCTTTATCGGCTATGCCCGCAAGGTGGCCGAACGGTACCGGCCGCTCGCGCCGTTCGCGAAGCTGCTCGACGAACTCGAAGGCCGCGCCGTCGACGTCGGCTATACGTTCTGAGCTTCCCGCCGATGACGACGTCTCTCACGAAAGCGATGATTTTCGCCGCCGGGCGCGGCGAGCGGATGCGTCCGCTGACCGACCACACGCCGAAGCCGCTGCTCGAAGCGGGCGGCAAACCGCTGATTGTCTGGCAGATCGAGCGGCTTGCCCGCGCGGGCTTGCGGACCATTGTGATCAACCATGCCTGGCTTGGCGAGCGCATTGAAGCGGCCCTCGGCGACGGTTCGCGTTGGGGCGTGCAACTGCGCTATTCGTCGGAGCAGGAAGCGCTTGAAACCGCCGGTGGGATCGCCCAGGCGCTGCCGCTGCTGGAAGATGGCGACGCTGGTGAGATATTTGTCGGTGTCGCTGGCGATGTTTATGCTGACTTCGACTACGGCAGCCTGCATGCGCATGCAGGGCGGCTCGCTGCGCAAGCAGAAGCAGGTATGCATCTGGTGATGGTGCCGAATCCGTCGTTTCATCCGGCGGGCGATTTCGGCCTCGTGGATGGTGTGGTTTCGTTGGATGCACAACAGCGGCTGACGTTCGGCAGCATTGCCCTCTACGACACCCGCATGTTCCGCGGGTTGCCGCGTGGCACACGCCGCGCGTTGACACCGTACTACTTCGAGACGATCGGGCGTGGATTAGCGAGCGGTGAGCTTTATGACGGACTATGGGAAAACGTCGGTACGCCCGCGCAATTGCAGGCGCTCGATGCGCAGTTGAGGCTGACAAGAGCGTAGCTGGCAGGTCCAACGCTAGCCGTAAAGGCGTGGCGGCCTGACCGCCGGCTGTTGGCGCTCGATGCGTGGACACCTCCACCGCTCGCGCCGTCAGCAAGAGCCCCTTTCTCGCGCAAGGCGCCTGCTCTCAACGCACCACAGCTGTCGCGGCGCCAGCCGCCTCCGCCGCATCGTCCCCTTGCGCCGCGCGTTGCTGTTGCAGCGCCCACATCTGCGCGAACAGTCCCCCTGCGCGGACCAGTTCGGCATGCGTGCCACGCTCGACGATGCGCCCCTTATCCATCACGATGATCTGCTGCGCGTGCACGACCGTCGAAAGCCGGTGCGCGATGATCAGCGTCGTCCGTTCGCGGGCGATCTGATCGAGCTCATGCTGGATGGCGCGCTCGGAACGCGAATCGAGCGCGGAAGTTGCTTCGTCGAACAGCAGAATGGGCGGGTTCTTCAGGATCGTGCGGGCAATTGCGACGCGTTGCTTTTCACCGCCCGACAACTTCAAGCCGCGCTCGCCAACGGGCGTGTCGTACCCCTTCGGCAAGCCTTCAATGAATTCGTGGATATGCGCTGCGCGTGCCGCTGCGATCACTTCGTCGCGCGTCGCCGTGGGACGGCCGTAGGCGATGTTGTAGTAGATCGAATCATTGAACAGCACCGTGTCCTGCGGCACGATACCAATCGACGCGCGCAGTGAATCCTGCGTCACGCCACGGATATCCTGGCCATCAATCGTGATCGCGCCACCGGCTGTGCGATCCAGATCGTAGAAACGGAACATGAGACGCGCGAGCGTCGATTTCCCTGAGCCGCTATGCCCGACCACGGCCGTCGTGGTGCCGCCGGGAATCGTGAAGCTCACGTCATGCAGAATCTGCCGCGCCGGTTCATAGAAGAAGTTCACGTGCTCAAACCGCACTTGCGCGCCGCGCACGACAAGGTCCGGTGCATCGGGCGCGTCCGGCACCTCTTGCGTCGCGCCGAGCAGGGTGAACATGCGGTCCATGTCGGTCAGGCTCTGCTTCAACTCGCGATACACCACGCCGAGAAAATTCAGCGGGATATACAACTGCAACATGAACGTGTTGATCAGCACCAGATCGCCCAGCGTGAGACGTCCCGCCATCACGCCCTGGGTTGCGCGCCATAGAATGAACACCAACCCCGTGCCGATGATCGCCTGCTGCCCGAAGTTAAGCACTGATAGTGAGTTCTGCGACTTGATGGCCGCTGTCCTGTAGCGCTTGAGATTTTCGTCGTAGCGGCGCGCTTCCCACTCCTCGTTGCCGAAATATTTGACGGTTTCGTAGTTGAGCAGAGAGTCGATTGCACGCGAGTTCGCGCGCGAATCCAGGTCGTTCATCGTGCGCCGGAAGTGCGTGCGCCACTCGGTCATCTTCACGGTGAACGTGATGTAGACGGCCAACGCGACGAAGGTGACGATGGCGTAATACGCCTCGTACTTGACGACGAAGAACCCCAGCACGAGGCCCACTTCGACGAGCGTCGGCAGAATGCTGTACAGCGAATAGGAGATCAGTTGCGTAATACCGCGCGTGCCGCGTTCGATGTCGCGCGACATGCCGCCCGTTTGCCGATCAAGGTGAAAACGCAGAGACAGCGCATGCAGATGGCGGAACACTTTGAGCGCGAGCTGGCGCACCGCGCTTTCGGTGACCTTCGAAAAGAGGATCTCGCGCAATTCGGTGAAGAGCGAGGTCGACAACCGGACCACCGCATACGCGACCACCAGCAACCCAACACCGCCCAGCAGCACAATGGCGGGCGCATGATCCGCGCGGCCGAGTGCAGTCAGATGCCGCACCGACACCAGGCTGTCGACGATGCGCTTCATCACGATCGGCACGCCGAGATTGGCGACCTTGGCGCCAATCAGGCAGGTCAGCGCGAGCGTGACGCGACTTTTATAGGTGGCGAGATACGGCAGCAGCGACAGGATCGTCTGCCAGTCGTTGCGCGGCTGGGTCGAGATGGGAGCGGCTTCGGAAGGGGCGGAATGGTGGCGCATGGGTTCGGCTGGGTGAGGATGGAAAAGACGGAGGCAACAATAAGGCGCGCAGCCGCTGGCGGCTTGATTTCTGCCACCGGTGGATCAAGCGCCGGCGGCAGGCATTTTGGTGCGCGACCCAATTGGGCGCTTTCCCGTACAATTCCTGATCTTTCTATTGTCGCAGAAGCCGGCTGGCGCCGCTTTTCATGGGCAAGCCGGTCACTGGTCTCGAAGCTGCCACAACGTTTGCAGCCGTTCGCCGCCGCTGCCGCGAAGTTGCCGTGAAAAACCCGCCCGCAGGCCGAGCCAATCCGTTTCTCATGGGTGCCCCGATGACCGATCATCTTCAACTTCCACAAAAATCGTGTGCGCTGCGCGTCGTGCCGCAACCTTCGGACGCCAATGTACATGGCGACGTGTTCGGTGGCTGGATCATGGCGCAGGTCGATATCGCCGGCTCGATTCCCGCCAGCCGCCGCGCGAACGGTCGCGTCGCCACCATCGCGGTCAACTCATTCGTGTTCAAGCAGCCGGTTTTCGTGGGCGATCTGCTGAGCTTTTATGCCGACATCGTCAAGACCGGCAATACGTCGGTCACGATCGAAGTCACGGTGTACGCGCAGCGGATGAGCCTGGCTGAAGAAGTCGTGAAGGTCACGGAAGCGACTCTCACCTACGTCGCCACCGACAGCGACCGCCGTCCACGCGCCCTGCCGGCGCTGGACTGAACGTGCGGGAGGGTGAGGCCGGCATTGGGTCTTGGAGCCTTCATGGCCTGGTAGATGGCCCGACTCCTATTCCTTCGCCCAGCTCGCTTGTGATGAGTCAGGCCAGCGGCCAATCCTGCCGTAACAGACCGAACTGCAGCAGATCGTGATGCTGGCCCTGCCAGAAGCCGGCCTCACGCGCCCGCCCTTCCTGAACGAAACCGAGCCCGCGCGCGAGCTTCAGCGACGCTGCGTTCTCAGGATGAATCTGCGCCTCGATCCGATGCAGTTGCATGTACGCGAAACCCCACGTCAGCGCAGCGCTCAAGGCTTCCGCCATCAGACCGGCACCGCGCGCCGTGTGCGCGAGTTCATAGCCCACCGTACAGGTCTTCCAGCCTCGATTCCATTTGAACAGTCCACACGTGCCAATCAACAGGCCAGTGGACTTGCTCTGCAGAGCCCAACGCACGCCCGGGTTGGGCATCGCGCGCCAGCCTGCGAATATCTCGATCAGCTTTTGCGCCTGCCGAACGTCGATCATCGGATCCGCGCCGTACCAGCGCATGGCGTCGGCGTCGCCGTGAATGGCAAATAGCGTGGGGGCGTCGTCAGCGACGAGTTCGCGCAGGAGTAGTCGAGGGGTTTCGAAGGCGGGGAAGTCGCTCATTGAATACCTGGCGGGGCGCGGAATTGCGACGGCCATTCTACATGGGCACTCGGCAGAGGCCTCCATAAGTCTAAGCGCGGCACGCAGGTGTCGCCGCATCCGCAGCCGCACGGCAGCCGGAGCTCCATGCAGTCTAGAGCTGCGGCGAATGCCACACTGGCTTATTCGTGCGGATTGATGCGTGAAGTCAGCACATGGTCCGCCCATGTGCCGTTGATCTTCAAGTAAGCACGCGCGAGCCCTTCGCGCTCGAAACCGAGTTTCGACAGCACATTGCCGCTGCGCACGTTCTCTGGCCGGTGATTGGCCATGATGCGATGCAGCCGGTAATGGCCAAAGACGTAGTCAATCGCAGCACCAAGCGCCTCGCTCATCAAACCTCGCCCCTCATAGCGACGGCCGATCGCAAACCCCAGGAAACAGGCCTGAAACGGTCCACGCACGATATTCGTGAAGTTGCATTGACCAAGCACAGCGCCAGTCAGCACACCCCGCAACAGCAGATGCAGCGCGGTGCCGCTGGCCATTTGCTCCTCCATAGCGGCGAGGCGTTGTTCGGCGGCGGGCATGGTGAAGAACTCGTCGGAGCGCAGGGGCTCCCATGGCTGGAAATGTTCGCGGTTCTCCGACTGGAAGGCGAGCAGCGCTTCGGCGTCCGCGCGGCGCGCCACGGTCAAGCGGACACGTTCAGTGAGGATGCCCTCTGCGGGAAAGTCTGGAGGGTTCATTGCGAAGGGGCTCCCGTGCGCTTGCGTGGTGATTGCACCGCGCGTTCAACTCAGATCGTGTCGTCGTTCATCGCCATACGCCGCATCGATGTCGGTGCGGGCGATTCAACTCACCACGCGTTACCACACCTCACCACGCTCATGCACTTCGCTCAAGGACCGTGAGAAACGCCGCTTGTTCGTTGGCTTCAGTGACGCGAAAGCGCTCCCACTCGTCACGCACCCTCAAGTCAGCAAACAGGCCCGAGGCGTCTTCGTGGAAATGCAGGAACGCTTTGCCCTTGCGATAGAAAACGCCGGGACGCGACTCCTTGAGATCGCGTCGCGCGCGGACCGAACCAATCAGAACCGCCAGGGCGTCGAGGGCCACAGGCCCAGCGTGCTTCATCGATTGAGATCCTTTGGCAAAGCGTCGGTCGGTTCTGCCCGCATGAGAAAGACAAATAGCCGATCTTAAAACCCAACGCAACCGCAACGCAGCGCAATTCAATCAGCCAGCGCGCCGCCATCCCCGCAAATCACCGTCCTCACAGATGCTTGTAGTAAAACGTGGTGCCGCAATACTCACCATCGGGCATCAGCGCATATCTCGGCACGTCGCCTACCCGCTGCCAGCCGGCACGCGCGTATAAACGCTCGGCGTCACCCCCCGTCACCGTATCCAGCACCAGCACGGACTTGCCTTCGGCACGTGCGACCTCGTCAACGACATGCATCAGCTTCTGCGCAATCCCAAGCCGGCGTGCGCTGCGGCACACCAGCATCTTGGCGACATCCGCGCGATGCGGTTGATTGTCCGGTTGCGCCATGTTCAACTGGACAGTGCCGACAATGCGGCCCTCGCCGTCTTCCGCGATCAACAGCGCGCGCTCATTGCGCGCCACGCCGTCAGCAACGCCGCGCCAGAATGCAAGCGCCCTCTCGCGCGAAAGCGGCAACATGAAACTCACCGACGCGCCACCTTCCACACAGTCCACCAACACATCAGCCAATGCATCCACACAGGTGACTGCTTCGTTGGCGCCAAGCCGCCGCACGCGTACGTCTTCGCTCATCCATTTCTCCTCGTCTGCGTCAACGGCAGGATGGTCAGCGCTTTAAGCGTCCACCACCCCACCCTGCAACAACTCAGGAATCGCGTCGCGCGGCATGGGTCGCGAAAAGTAGAAGCCCTGCATTTCGTCGCAGGCGCGATCCTTGAGGAAATCCAGTTGCTCCAGGGTCTCCACGCCCTCGGCGATTACCTGCAAGTTCAGCGAATGAGCCAGGGCGATGATCGCCGAGGTGATCGTCTCGTCGTCACCCGAGGTGCCGATATCGGACACAAACGAGCGGTCGATCTTCAGCCGATCCACCGGGAAACGCTTCAAATAGCTCAGGCTCGAATAACCGGTGCCGAAATCGTCGATGGCGAGGCCAATACCCAGTGCGTGTAGCGCGTTGAGCATCGACACCGCCTCTTCGGCGTTGCGCATGATGGTACTCTCGGTGAGCTCGAGTTCGAGATACTTCGGCTCGAGGCCGGTCTCCGCGAGTACCTGGGTGACCAGCTTGGCGATATCGTGCTGCTGAAACTGCCGCGCCGACAGGTTGACCGACACGCGCGCCGGCGGCAGGCCTTCGTCCTGCCAGGCCTTGTTTTGCCGGCACGCCTCACGCAGCACCCATTCGGACAACGGCCCGATCAGCCCGCACTCCTCAGCAACCGGAATGAACGACGACGGCGGAATCAGTCCCACCTCCGGATCGCGCCAGCGCACCAGCGCTTCCATGCCGACAATCTGCCCCGTCACGATATCCACCTGCGGCTGGTAGTGCAGCAGGAATTCGCCGTCGCGCAACGCGCGCCGCAGCCGCCGTTCAAGGTTGAGCCGCGCTCCCGCGCTGGCGTTCATCTCCGGCTGATAGAACTGGAACGTATTGCGGCCCATGTCCTTCGCCCGATACATCGCCAGATCGGCCTTCTTGAGTAGCGTTTCGGCGTCCTCGCCATCCTGCGGGAACAGGCTTGCGCCCATGCTGCAGCCCACGTACAGTTCGGTGCCGTCCAGCCAGACCGGCTCCGAGATCGAGGCCCGCACGCGCTCCATCCAGGCAATCAACGACTGCTCATCCACCGTATCGGTCATCACGATCACGAACTCGTCGCCGCCGTGGCGCGCCACCGTATCGCTCGCTCGCGCGCACCGCCCGAGCCGCTCGGCGACGACGCTCAGCAACCGGTCGCCAACGCTATGCCCGAGGCTATCGTTGACGTTCTTGAAGCCGTCGAGATCGATGAACACGACCGCCACGCCCTTGTGGTGACGCTGAGCGATGATCAACGCGTGCTGCAGGCGATCGCGCAGCAGGTTGCGGTTCGGCAGCCGCGTCAGGCTGTCGTAGTTTGCCTGATACTCCAGTTGCTCCTGATAGCGGATCAGATCGGTGACGTCATTGATCACGCCGATGTGATGCGTCGTCTCGCCGTCCGGGTTCGGCACCGGGGCGATGAAAAGCTGATTCCAGAACAGCGCGCCATCCTTGCGATAGTTGCGCAGCACCGCGCTCACCTCGCGATTGGCGACCAGCGCCTGGCGGATGGATGCGACGCCTTCCTGTTCACGGTCGTCGCGCTGCAACAAACGGCAGTCCTGGCCGATCACTTCCGCCGGGTCATAACCGGTGATGCGTTTGAACGCCGGATTCACATATTCGATCAGATTGCCGGCCGCCGATGGCCCGGTAATCAGAATCGCGTTCACGCTCGCATCGAGCGCGCGGCTTTGCAAGCGCAGCGCCAGGTCGGCGCGCTTGCGCTCAGTGATATCGGTGTACGAGCCAAGCACGCCTATCACGCGGCCATCGCTATCGGTGAACGGCAGCTTGCTGGTTACGGTGGTGCGATGCACGCCATCAATGACGAGATCGACCTCGAAGTTCATTTTCGGCACGCCTGTGCTGATCACCTCTTCGTCGTGCGCCCGGACGTTCTCGGCTAACGCGCGCCACGGCAGGTCGTGATCGGTTTTGCCGACCACCTGTTCCGGGTACGCGAGGCCAGCGTCACGCGCAAACGCCATATTGCAGCCGAGGTAACGCGATTCGCGATCTTTCCAGAAAATCCGCTGGGGGATATTGTCCATCACCGTTTCGAGCATCTGGTTCGAGCGCTGCGCTTCGGCTTCGGCGTTGATCTGCTCGGTGACGTCGTCGGCGAGCACGAAGATCGCCGGGCGGCCCATGAAATTCAGCGAGTGGTACGAAATGTCCGCGTTGATCGTCGAGCCGTCCTTGCGGCGGTGATGCCAGACGCCCGCCATGGTGCGGCCCGCTTTCGGCGACGCGTCGCTGCGCGACAGATGCGATTCGAGCCGGCCGACTTCCGTGTTGGGCCGGATCGCGCGAATCGTCATCTCGAGGAATTCACTTTCCGAATAACCGTACTGCTGTACAGCCGCCGCGTTGACCGCCATAAACCGCAGCGTGTCGCGATCGAAGATGTACATCGGCACCGGATGCGTGTCGAACAGGCCGCGAAAACGCTCATCGTTGCGGCGTAGCGCGCGGACCACCCGCAGACGTTCACGCGCGGCGGTCTCGCGGGCGCCAAAGGTATAGATCAGCAGCGAACTGCCCGCAAGCATGGTGATGATGAGCAGCAGCATCGCGTGCTGAGTCTGCCGTGCCGACTCTTCGAGCGATGCCTGGAGCGTCCGGTTTTCCTGCTGCCGCAGCACCGTGAGCGCGCCTTCGACACGATCCAGATCCATGCCAATGCCAGTGTAGGCCGAGGCCGCCCAGGCACGTGGTTCGTCCGGGCCGCTGGCGTGCGCACGCGCCAGCGCGGCTGCGATGTCACGCTGCAACTC
>NZ_JBAURZ010000283.1:0-24499 GCF_049581445.1 Paraburkholderia sp. | reverse complement strand
GTTTACGGCGGGGCTGGAAGGCATGGGCGGCAAGTGCGTGCAGGCTGCATCGGCGGATGATGTACTGCCGCTGATCCGCGAACGTTTCGGCGCGGACGCCTCGATCTGCTCGGCAACGCCCGAGGTGCCGGGTACACGTCCTCTGACCGCCGATACGCCACCGGTTTCGCTGCAGGACGTCGACGTGGGCGTCGTGCGGGCGCGGTTCGGGGTCGCGGAGACCGGCTCCGTGTGGTTCAGTGAGCAGGAATACGTGGTGAATGCGTTGGGTTATATCGTGCAGCACCTTATTGTGCTGCTCGATCCGGCGCAGCTCATAGATGGGCTGCAGGACGTGTACCGCCGGCCGGACTTTCGCAACGCACGCTATGCGGCGCTAGTGACGGGACCGTCGGCCACGGCGGATATCGAAGGCGTGCTGATTCGCGGCGCTCAAGGCGTGCGATCGTTGACCGTGGTGTGGCTCACGCCGGCCTGACGCCGCCTAGCGAATTACCCGCGGCGTGGTGCGCAGACTCTTCATGGTCAGCATGGCCAGCGTCCCGGTCACGATGGCCGTGAAGAGATACAGACCACCCGGACCCGCCAGCGCCATCAACGCCGACGCGAGGGTCGGCCCCGCGCTCGCGCCGAGCGAAAAGATCAGCAGTAACCCCGCACTCACCGAGATACGCTGGTCCGCCGGGATGCAATCGTTGACGTAGGAGGTCACCACACCGTACAGCGAGAACACCACGCTCACGTACACATATCCCAGCGCTTCGACCAGGCTGCCGACACGCAGAACGAAGAGCAGCAGACTGCAGGTGGTAGCGAGCGCGGTGATCGCCACAATGATGGTGCGCCGGTCGAACAGATCGGCGAGCCGCGCAACGGGCCACTGCGGCAAAAGTGCAGCGAGTAGTGCGAAACCCATGAAATGCGACACGTCGGGCACCGTATAGCCGAGCCGTCGCATGAATATCGGCTGCATCGTATAGAAGCCGCTATTGAGCAAGCCGGCAGCCAGGCATCCATACACGCCAAGCGGCGCCCACTTGTAGACCGTGCTCAAGCCCGACAAGCCGCGTGCAAGACGCGAGCCGCCGCCGCTCGCGTGGGCCTCGGTGGCGGGTGGCACCGGGGCATTGCCTGCCAGCGCAACCGGGATCAACGAAGCCGAAAACAACGCGCTGACCACGCTGAAAAGCGCGAACCCGGCCGGGTCGGCAATGCCGATCAAAAACTGCCCAGTGCCGACTCCGAGATAGTTGGTGATCAGATACGCTGAAAACACGCGACCGCGTTGCGCGTTGGTGGCCACCTGATGTAGCCAGCTTTCGACCACCGTAAAAATCCCCACGAGGCAAAAGCCCATCACAAAGCGCAAACCGGCCCAGATGGCTGGGGCGTCCCAGGCGGCATAGCCGAGCGCGCAGCAGGATGATACGGCGGCAAACGTGACAAACGCCCGGTGATGGCCGACACGGCTAATCAGCCCGCCGCCCCACAAAGCGCCGACCATGAAGCCGACGTAATACGCCGACTGCACAACGCCGACAATCAACGACGGCGTTTGCTGCTGGATGAGTCGCAGCGAGATCAGGGTGCCGAGCAAGCCATTGCCCATGATCAGGATCGCGTAGCCCAATAGCAGGATGGCGGTGGCTTGCAGGCTGTTGGCCGGTTTCGCCAGATTGCTCGCTGGTTGGGTCGGCGTTTGGGCGGGCGGTTCAAGCGTGCCGCCCACGATCGGCGCGACCGGGCGGCTGACGGATTCGTTGAGCGTGGGTGCGCAAGGCTGGCTGGCCGATTCGCGGGTCCAGGATTCGTTGGCCGTTTTCATTGAGAGCGTCGGGTGCCAGACATGGATGGGCGGTGCTTGGACTTTAGTGAGTGGACGTGATGGACGCTGTGGGCAAAGGCGACATGCGGTTGGCCAAGGGCGACCTTTTTTGCAGCGTGACGATGGGCGGATAAGTACAACGGACGCGGTGTCCATGGTGACGCAAGAGCAGGGCTGGGAGCAATTGGCGCAATTTATAGAATTGACGCCGTGTACGGCGGACTATGGCCATTCAGCGAGCATGTCGCCGAAGCTGCTGCGTTGCACAAAAGTTGACTCAAGACACCCTACGGACTAACCCGAATGCAAAAAAGTATCAGTTTGCAGTCTTATTTTTAGTGGTGAAATGGCTGCGACAGGGCTAACTTTCGGTTATGGCGGCGCGAGATACGATCTTCGCGAACAGCCCAAAAAAACAAGATCGGATCAGGAGGCAGACAGATGCACACCAGTCGGAGCGCCACGGCGCGCACGGACGTCAGCTACAACGGCGGCCGCCGCGTCAAAATCGACCAGCCCGATCTGGAACTGGTCGCCGTACCGCGTGACGAGTCCTTCAAGGTGTGGTCGCATGGCTATCCCTATCGCACGGTGCGCTGGCACTTCCATCCTGAATACGAAATTCAGCTCGTTACCTCGACGACGGGCAGATATTTTGTAGGCGATTACATCGGCAACTTCGCGCCGGGCAATCTTGTGATGACGGGATCGAATCTGCCGCACAACTGGGTCAGCAATGTTCCCCATGGCGACCGCGTGGACGAACGCTGCCTGATCCTGCAGTTCGACACTGGTTTTATCGAACGCGCTATCGAGGTTTTTCCAGAACTCAAGCGCGTCGAAGCGTTGCTCGATGCATCACGGTGGGGTGTGCTGTTCTCCGAGAAAACCGGCACGGCGGCTGAACCGATCATGCGGGAGATGCTGGGCGCGCAGGGCATGCGGCGAATCACGCTGTTTCTTGCGTTGCTCGACCTGCTGGTCCAAAGCGCGGAGCCGGTGAAACTGGCCAGCGCCGCTTATCGTGCTGACCCGGCGCACTATGCCGAGACGCGTATCAATCACGTGCTTTCGTTTATTGGCAAAAACCTGTCGCAGGAGTTGCGCGAAACGGAGTTGGCCGAACTCGCCGGGCAGAGCGTCAGCGCATTCTCACGCTATTTCCGTCGTCACACCGGCGTGCCGTTCGTGCAATACGTGAACCGGCTACGCATTAATCTCGCCTGCCAGTTGCTGATGTCCGGCGAACTGAATATCACCGATATTTGTTACCAGGTCGGCTTTAATAATCTGTCGAATTTTAATCGCCAGTTTCTGTTGTTAAAGGAAATGCCGCCCTCGCGATGGCGCGCCTATCAGCAGCTCAATGCTGCCAGCGCCGCTGAATCATCCGACGCCACGCCTGCCCTGGAAGCGTTCGGCTAGCGTCTGTTTGCATGAGTAATCCGCAGAACGCGGTGCCCGTAAAGAGCACCGCGCTGGGTGAACTCACCCTTGCGGTTTGTTTTGAAACGGTATTGAACCAGAAGCCTCACCCGCGGCTCAACCACGGCAGTCACTGCGCCGGGATTTTTCTAATAAATGGAGACACTCGATGACCCGACTTTCGAACCAACTAATCGGCGCCAGCGCGCTCAGCGTGAGTCTGTTGAGCAGCACGGCTGCAATGGCCGCGCCCAGCGGCACGGTCGCCTTTCTGATGCCTGACCAGGCCTCCACGCGCTACGAACAGCACGACTTCCCGGGCTTCAAGGCCGAAATGAGCAAGCTCTGCCCCGACTGCAAGGTGCTCTATCAGAACGCCAATGCTGACGTCGCGACGCAGCAGCAACAGTTCAACTCGGTGATCGCGCAAGGCGCCAAGGTGATCGTGCTTGATCCAGTGGACTCGACCGCCGCCGCCTCTTTGGTCCATATGGCGCAGGGCCAGGGCATCAAGGTGATTGCCTATGACCGGCCCGTTCCTTCGACGCCGGCCAATTACTACGTGTCGTTCGACAACGAAGGCATCGGCAAGGCCATCGCGCAATCGCTCGTCGAGCATCTGAAGGAAACCAACGTGCCGACCAGCAAGGGCGGCGTGCTGGAGGTCAACGGTTCGCCGACCGATGCGGCTGCGGGCCTGATCAAAAAGGGCATTCACGCTGGTTTGCAGGGTAGCGGCTACAAAACGCTGGCCGAATACGACACGCCGGACTGGGCGCCGCCGAAGGCCCAGCAGTGGGTGAGCGGCCAGATCACGCGCTTTGGCTCGCAGATTGTCGGTGTCGTGGCCGCCAACGACGGCACGGGCGGCGGCGCGGTCGCAGCCTTCAAGGCGGCCGGCGTCAACCCGGTGCCGCCGGTGACCGGCAACGACGCGACCCTTGCTGGGCTGCAACTGATCATCGCCGGCGACGAGTACAACACGATCCTGAAGCCCAGCGAGATCGTCGCGGCAGCGGCTGCGAAAGTGGCGGTCGGCTTCCTGAACGGCCAGACCCCGAAGGGCGAGACGACGCTCTTCAATACGCCGACGCAGCTCTTCAAGCCGGCGGTCATCACGGCAAAGAACCTCAAGGCCGAGGTGGTCGACAAGGGCTTCGCGAACGCCAAGGATCTGTGCACCGACCGCTATGCCGAAGGCTGCAAGAAACTGGGCATCACGAACTGATCCGGCGCAACGCTGGATGGACCCGGCTCGTGCCGGGTCCCGCTACTTTTTATGAGGTATCCGTCCCATGACTGACAACTCCACTACACGGTCCGGCCCCGGCGAACTGGTGCTGAGCCTGCGCGGCGTCTCGAAGCACTTCGGAGCGGTCTCGGCCCTGACGGACATCGAGCTCGACGTGCATGCCGGCGAAGTGGTCGCCCTGGTGGGCGACAACGGCGCCGGGAAATCAACGCTGGTTAAGGTGCTCGCCGGTGTCCATCAACCCAGCACCGGCACCATCACTTTCCGGGGCCAGGAAGTGACTTTGTCCGATCCGGGCACCGCGCTTGATCTGGGCATCGCCACGGTGTTCCAGGATCTCGCACTGTGCGAAAACCTGGATGTCGTTGCGAACATCTATCTCGGTCGCGAACTGAGTCCGCTGCGACTCGACGAGGTCGAGATGGAGGTGAAAGCCTGGACGCTGCTCAACGAGCTGTCGGCCCGCATCCCGAGCGTGCGCGACGTGGTCGCCTCGCTCTCGGGCGGGCAGCGGCAGACTGTGGCCATCGCGCGTTCGCTGTTGCTCGATCCGAAGCTGATCATGCTCGACGAACCGACTGCCGCGCTCGGCGTGGCGCAGACCGCCGAGGTGCTGAACCTGATCGAACGGGTACGCGACCGCGGCCACGCGGTCATCATGATCAGCCACAACATGGAGGACGTGCGTGCGGTTGCGGACCGGATCGTGGTGCTGCGGCTTGGCCGCAACAACGGCGTCTTCTATCCCGACTCGTCGAATCAAGAGCTGGTCGCCGCGATTACCGGCGCCACCGAGAACGCTGTCTCGCGTCGCGCCGGGCGGCGCCAGGCCGAGCAGGGCGCCTAGTCAAAGGAACGATCATGAGCAAAGAAATGCAAGGCGCTCCGCAGCCTGAACCGCAAGGGGCCGCAAAGCCGTCCACACTGCTTGACCGCAGCGATGTGCGCGTGAAACACGCCACTGGGATCGGTGGCACCGTGTCGGCGTTTGTCGACCGGGTACGCTCGGGCGATCTGGGATCGCTGCCGGTTGTTGCAGGGTTGGTCATCATCTGGACCGTGTTTACCGTCCTGAACCCGGTGTTCCTCTCGGCCGACAACATGGTGAACCTGCTGTTCGACTGCTCGACGGTCGGCGTGATTTCGCTGGGAATTGTCTGCGTGCTGATGGTGGGGCAGATCGACTTGTCGGTGGGCTCGATGAGCGGTTTCGCTTCGGCCCTCGTCGGCATGCTGTGGGTCAACCACGGCTGGCCGGTGTTGCTGGCGATCATCGTCGCCATCGTGGTCGGCGCGGTCGTGGGCGCAATCTACGCACTGTTGCTCAACCGGCTTGGCATGCCGAGCTTCGTCGCGACGCTGGCGGGCTTGCTCGCCATCCTCGGGATGCAGCTTTACGTGTTGGGTGCGACCGGGTCGATCAACCTGCCGTACGACTCGGCGATGGTGAACCTTGGCCAACTCATCATCATCCCCGCCGCCATCTCCTACCTCATTGCGCTGGTGCCGGGTGGCGTGATGCTGGCGCTTGGGCTGCGCACGCGTGAGCGCCGGCAGGCGTCGAACCTCTCCGCGCCCTCGGTAGGGAGCCTGCTGGTGCGCAGCGCGGCCATCACCATCCTGCTGGAGATCGTGGTCGCCTACCTCAACCGGGGACGAGGCGTTCCGTTGATGTTTGGTCTCTTCCTCGGTATCGCGGTGGCAATGGACTATGCGCTGAAGAGAACGCGCTGGGGTCGCTCGATGCATGCGGTCGGCGGCAATCACGAGGCGGCGCGGCGGGCCGGGATCAAGGTCGACGCGATCTACACCAGCGCGTTTGTGCTGTGCGCGAGTCTTGCCGCGTTGGGTGGCGTGCTGACGGCGGCGCGGCTCGCTTCGGCCAGTCAGCAGGCGGGCACCGGCGACGTGAATCTGAACGCGATCGCGGCGGCCGTGATTGGCGGCACCAGCCTGTTTGGTGGACGAGGCAGCGCGTATTCGGCGGTGCTCGGCATTATCGTGATCCAGTCAATCGCCAGTGGGCTGACGCTGCTCAATCTGTCGTCCTCGTTGCGCTTCATGATCACCGGCGCGGTGCTGGCGATTGCGGTGATTGTCGACTCGCTTGCACGGCAGTCGCGTGTTTCACATGGCCGGGCGTAGTTCCAGAATTTGCAATAACAAATTTGCATGGGACTGGCGTAAGCGCTAAAGCGCCAACGCCAGTCGACACAGGAGAGCAACAAATGAGTGATTCGATGAAAGGAAAGGTTGCCGCCATCACCGGTGCGGCATCGGGAATCGGCCTCGAATGCGCGCGGACACTGCTAGCGGAAGGCGCCAAGGTCGTTCTGGTCGACCGCGCAAAGGAGCGGCTCGAGCAACTGTGCGCCGAACTCGGTCCGAACGCGTTCCCGCTCGTCGTTGATCTGCTGCAACCGGCAGAGGTATCCGGAATGCTGCCGAAGATCGTTGGCCTCGCCGGCGGTCTCGACATCTTCCATGCGAACGCCGGTGCATATGTTGGCGGTGAAGTGGTGAACGGTAATCCAGACGAATGGGACCGTGTGCTGAACCTGAACATCAACGCCGCGTTTCGCTCGGTTCACGCTGTTTTGCCCCATATGGTCGCGCAAAAGTCGGGCGACATCATCTTCACCAGTTCGATTGCGGGCATGGTTCCGGTTGTGTGGGAGCCGATTTACACGGCCTCCAAATTCGCGGTACAGGCCTTCGTCCACACGACCCGGCGCCAGGTAGCCAAACATGGTGTGCGGGTAGGCGCGGTGCTACCGGGCCCGGTCGTCACGGCACTGCTCGACGACTGGCCCAAGGCGAAGATGGAGGAAGCACTCGCCAACGGCAGCCTGATGCAACCGAAGGAAGTCGCCGATTCAGTCCTCTTCATGTTGACGCGGCCACGCAACGTGACAATCCGCGATCTCGTGATACTTCCCAACAGCGTCGATCTTTGAAATGCGTCACCGACGCGGGCGCGCTGCGGCGCGCCATCTGCGCCGGAACGCCTCGTTTGATGGACAATGAGCAGACCTTGAGCCGACGTAAAGCAGGCAACGAACTATGACCTCAGAAAATCCGACCTCCGGCGCGCCGGGCCGCGCGCGCTATGTGATTGGCGTGGACGTGGGCACGGGCAGCGCCCGAGCCGGCGTCTTCGACCTCGCGGGCCAAATGGTGGGCTCGGCAAAACATGACATCACCCTGTTTCATGCGAGCGGCTCGATTGTTGAGCAGTCGAGCGGCGAGATCTGGAACGCCGTCTGCCATTGCGTGAAAAATGCGCTGGCGCAGGCTGCGGTATCGCCCGATCAGGTGGCGGGTATCGGCTTTGACGCCACCTGCTCGCTCGTCGTGCTAGGCGAGGGCGGTCGTTCCTTACCCGTAGGTCCCTCCGAACAGGCCGAGCGCGACATCATCGTATGGATGGACCACCGCGCCGTGGAGCAGGCCGAGCGCATCAACGCGACGGGCCACGAGGTGTTGAAATTTGTCGGCGGCAAGATCTCGCCGGAGATGGAGACGCCGAAGCTGCTGTGGCTCCTCGAGAACAGGCCGAGCGTCTTTGAGGCAGCGTGGCAGTTCTTCGATCTGACTGACTACCTGACGTGGCGTGCGACAGGGGATCTGGCCAGATCCACCTGCACGGTCACCTGCAAATGGACCTATCTCGCGCACGAACGGCGCTGGGACGAGAGCTACTTCCGCAGCGTGGGCCTGGGTGTGCTGGCGGACGAAGGCTTTGAGCGCATCGGCCAGCGCGTCGTCGATGCGGGAACGCCGCTTGGAAGTGGACTGACTGAGAACGCTGCTGCGGAGCTCGGCCTGCGAAGCGGTACACCCGTCGCCACCGGCGTGATTGATGCCCACGCCGGCGGGATCGGCACGGTAGGCGCGGATGGCGACCCCGAGGGCTGCCTCGGTTACGTCTTCGGTACCTCGTCGTGCACGATGACCACCACGCGCAGCCCGGTCTTCGTGCCGGGCGTGTGGGGGCCTTATTTCTCGGCGATGGTGCCGGATGCATGGCTGAACGAGGGTGGTCAATCTGTCGCCGGCGCGGCGATTGAACGACTGCTTTCCCTGCATCCTGCGACGCCTGACGCGCGCCGTCGTGCGGAGAGTGAAGGGCAGTCGCTGCCGGCGATGCTCGCCGGCCTCGCAGCACAGGCGGTGGAATCGACGGATGGCTTGTCAGGGGTAGTGATGCTGGCCAAAGGCCTGCATGTCGTCCCAGAGTTCCTTGGCAACCGGGCCCCGTTCGCCGATCCCCACGCCAGAGCCGTAATTGCCGGACTTGGAATGGACGACGATCTGGACAGTCTGGTCGCGCTTTACGTGGCTGGCGTGTGCAGTATCGGCTACGGCCTTCGGCAGATCATCGAAGCGCAAGCGGCAGCCGGTGCGCCGATCGAACGCGTGGTAATCAGCGGCGGCGCTGGGAGACTCGATCTGATCCGTCAACTGCTCGCCGATGCAACCGGCAAGCCCGTGCTGGCCACCCAGGCTGAAGAGCCGGTGTTACTGGGCGCGGCGATGCTAGGTGGCGTGGCCGGCGGGGCGTTTGGCGATGTGCGCTCGGCGATGTCGCAGATGTCGCAGATCAATCAGGTTTATGAGCCGGATGCGGGCGAAGTGGCGGCATTGCATGACGCCAGGTATCGGGCTTTCACGCAGTTGCAGGAGGTTGCGAGGGAGATTCGTTGACGTGCACACACGCCGGTGTGAATCGAAACATTACTCACAACGCACCGTCGTCGCATCCTTTCTCTCCACCGTTAGATTAACCGTGCGAGCAGTAGCCGGCCGGGTTCGATGACGCGTCCCGGCCGGCACCGTCAACATCTGGCCAGCACGCAATTCAACCGACCCGTCTTCGAACTCGATGATAAGGACTCCTTCGACGGTGATAAACGTCTCATCAGATTCCGGATGCACATGCCAGAAGTACGGCGCGTCCATCACGCTGAGATGAATGTCGTGATCGTTCGCCGTGGTCAGAACCCGGTTCATATATCCATTACGCACTTCGTTCGCCGCGGCGTGAAAATCGATGGGTTGGATCATTTTGTCTCCTTCGATGAGTTGACTCTTTGAGTCCAGCCTAACGCGTCGAGCCCGAAGCACCAAGCTACGAATATTCACACGTATGTGAGGTGAATTCACGCAGCGGGCTTTCGGCGCAACCCGCTGCCACTTGTCATCGTCTACTCAACGACACCGACCAGATCTTCAATGTCCTTCTCGATACGCATCTGCGCCTCTCGTACGGCGGCATCGCGCGAGTTGGCAACGAACGGGAGCATAAAGCCGGATCCTTTGAATTGCGCCTCGAAGTGCACCCATGCCGCATACGCGCAAACACCCGAAGCCTTTTGCACGAGATTGACCGTTACGTCGTAGGTGCGTTGCATGCCATGCTTGCGGGTGTATCGAAAACGGTTCAAGACGGGTTTATGCATGTTAGTTCCTTGCCTGGGTGGGGCTGCTTTTGCCGATTGCACTGAGTGATGATTTGATTCGGATTTGCTTGGGCGATAGACGGCAACTACTTCCAGCGCATGTGCCGTATGCCGCTACGCGTTGCTAACTTTTTGCGGCCTCGTTCGAACTGGGCGACTCGCCGAAAGGGCAGCGAGGCATGGGTACCCCTTCCACAAAAGCACTTGCACAGCGCACGGCAAACTCGTAAGCGCAGGTTTGGCTTGCGAACTGACCGAGATCACCTAACGAAGTGGATTCGCCGTCTTCCTTCAAAATGCAGGCGCGTGCTACGAACGTGTTGCCATTCCTGATGGTCGACGCCTGAATTGCTGCGCCACGATGAAACAGAACCATTGCGTGCCCTCGAATCTCGAATGATGGAAAGGTTATTGTAATGTTGTCAATTCTTGTTGTGGTGACTGTTACCTTTCCACATAAGGCGCTTAACTGAAGGTCGTCAATTTGAGCGCGGTCATCTGGCGCGCCAGCAGCAAACTCGCAGAGGCAACCGGGGAAGAAAGGAAGCGCGAGCGGGAGTATCGTGTGCGACAGGCACGCCGTACTGAGGAGGCCACCATGAACGACGCCCAACGACTCGCCGCCTTGCGCATCGTTTTGATTGTTGTGGGTCTGATCACCCTGTTTGCGGTCTGGCCGCTGATGATCCTCTGGCCGTCCGGTTGGACATGGCACAGCGGCCATTCCGACTACCCGCTGATGATCGTCGGCATCTACGCGACGCTGGGCGTTTTCCTGCTGAAGGCGTCGCGCGATCCGATGAAACATCTGAGCCTGATCTGGTTCACGGTGTGGTCGAGCGTCGTGCATGGCGCGATCATGGCCGTGCAGTCCTTCGGCATGGAGATGGACGGGATGCAACATTTCGGCCACCTAGTCGGCGATGTGCCTGCGCTGTTTATCATCGCGGCGGCGCTGGCTTTCTTGACGCCGCGCGGCGACAAAGCGCGCTCGCTCGCACGCATGCCGCTTTAGCTTAGCCGCCAGGCTTACTGCCGAGCGGGCGTAAGGATCAATCAACGACCGCTGTTCGACCGACTGCTTGCGCAGTTGTCGATCAATCTCACGAAGCTGTTCCATCTGCCTCTTCAGCTTGTCGATCTTCTCCTGCAATCGTCGACGCGGCCTCAATTCCCGGAGGCTGCGTGCTGTCCACAGTCTCGAGGATCGATTCATCCCATCAGCAACGCTGAATGCTCAATGAGTTTCTTAATCTCCAAGGCCGTCGTGACAGACGCAGGCTCGTTGCGGCACTGCTTCGCAGCATTTGAACGCTCAGCCGAGGTCGTTTGAGAGTGCATCCGTGACGTAAAAGCTCCAAATGGAGAAAAGTACTTGATTTATTGCTCTATAATAAGTATCTTCATTTGAAGATAAATGGTGGGACCTCTACTGTGCCTGCGTGGATCAACGGGGGATCGAGGTCTGATGCAGCCTGGAATGAACTGCTAGCCGGTTTTGAAGCAGAGGAAGTGCAGGAAATGATTCGCTTACTAACCAAAAATGCTGCGTGCTATGTGATTGTCCAAAGCGCACAGCAGCATCATTGCATCGGGGAATGAATGAAGTCCAGGTCAATCACGGTGACGGCGCTCGCCATGCTGCTGCTAAGCGCATGCGTCGCTGTCCCTGATGCCCCTCAGCAGGTGGTGCAGTCCCGCGCCGATCAGCTGGGTTTGGCTACGCAGGGCGCGTCAATCGGTGAGCGTTGGTGGGAGTCGTTCGGCGATCCGCAACTCGGTCGATTGATCGATGAAGCACTGAAAAGCAATCCTAACCTTGAGGCTGCGCTCGCAAGGGTGCGTGCCGCCGACGCGACAGTTAGCGCGCAGCACGCCGCCGAACTTCCTCAGGTGTCGGCGGATGGACAGGTGCTTAATCAGCGCTTTAGCGGAACGTACTTGATCCCACCACCAGACGCTGGCACCACGCGATGGATACCAACGGTTCAGTCCAACCTCGATTGGGATCTCGATCTGTTTGGCCGGCAGAGGGCGATCGTCGCGATGGCCCGCTCAGATGCCGAAGCGGCGGGGCTGGACGCTGCCGAAGCCCGCTTGATCCTTTCTACCAGTATCGCGCAGACCTATATTGGACTGGCGAGGGCACATCAATTGATTCAGGTGACTCATGGCTTTGTGAAGACACGTGAGGATGGCCTGGCATTGGTACAAAGCAAGGCGAGATACTCGTTGTCCAGTGAGTTCGACGAACGCACGGCCGAAACCTTGCTCGCCGAGGCGCGGCAGGCTGAGTTGAGGGCGACCGAGCAACGGGATCTGCTGATCCATGCGCTCGCTGCGCTAGTCGGGCGCGGAGCGGATTTTTATCCAACGATAAGCGCGCCGACCCTCGCACTAGATAAACCGCCGGTGGTTCCTGACGCGCTGCCTGCGGATCTGCTCGGCCGAAGACCGGATCTGCTGGCCGGCCAGGCACGCATCAATGCAGCGGTATCGGGTGAGAAGGTGGCGCGGACGGATTTATTGCCGAATGTCGATCTTCGGGCACTCGCCGGACTTGCGTCGATAGGCTTCGGGAATTTCTTTAGCGCTGGGGCCGCGACCTATGGTGGCGGGGTCGCCATCCACGTGCCGATATTCGAAGGGGGCAGACTGCGCGCGCAATATCGTCGCGCCAGCGCGGATCTCGACGTCGCTGTGGCGAACTACAACGATGCTGTATTGCGAGCCGTGCACGAATCGGCTGATGCCTTGACCAGAGTCCACGCGAACGATTCCGACGTCGCCCAGCAAGACCGCATCGTGGCTGGGCTGCGCGACACCGTACGTCTGGACGCCGTTCGCACGTCGACGGGACTCGGGTCGAAACTGGATGCCATTGATAGTGGATTTCGTCTTCTTGAAGCCGAACAGGAACGCGTCAATTTGCAGGCAGAAGCCATGACCCGGCGCGTACAACTGATCGCTGCCCTTGGCGGCGGATATATCTCTAACCCATCGACTGCGACGACTTCCTCGTCGGGCAAATCACTGTGACTGAAAAAACGCTGACGGTCGGTACGGCCCGACCCAACTTCACCCCTGACGTCAAACAACCCGGTGACATCACGAGACTCCAGATCCGGCGGCGGCTGTTCATGGCTTTCGGACTCTTCGTGGGTATCGCAGCCATCGCTTATCTGGCCACGCGATGGTTTGCGCCACCATCCGAGGATACAGACGACGCATACGTGGGTGGCAATATCGTCTCAGTGACCGCGCGTGAGGCCGGTACGGTTCTCGCACTCCATGCGGATAACACGCAGCGCGTGCTTCGCGGACAACCCTTGATCGAGCTCGACCCGGCCATGGCCAACGTGCAGCTTGATGCGGCCGAGGCTGCACTTGGACGCGCGGTTCGTGCGGTTCGCGTCAATTCCGCACAGGTAGACGAGACGGGCGCTGAAATCGCGCAGGCCGAAGCGGACCTGTCAAAGGCGGAGAACGATTACACAAGGCGCAAGGCGGCAGCGGCAGCAGGCGCAATTTCAGGTGAAGAACTGAGCCACGCGGCCGACGCAGTGACGACGAGTCGCGCGGCTCTCAATCTGGCGCGGGCGCGGCAAGCGCAGGCCACCAGCACGTTGTCCGGGACGACGCTCGAAACTAACCCGCAAGTGCTGGGCGCGATCGCCGAAGTGCGGAGGGCGGCTATCGACGCCAGCTACATGCAGATCGTGGCCCCTTTGTCTGGTGAGGTAGCGCAACGCACCGTGCAGCTTGGTCAAAAGGTGGCGGCGGGTACGCCTCTGATGGCGGTGGTGCCGCTCGACAGCGTATGGGTCGACGCAAATTTCCGCGAGACTCAGCTTGCGGATCTACGTGTAGGGCAGCCTGCCACCATTACCACTGATGTCTATGGCGGGAAGATTGTGTTCCATGGCCATGTTGCAGGCCTGGGCGCTGGCAGCGGCAATGCGTTCTCTCTGCTGCCGCCGCAGAATGCGACTGGGAACTGGATCAAGATTGTTCAACGGGTGCCGGTGAGAATCGCACTTGATCCCGCGGAGCTGGAAAAGAAGCCGCTGAGAGTGGGTTTGTCGGTCGACGTGGAGATCGAAACAGCAGATCAGTCAGGATCGTTTGTGGCTAAAAGCGCGCCGCCGGCCGGAGGCGAAGTGGCAAGCCTCGACGGCGGCCCGAAGGTGGAAGAACGCATCCGCGAAATCATCGCGGAGAATGCGGGGCGCCAGCCATGAGTGCCGCGACCAGCACTGGTGCGATGCCTGCGCCGCTCGCAGGCATCGCCTTGGGTCTAGCGTCCGTTGCGCTCGCGCTCGGCAGTTTCATGCAGGTGCTCGACTCGACCATCGCCAATGTATCGCTTCCGACTATCGCCGGGAATCTTGGCGTGAGTACCGATAGCGGCACCTGGGTGATTACATCGTTCGCTGTCGCCAATGGCGTCACGGTGCCGCTGACCGGTTGGTTGATGGGTCGCTTCGGCGTGGTCCGGACCTTCGCCGCAGCGGTACTCGCATTCAGTATCGCGTCGTTCCTTTGCGGTATCGCCTGGAGTCTGCCGTCGCTTATTGCGTTCCGTATTTTGCAGGGTGCGGTGTCGGGCCCGATGGTTCCAGGCAGCCAGGCGCTGCTGATTGCAATCTTTCCTCCGCACAAGCGCTCAACGGCTCTTGGCATCTGGTCGATGACAGCGATGTCCGCTCCTGTTCTTGGCCCGGTGGTAGGCGGGTACATCTCCGATAATTATCATTGGGGATGGATTTTCTTGATCAACCTGCCCGTCGGATTGGTGTCGGGTCTGGTGACATGGAAATTCCTTGCGAAGCGTGAGACACCCACGCGCAAGATACCCATCGATAAAGTGGGGTTGGGCCTGCTCGTGTTCTGGGTGTTCAGCCTGCAAACGTTGTTCGATCTGGGCAAAGACCGTGACTGGTTCAACAACACGCTGATTGTTGTTCTGGCGATCTGTGCCGCATTGGGCTTTGTGGCCTGGGTGATCTGGGAACTAACGGAAAGCAGACCTGCAGTGGACTTGACGTTGTTCAAGCGGCGCAATTTCTGCTTTGGTGTTTTGGCAACCTGCCTTGGTTACGCGTTGATGTTCTCCAACAATGTCTTACTGCCACTTTGGCTGCAGCAGCAGATGGGATATACCGCAACGTGGGCGGGGTGCGTTGCGGCGCCGAGCGGGCTGGTAGCGGTGTTGATGACGACGCCGGTCGGGCGGCTGAAGGTGGATCCGCGCTGGATGGCCACAGGCTCCTTCATAGCGTACGCGGTGGGCTTCTTCATGCGTTCTCACTACACGCCGGATGCCCCTTTCTGGACGCTCACCATGCCTTTGTTCCTGCAAGGTTTCGCTCTGAGTATGTTTTTTGTGCCGCTTCTGCATATCCTGCTCGATGGAGTGCCGCCTGAGCGTGTCCCGTCTGCGACCGGAATCTCGAACTTTGCCCGCATCACATCGGGAGGCTTTGCCGCGTCGCTTATTACGACGTTCTGGGATCGGCGTGAGGCGTTGCATCAGAGCAGGCTGGTCGAATCAAGCACCAGCTTCTCGCCGATATATCGTCAGGCAATCGACCAGCTTCAGGCTCAGGGCATGAATCCATTGCAGGCTGCCGGAGCAATCATGCGACAGACCATCAATCAGGCTTACCTGTTGTCGTCGATCGACATCTTCTACGCCAGCGGCTGGATGGCGATGGCAATGGTGCTAGTGGTGTGGTTCACGCGCAGGCCTGCGCCAGCGGCGCACGTCGCGGCAGCTGACTAATCGGCGTCGTCTCGATTGCCGTGGCTGCCTGGTTCGACAACGCGTTCGATGGAGGCATGGAGCTTCGTAAGCAGGCGGATCAATTGCTCCGCCTCCTGCTTTTTGAAGTCGGCAAGAATCTCATTCCAGCTGGCGACCATGACCGGTACCCGCTCCGCATGCTTTGCCTCGCCGGATTTCGTGAGCACCAGGCGGACCACGCGTCGATCGGGAGAACTAAGGTCACGCTTTACGAACCCGATCTCTTCGAGACTGTCGATGAGTCGGGTAGTGGCCCCCGTCGCGATTCCAATCGACCGGGCCAACTCTCCGGCGGTCGTGGCCACGCCGTCACGGATCAACTTTAAAGCCGTCCACTGGACGACTGTCAACTGTTCGTCGTCGAAGAGCGAATCAACGCGTGTTACCAGCAGCTTGTGAATGCGGCGCAAAAGCCGCCCGGGCGAGCGTTCGCCTGTCAGATCTTCGGTTGTCAGTATGGCCATATCAGGGTCTCGTATTACCTGCGATTGAAGATACCATACCAGAAGAAATCGCTTCGAATGTTGTCTTCATCTGGAGGTAATACGACGGAATCGAACTCGATGAAGACAGCCCTGTTATCGAGCGCCCTCCAGCCGCGGTGTCGCCGACAGACGATGACCCCGTTCGGGTGGGCGCGATTGCTGTGAGCTTCGCTGGTGTGGCTCGCAAATGATCAGCCAGGCTGAACGCGGTCGTTCCAGCGCGGCAGTTCGTGTCGGCCAACGCGAAGATCCTGCACGCTGCTGGCCTGCGCGAGCATTTCGCTTACGTGTCGTTGGTTGTCTTTCTGACTCTGGGCAGCGACAGGAATCGCGCAAGACGGATCCGGGTACCCGCGAGGGCAGCAAGAAGCTCCTTGCCGAGCCGGCGCCGCACGCGAGAGATCTGGAAAATCAACAATGGAATCTCTCTGAGACGGCCACGAAAACCAAGAATAACAACCCGAGTTCGATGGCGCGTTTCGCGATTTACCCAATAAGTCTTGTACTCGTTGTACATCAACCGCATATCGAAGTCACGACCGTTGGCATGCGCCCACCGGGCAACGAATTCTGTCAACTGGTTGCCCACCGAATAGCGGTTGTACGCTTCGTCATAGGTGAAAATCCAGTATTCCAGGGTGCGAGGACCGACAAGGTTGATCGAGGCGCAGATTGGCACACCATCAACCTTTACAAATGCGACGAGTGGAACTGTCGCCAGGTCTGTTTGGCCGGCAAGTGCGATAAAGAAGTCCCGAACCTTGTCGTCCATCAGGTATTTCGTGTTCAGGCCACGCGTCATGGCCCAGCGCCGCTTGTTTTCAAACAACCAGTTCAAAACAGCAACGGCGTCGTCAAGCGTCGTACACCATCCAAATTCCGTGCGGCCTATCGAGTTGAGTCCCTTGCGGTAACGTCGCAGGTTCCGTCGAAGCGATTGTGAGCGCGTGTGAGCATATTCGTCCCATTCAGAGAATTCGCGCAAGGTGACCGAGTATCCGGGGACCACACTTAATCTACGTGGCAGCAGGCGCATCACCCATGACTGCGGAGCAGACTGCAGGGCCTCTTGCAACAGGCTGCCATCCTGAAGAAACGGAATTTCGAGGACGTCGGCTGGAATCCGCATGACCGCTCGAACACATTCTGCAACCACCGGCGTTGAAGGCATGCCTCTGAAAAGCGGTCCACCGTACTCTTCGTGATTTCCGCACGTTAGTACATTCGCGATGCGCAGCATGCCTGATCGCTTGACCGCAAAAGGCCATATCGCCAGTAGATGAGCGTCGTCATACACCTTGGCAACGACAACCAGTTCACCGGCGGCAAGCGCCCATGCTGCCGCAAGCTCGCAATAGCGGTAAGTCAGGCAAGGCGAATGAACCTCGGATGCAGACTCCAGTTGCTCCCATTCGAGGCGGAGCGTTCTGAACGTGTCGAGTGCTTTGACAATGTGGATTGAATATCGCCCCTGAGTTGCCCCACGAGCCGCGAATACGCCCGTTGAAAACTGGATATCCATCTTGTGTCGCCCCTGATTAGTGTTATGGGCCACCCCGGCATGCCAGCAGACTTACGCAAACACGAAGCGTCTGGTAGGGTGCCGCCACGAATTGCGTCAAACGATCAGCCACGCCAAGAATCTACCAACGGTATTATTTGGATTCCTGATTGTATGAACTTTTCATCATCCGTTGTCTGGCAATTGTAAGATGTAGGATTGCCGAAATCCCTTGGGAGTTGTCCCGATTCTTCAGGTGTATGCGTCGGTTTTTGCTATCATTACTGTATATATATACAGTGCATGCGAATGCTTCGTGGTGACAGATGCTCCCTGACGCTTCTATAGACGACCATTCCGGGGTTTCGCCGCCTTCACCCTCGTGGGCGGAAGCCACGGGAGCGGAACCGGCTTCCGATTCTGCCCGCCACTATTACCTGTTGAATTTCGAACGCGCGCTCGCCTGGCTTGGTGAACGCTACGACGACATCTTTGGCGCGGACGAACGCGCATTTCTAGTCGAATTCAGCCGCTTGCCGAAGGCGTCGCGTGCGCTGCTCGTGCGGATGCTGATGCGCAAAGGCGCATTGTTCCGGGCGAGCCGTCTGTCGTACGCGGAGATTGGTTGTCCGCTTGAGGCTGCGGAGCCGCTTGTCGCGTTGGGCTGGATCGAGGCGCAGCCGCAAGTGAGCCTGGACGAACTGTTCGCCCTCACCACGCGGCCTGAACTGCTGCAGATTTTCGCCAACACTACCGTTAGTAAGTGCAGCCGCAAGTCGGATCTGCTCGACGCATTGCGGGCCACGCACGATCACATGCGTGGTTTCGCGGACTGGTATCCACAGACCTCAGACCAGTTGTTTCGCGTGAACGTCGCGCCGTTGTGCGAGCGTCTGCGTCTGATATTTTTCGGTAATCTGCAACAAGGCTGGTCGGAGTTCGTGCTTGCCGATCTTGGCGTGTTCCAGTATGAGACCGTCGCGTTTGCTGCGTCGTCACGCGCGTTTCAGCAACGCTCGGATGTAGACGCCTATCTCGCGTTGCACGCCTGCCGGGAAGCGCTCGAGACGTTAGCCGACCCCGATCAGACGATGGCGCTCGTCGATGCAATTCAGGCCGTCGACACCATCGACAGAGGCAACGCCTGGCTGGAGACGCGCCGCGCAAAGCTGCTGTTTCGCGTCGGGCAGCATTGTGAGCGCCGGCAAGACTGGCAGGCAGCGCTCGCCGTGTATGCACGCTGCACGTGGCCGGGTGCGCGGCATCGGCGCATGCGGGTGATGGAACGCTGTGGCGATTTCGAGGCCGCGTTCGCGCTCGCCATGCTAGCCGTCGAAGCGCCGGAGAGCGAAGAGGAACGTCAGCGCGTCGCGCGCATGCTGCCGCGCCTGCAGCGGCGTCTGGGTCACCCACCTACGCGAGCAGGGAGGACGGGAACCATTGAGCGCAGTGTGCTGGTTTTGCCTCGGCCCAGCGAGCCATTCACCGTGGAATACGCAGCGCGCGACCATCTGGATTCGGCGCAAGCACCGGTCTACTATATCGAGAACGCGCTGATCAACTCGCTGTTCGGCTTGCTGTGCTGGGATGCCGTCTTTACCGCGCTGCCGGGCGCATTTTTCCATCCGTTCCAGCGCGGCCCAGCCGATCTCCATGCGCCTGATTTCCACGCCCGCCGTGCAGCGCAATTTGCAGCATGCTTCGCGCAGCTTGATAGCGGCGCGTATCGCGAGACAATCGTGCGCCACCTCGCCAGTAAGGCGGGACTGCAGTCGCCGTTCGTGTTCTGGGGCGTTCTGACGCCCGAACTGGTGACGCAGGCGCTCCATTGTTTCCCCGCGGCGCATCTGAAACTGTGGTTCGAACGGTTGCTGCGCGATATCCGCAGCAACCGTTCGGGATTGCCGGATCTGGTGCGTTTCTGGCCCGCCGAGCGGCGCTATGAACTGATCGAAGTGAAGGGGCCGGGTGATCGTCTACAGGACAATCAGATCCGTTGGCTGGATTACTGTGTCGAGCACGGCATGCCTGTGCGCGTGCTGGATGTGCGCTGGGACGACGAGTCGATTGCGTGCAGTGGCGAGGTGGCCATATGACCTACGTGGTGGCGGTGCGCGCGCTCTGCGAGTTCACGGCCCGGCGCGGCGATCTCGATCTGCGCTTCACGCCCGCACCGACGGCTCTGGAGGGAATCGCCGGCCATGCAACCGTTGCCGCTCGGCGGGCAAGCGGCTATGAAGCAGAGATCACGCTTACCGGCGTGCATCGTGAGCTGAGTGTGCGCGGTCGCGCTGATGGCTACGATGCGGCGACCAACCGGTTGGAAGAGGTCAAAACGTATCGGGGCGATCTTGATGCGATGCCCGCCAATCATCGCGTTTTGCATTGGGCCCAGGCGCTGGTCTACGGGCATTTGTTATGTCAGACGCGCGGGCTCGCCGAACTGCATGTCGCCCTCGTGTACTTCGATATTGCCAGCCAGAAAGAAACCGTGCTAACGCAGTTTCATGGCGCGGCATCGTTGAAGGATTTTTTTGTCGAGCAGTGCGAACGATTTATCGATTGGGCCATGCAGGAAGAGGCGCATCGAAGTGCGCGCAACGCTGCCTTGAGTAAGCTGGCGTTTCCGCACGGGGAGTTTCGCAGCGGTCAACGCGAACTGGCGGTGGCAGTGTATCGCGCGGCACGCGATGGTCGTGATCTGATGGCGCAAGCACCCACGGGCATTGGCAAAACACTCGCAACGATTTTTCCGTTGCTGAAGGCCTGCGCGGCGGATCAGATCGAGCGGATTTTCTTCCTGACCGCGAAAACTCCGGGACGCGCACTCGCGCTGGACGCGATCGAGACCTTGCACGCCAGTGCGAAAGCGAGCGCAGACACGGCTACGGAAGCAGCCACCCAGGCGGGCATTGAAACGAGCGATGACGCAAACAACGGCACAAGCGCAGCAGTAGACCCCAAGGTCACCGCATTACCGTTGCGTACACTCGAACTCGTGGCACGCGAGAAAGCCTGCGAACATCCCGACAAGGCCTGCCACGGCGACTCCTGTCCACTCGCACGCGGTTTCTACGACCGGCTCGATGCCGCGCGCAGTGCGGCGCTAACGGAGCGTCGTCTGGATCGGGCCACCGTTCGTACCACGGCGCTTGCCCATGACGTCTGCCCGTACTACCTCGCGCAGGAACTGGTCCGCTGGAGCGATGTCGTCGTGGGTGACTACAACTACTACTACGACAGCAGCGCCATGCTGTACGCGCTCACACAGATGAATCAGTGGCGTGTGGCGGTGCTGGTCGACGAGGCGCATAACCTGTTGGACCGGGCACGCCGCATGTACACCGCGTCGCTCGATCAAACCGCTTTCAGAGCGGCGCGCAAGAACGCACCCACGGCATTGCGCAAACCGCTTGAGCGTTTGAACCGTGAATGGAATGCGCTGAATCGCGCGCAGACTGATGCCTATACGGTGCATGCGGATGTGCCGCCGCGTTTGCTCAGTGCGGCGCAAAATCTGATCGGCGCGGTGACGGACCAGCTTGTTCAAGCGCCGCTGTCGATTGACGACGCACAACTGCGCTTCTATTTCGACGCGATGCATTTCGTGTCACTTGCCGAGCAGTTCGGCGAGCATTCAGTCTTCGATACCACACTGAATGCCGAGCGCAATGCTGGCCGAGCCGGGTTGCATTCCGGAAAAACCAGCGCAACGCTCTGCGTGCGCAATGTCATCCCCGCGCCGTTTCTCGCACCTCGCTATGCCGCAGCGCGGACGACGGTGATGTTTTCCGGCACGCTGAGCCCGCAGCATTTCTATCGCGACACACTAGGCTTGCCTGAGCAGACGGGCTGGCTCGACGTCGAAGGGCCGTTCCGTGCCGAGCAGCTACAGGTGCATGTGGCGTCACACGTCTCGACTCGCTGGCGTGACCGCGAACGGTCACTGTCGCCCATCGTCGAACTGATCGCGCAGCAATACGCCGCGCGTCCGGGCAACTATCTCGGCTTTCTCAGCAGCTTCGACTATCTGCAACGTGTGGTGGCGTTGCTACGTGAGCGGTATCCAGACGTGCCGGTCTGGACGCAGGAGCAGGGCATGGACGAGGCGGCGCGTGACGCCTTTCTGGCACGCTTTCGAACCATGGGCCGCGGCGTGGGTTTTGCCGTGCTAGGCGGAGCGTTTTCGGAGGGCGTCGACCTGGTGGGCGAGCAGTTGATTGGTGCTTTCATCGCCACCCTCGGCCTGCCGCAAATCAACGATGTCAACGAGCAGATGCGTCGCACGATGGAAGCGATGTTTGGCAGCGGCTACGACTATATGTATCTGTACCCCGGTCTGCAGAAGGTGGTCCAGGCGGCCGGACGCGTGATTCGCACCGAGCAGGATGCAGGCGTGGTGCATCTGATCGACGACCGCTACCGGCGCTCCGAGGTGCGCCGTCTGCTGCCGCGCTGGTGGCGGGTGCCATGATGTTTCAGGGCTGCAACGGTATTTTCACGCGGGGTTAACGCTTGGAAAGCTACGCGGTGAGCATCAGGCCGCAGGCGGTTTGCCTGTATCGGTTTCAGAGACGGGCGGTTTCTCTGTCTCGGACACAGGCGGTTTCTCTGCCGCAGGCTCAACCTGCGTACCGGAAGATGGCACGGGTTCACCACCGTTTCGCTCTGCGGCACCGTTGTCACCATGAATCAGCACAGTCCGTTGCGGATTGGCAATCGCAATGCCGCGCTCCTGGAATAGCTGTGCGACGCGTCGGTTGAACTCGCGCTGTACACCCCAGCGTCCGCTGTCGCGGCATTGGATCTGGCCGCTGAGCGTGATGGATGCGCCGTCTACCGAGTCGACGCCCCAGAAAGCGAAGTCCGACAGGATGCCGTCCTTGAACTGCGGGTCGTCGCGCAGGGCCGCACCGATTTCCTTGAGGGTGGCGCTCGCCCGCTCGACGTCCTCGCCATACGTGATGCTGACCTTCACCGCTGCGTTGCCGAGACCCCGATTGGTGTTGTTGACAGTCGAAACCGAACTGAACGGCACCGTGTAAAGCGAGCCGTCGCCGCCGCGCAGCCGCACGGTGCGGATCGACAGATACTCGACCGTGCCCGACACGCCGGCGAGCGTGACCCAGTCGCCCACCTGCATGGCGTTTTCCATCAGCAGGAAAATCCCGGTGATGAAATCCTGCACCAGCTTTTGCGAGCCGAAGCCGAGCGCCACGCCGAAGATACTGGCGCCGGCCAGCAACGGCCCGATGTTCACCCCCAGTTCGCTCAGCCCTGTCAGCACCACGACAAGTGCAATCACAACGAACAGGGCGCTACGCAGCATCGGCAGCAAGGTTCGCAGCCTGGCGGCGCGCACCATGTCGCCGGCGGTGGTCCACTGATGCAGACGTCGCTCCACGATCACGTTGGCTGCTTCCCAGACGAACAGCGCGACGACGGCAGCGACCCCAATGGTGACGAGCGCCGAAGCCAGCCGGTGACCGATCGTGCCGTGCCCGAACAGTGCGATCACATTTGCGCCCCATACCTGCATCAGCGCCAGTACGGTGACGACACCGATGATCCACGAGACCACGCGGCGCACCAAAGGGTAGTAGCGGTAAGCATGTTGATGTACCAGCGAATTGGCGGGCTCGCCGTCGCGGACTTCGAACATGCGGGCGAGCGCGCCGAACACGACGATCGAGACGACCCGCGCGCCAACCAGCACCGCGATTGAAATGCCGCCCAGATGAACGAGCGTGTGATAGCCATTGCGCACGTCGAGCGCCCAGACAAACCACAAGGCCATCACGAGGAAGATGCTGATGGCCGCCCACGAGTCGGCCACCGCGTTGCCGAACATCGCGAGGGAACTGCTCGCGGCAAAGCGCTTGCGGATGCGCGCGGCGACAGGGGCGCGGCATCGCACGATGAGCAGCACGATCATCACGTGGGCCACCAGCGCGACTACTTTCATGAAGGCAAGATGGGCGTCGTCGCTGAGTCCGAGTGCCAGGGCGACTTCCGCGCACGCCGAACCGGCGCCGACTACGCTGACGATCATCACCACCCAGCGCTGTGTGAACGCGGCCCAGGCGTCTCCCATCTGCAACAGACGCAAACGTGGCGCGTCCGGTTGCAGGAAGAAGCCACCGACAATCACAATGACGCGGCTCAAGACATAAATGTCGATGATCGAATCGGTTGCACGGTCTTGTGGCGTTCCGTCGGTGGTGAATACGGACATCAGCAGGCTGGCCGCGCCGACAAATACAACGAGCGGAACGAAATGGGCGAGCATCCGCAGTCCGGCGCGGGGCAAACGGCGCAGTAGCGACCAGTGACGTGCGGCGTGCCACCGGCCGGTGGCTTCGTTCGACGCCGGTTTGGTGGTTGCGGTGGGGGCGGCTCCACTATGTGCTGCCGTCTCGTTCACCGCGCTTGCAGCGGCACCTGTGCTTTCTGCGTCGGGCTCAGACTCAGGTTGCGACGGTTCGTTGAGGAACAGGTCGTAGGGGTCGATCACATGACGGGCGCCCAGCGCAAAGATCGCCTTGCGCAGCAGACGGCGCGCGAGCCATTCGAGGGCAAGCGCGGGTACGAGCGCGCCGAGCAGCGCGAGCGCGATGCCGCCCAATTCCGCGCGATGCTGCGGACTGGCCAGCAGGTCGGCCCACCAGGCCCGCACCGACGACACGTCGAGCAGCGCCGCCAGTGAGTGGCTCAGTGCTTGCGCGACCTGTACCGTCCAGTGC
>NZ_JBAURZ010000282.1:0-2309 GCF_049581445.1 Paraburkholderia sp. | reverse complement strand
GGCACCTGCTGTTCCTCGCCGTGGTTGTGCTGGGCCCGCTGGTGGTCTATCCGCTGATTCGGCTTGTCCTGCTCAGTCTGACCGGCCCCCATGGCGGCCTCGGCTTTCAGGCTTATGGAACCTTCTTCGGCAATCCAGAAACGCGTGGCGTGGTCGGCACGACACTCTGGGTGCTGTTTGCCAGCGCGGGACTGGCCTCGCTGCTTGGCGTGGCGCTGGCCTCGATGCTGTTTTTCAAGCCGTTCCCGGGTGCGCGGCTCGTCACGCGGTTCCTCGAACTGTTCGTCGCGTTTCCGTCGTTTCTGGTCGCCTTTACGCTGATTTTTCTCTACGGCTCGCAGGGCTCGGTGAGTATTGGTTTGCAGCGGTTGTTCCATCTCAGTACGCCGCCGCTCGACTTTCTGTTTGGCGTAGGCGGGGTGATTCTCGCCGAGGTGGTGTTCTACGCGCCGTTCGTCGTGCGCCCGACGCTCGCTTCGTTTGCGACGCTCGACATGCGCCTGATTGAAGCGGCCCGCAGCCTCGGCGCCAACGGCTGGATGGTGGCGTTCAAGGTGATTCTGCCGCTCGCGTGGCCGGGTATCGCAGCCGGCACCATCCTGTGCTTCCTGCTGACGCTAAATGAGTTCGGCATTTTGCTGGTGCTCGGCAGTGCCCATCTGATCACGCTGCCGGTTGCAATCTACAGCTCCGCGACGGTGGATCTGGACTTGCCGACCGCTGCTGCCGGCGCCGTCGTGATGCTGGCGATGTCTTTGTCGTTGTATGCGCTGTACCGCCAGGTCAACCGGCGCAAGGTGAGAGGAGCACGCTAATGGCCGTCGATCTGGACCCCACTGTTTTGCCGGTCATGCACAAGCGCGCACGGCCGGTGCAGCGCAGTCTGCTCACCCGCGTGGCGGGCGGCGCGTTTCTCGCATTTGCTGCGTTGCTGTGCTTCTGGTTGTTCGTCTTGCCTGTGGTCGTGGTGGCGCTGTCGAGCGTCGCCGGCCATTGGTCCGGCACGATCCTGCCCGACGGATTCAGCATGCGCTGGTTCGAGCGGCTTGGTTCGAGTGATTTCGACGCGCTGACCACTAGTCTGGAAGTCGGTTTGGGTGTGGGTGTGCTCGGCACCATCCTCGGCTTGTGGCTGGCCCTCGCGCTTGAAGGACGCGACCGGCGCGGGCTAGGCGCGCTCGTCGATACGATCGCGATGATGCCCAACGGCGTGCCAAGCGTGGTGCTCGGCCTGGCGGTGCTGATCGCGTATCACAAGCCGCCGGTCGATCTGTCCAGCTCGGCGGCGATCGTCGTGTTTGTGCAGCTCGCGCTGGTGCTGCCGTTCTGCTACCGCTGCGCGGCAGCGGCCCTGCGCCCTGAGTTGACCATTCTGCGCGAAGCGGCGGCCAGCCTCGGCGCGCCGCCTTCAATGGTGCTGCGCCGCGTCGTGCTGCCACAACTCGTGCCGGCCATACGCGCCAGTCTCGCGCTGGGCTTCGCGCTCTCGCTGGGCGAACTGGGTGCGACCCTGACCGTGTACCCGCCCGGGTTTGCGACGGTGCCGATCGTGGTGGTCGGCCAGGTGGAGCGCGGCTATTACCTGCCCGCGTCCGCTCTCTCACTGATTCTGTTGATGGTCTCGCTTGCCGCGCTGCTGTTGATCGCCGCGCGGGTTCCGCGCCGCCGGGTCGACTGACCGGCGGATTGCCCTGACTTTCTGTGCGTGATGAGCCAGCGGCATCTCACCAACATAAATGTGGCAAAAATTGGCGAAATGACCGAAAATATGCAGACAGCCTCAGTCGATCCGATTGACGTCGTACGCCGGCATTCCTTGACGGCGCTGGTTCGGGAAGAGATCGAGCGCAACATCATCGAGGGGGTGCTGGCGCCCGGCGCGAAGCTGAACGAAGCGGACTGGGCGGCGCGCCTGCAGGTTTCGCGCGGTCCGGTACGCGAGGCGTTTCGCGCGCTGGAGCAGGCCGGCCTCGTGCGCAACGAGAAGAACCGCGGCGTGTTTGTACGGGTGGTGTCGCTGGCGGAGGCTGACGAGATTTACGCGGTGCGCGCGGTGCTTGAAGAAGCGGCGTGCCGGATGTTGGCGTCGAGCATCGACGCGGTGCAACTGGCCGAACTGCGCAAGCAGATCGACGCCATGCGCAGCGCGCTCGAGACCCACGACGACGGCGCCTACGCGCGTGCCAATGTGGCGTTCCACGACGGCATCGTGGCGGCGGCGGGCAACGGCAAGCTGTATGAGACGTATCGACGCCTGGTGTGTGAATTGAGCCTGTTCCGGCATGCCGCGCTGGTGGTGCGCGCTGACG
>NZ_JBAURZ010000281.1:0-3518 GCF_049581445.1 Paraburkholderia sp. | reverse complement strand
GCCGGCAGTGGTCGTGACGCATTGCCAGCCGGCTTCCAGCGGTTGCGGCCACACCTCGACGGTCGCTGCCGCCGCGTCAGTAGTGGAAGAAGCAGCAGGACGCACCGCGGAGCCCGTCGCCGGGTCCGCGCGGTCGTGCGGGCCTCCCTCGGACCCTTCGTTTAGCAACGCGCGCATGATTCTTCTTCTTGATGCCGTTGATACCGTCGATACCGTCGATGCCGTCGATGCGTGTCGTTACAGCACAAGCGCGGCAAGCGGTGGCACTGTGTTCTCGTAGGCCGCTTCGAGCACATCGAAGCAGTCGTCGCAGGTGTCGCGCCGGCCACGCGCCATCGCGCGAACCAGCCGGAACTGCATCACCATGGCCTCGGAAGCGATCTTTTGCGCGGCCAGCGGAATCGTTTGAGGAATATCGAAACCCTGAGCCGTCAGCCATTGCAGGTACTTCGACAGGAACTCGAAGTTCGCGCCCAGTTGCCGCATCAGGTTGAACGAGTAAGGATGGAAGAACGATTCGCCACGCGCAAGCAGGGTCTCGAGGTGCTCGGGAAACGCCACGCGCCATTGCGAAATGGGATTGCGCAGCGGCCGGCGCTCCAGATGAGCGCACAGCAGTTCCGCCGAGGCTTCGGCAAGTGCGGTGCCTTCCAGGGCGGGCCGGACCTGCTTGGCGAGCTCCGCATACGGAAACAGCAGATCGGGCCGGTTGGCGAACTGCGGCAGCTTGCGAAACACGCCGTCGTAGTCTTCGCCTTCCAGCCGGTGATAGCCCGTGTTGTGGAAATAGCCCAGACGCTTGGCCGCCGGATCGACGAAATCGATGCCCACGCTCGTCTTCGGATGCTCGCGGCGGTACGACGTCGCACGCGTGTTCGGCAGATAGTAGCCGTCGACTTCGACCAGCACGGTATGGCCGCGCTGGGTCTGGGCGTGCACGCGGTCTTCGAGCGAGTCGTAAATGGCCAGTTCCTGCACCTGGGTGCCATACAGACGTTCGATGTCCTCAAGCGGAAACTTGAAGAACGTGAACTGATCGCCTTCGAAATCCTGCGTCACCGTGAAGCCGAACGCTGCGCGTGGCTCAAGGCCGAAGCCGTGCAGCAGTTCGATCCACAGGTCGATATAGCAATTGGTTTCTTGCCACACACGATCGCCCTGATGCAGCGAGTGCGACGCATGAACACGCTCCGTGAAGCTGCCGCAACCGCCCGAGCCGGGCGGCAGAGGCCTGGGGGCACCCGGCAGCGCGCAGGCCGTTGCCGGGTCGCTCCAGAGGGTGGTCAACGGCGGGTTCATACGTGTGCTCCGGCCAGCCCCTGAGCGATGCGCGCCTGGGTGTCGCCCCACAGCAGGGCGCGCACGTCGTCGGGCCAGGTGTTCACGTCGAAGCCGTGATGACGGAACAGCGCGAGCGTAATCCGCTCCATGCCGAAGCCGACGCAACCGGTATGCGCCACGGAACCATCTTCGCACTCGATCTTCCAGATCGCGCCGAAATGGTCCATGTGATAGTTGAACGACAGGCAGGCTGTCTTGCTGGCCGCGTTCGCCACTGGAATCAGCAGTTCGAACTTGAGCGCCTGCGCGCGCTGGCTATCCGCGACGATCTTGCCACCGCGGCCAAAGAACGGGTCGTTGGCGAGATCGACGTCGACCGGCAGATTGAGCAGCGTGACCAGCAGCGAGCCGCGCTCGACCCACATCTGGCGGAACGTCATGACCTGTTCGGCATTGCCCAGGCGCACATATTCACGCTGGCGGAACATCTGCATGCGGGCCGGGTCGAGTGACGGTTCGTGGCGGAAGCAGTACGACAGCACGTCTATCGTGCGACCGTCCGCAGGCAGCGGACCGCGTCGTGCCACGACCGGATAGATCGGGTAGCAGGCCGCCGGCGTGAGAACGAGACGGGTCGGCTTTTGCTGCGACATCCATTCAGTGTCACGGTCGTCGTCGCTCTTCTGCATCGCGTCGTCGAGGCAGCGCAGCAGGCGTTGCTGGCCCGCGTCGTTGCCGCAGAACGAATGCACCGTGCCAGCCAGATCCGGAAAATTCTTCAGATACTCGCTGTCCTCGAAGTCGGTACGGCGCATCGCGGGCGGGAAGCGCAGCACTTCGGCTTGCTGGTCCGCACCAAGATGCGTGATGGCGACATTCAGGCGCTCCACGACGTCCTCGAAGACCTGGCTGCGGCCATACAGGCCGTTTTCGCCGGTATCGATCAGAATGCCGTGCGCCAGCAGTTCGTCGCGAAAGGTCGGGGCAGCAGGGGTGTCAAGATTGGCCGCTTCCAGCACCGCAGTTTCGGTCATCGTGTTCATTTCAGGCTCTCCCCGGAGCGGCCGGCCGTTGGGCCAGCAGCATGCTTGCTGTGTTTTGGGCAATACGGTCGTTATTGATCATCAGCGGCGCGGAATGCAGATCGCGCAGATGACGCCCAACGCTATATTCGGTGCCGTTCTTGTAGCCGGCCATGCCGCAGATCATCAGGACTTCCTGGACCACCAGCAGCGCGGTTGACGATATGCTGGTTTTCAGCGTGTTCATGTCCGAAGCGAAGCCCAGCATGGCCGACAGCGGCGCATCCGCCTGACATCCACCGTGCTTGTTCTGATGCGCGATACGCGCAGCATCCAGCGCCACGGACAGGCGCGCCTGCATCATCTGCAGCAAACCGACCGCTTCCGCGAGGCGCAAACCGGCCGGCGGTACCGAACCGGGCTTGGCGCGCGCCTGGGCCCGGAAAAAGGCTTTGGCACGATTCACCGCGTCGGTAGCGACGCCGGTCCAGACCGAGGCCCACAGCGTGTGTGAGACCGGCAACATGGTCTGATCGGCGATGTCGGCGAAGGGCGTGGGCAGAATTTGCTCGGCGAGGCCTGTAGCAACCAGCCGGAAGCCTTCGCTGCAGGTGCCGCGCATGCCCATCGAATCCCATCCACCGCGTTTTTCAAGCAGCGTTTGTTCGCGAAGCGCGACGATCAGCACCTGGTCGCCCGCGGACGATTCAGCGGTGCGTCGCGATGTGACAAGAATCGCATCGGAGTAGGCCCCGTACGAAATTGTCGGCGCCAGCTTTTCGATGCGGAATCGCTCGCCAGTGATTTCCACCGCGCACGCACTGGTGCGCATCGCGCCGCCAATGGTCTCTTCCGAGGTGGCTGATGCCAGCAGCAGTTGCTCATTGACGATACGTGTCAGCATGTCGCGCTGCCACGCGATAGCGTTCCCGTGTTCCTCGATGCAGGCGACCTGGATCTGATGCATCGCATACACCATCGCGGTGGATGCACATCCCTGAGCCATGATTTCGCAGATCGCGCCCACATCGGCCAGCGACAGACCGGCGCCACCGTAGCTCGCCGGAATCATTGCCGAGAGCAGACGTTCACGCTTGATCGCCTCGAAGGCCTCGGCGGGAAAGCGCGCTTCACGATCTACTGAGTCGGCAAATTGCGCGGCGATCTGAGCGACGCGGCGAGCGGCAGCGCGCCAGCCGGGTTCGGGTTCGATGG
>NZ_JBAURZ010000280.1:0-36594 GCF_049581445.1 Paraburkholderia sp. | reverse complement strand
GCGCGCGGTCGACCAGCGACTTGTCGTAATAGCGGCCCAGCGAGAGCCCGACCGAGTTCATCGCCTTGGTCAGGTTGTCCTTGTCGAATTCGTGGAGGCCGGAGAAGTCGATCGAGCCGATTGCCGGGCGCTCCTGCACCTGCACGATGACGACATCGCCTTCGGTCGAGATCTTGACGTCGTTGAAGAAGCCCGTCGCATACAGCGCGCGGATCGCTTCAGAAGCCTTGTCATCGGTGAAGGTGTCGCCCTGCTTGATGGGCAGATAGGAGAAGACCGTGTTCGGTTCGATCCGCTGCAGGCCTTCGAGCCGGATGTCGCGAACCACAAACGAGTCGGTAGCAAAGGCCGAGACTGCCGTCACGCTCAGGCCGATAAATGTCAGCGCACGGGCGGTGCGAGCCGATAGAGTTTGAACCTTCATGCAGGATAAGCGACAAGAATTCAATGCAACATGGAAACCGCCGCCGTTCAATGTCTGGCTCACGGCGCGGATGGGGATGTCTCTTGGGTCTACTGCAGTCTGATGCCAGAGGTATCTGCGACCGGTGCAACACCGGTTGCTACCGCCAGCGCTTCCGTCATATGGTGTGCTTGCGAACGAGGGCACCGCATCGCAACTTTCACGCTCTGTTTCTTGTGACGGATACCTTCAGACCAGCCAATCGCGTTCGATACTGCAGTCAGCAACTCGACTCCAGGATAAAACCAGTTCGGGAGTATAGAACGGATTGGTTCCTGCGCGACCTACCAGTCATCCATACGAGTTACTGCAACTTTCTTACGCATAACATACATTTCCTACAACATGCGTCAATTCCTCCGACGTTTGATGCGGATTTTGCGTAGCATAGCACGGCACAAATCCTAATCAATTTCGAAGGTCGGTTGGATAACCACCTCGCACTTCGTTTAGACCTTCCTACAAGGACTTTCGCCCTTTTTGACGGGCCAATCGCGCGGCGGGCACTCAGATCAATCAGCAACCTGCGTGACGCTATCCTCGCGCGCCGCTATCTTAACGTATGGCACAAGTAATATCGATACGTGCCGCGTAGAAAGCTACTTTACGGGCCTCGCACGGGCAAAAACCGCACTATATTGCGGAAAATTATCTGCCCCGGCGCAGCAAGGGTTGCGCGAAAAAGACACGTTCACCGCTCGACGCGATCGGGCTGCGGCGCCTGCGCGTGCCGCTGGCGGAGGCGATCGAGCCGCCGATCATGCAATGTCGGGACCGCCGCCGCTCCAAAACTTTCTTCGCCCGTGTCGATTCAGCCGTCGCCCGCTCGTCGTGAGAGTGAAGCGCTGCGATGCATGGCAGCGCCTTTTCGACTCACGAACCGCTTAAAACAAGGAGCGATCACCATGCCCTCATCTACTGTCAAAGCCGTTCCGGAAGGGATGCACACGTTGACACCGCACCTGGTTTGCGCCGGCGCTGCCCAGGCGATCGACTTTTACACGAAGGCCTTCGGCGCAGTCGAGCAATCGCGTCTGCCCGGTCCCGAGGGCAAACTGATGCACGCCAGGCTGAAGCTCGGCGATTCCACCCTCATGCTGGTCGACGAAATGGCCGGCTGTCCAATGCTCAGCCCGCGGGCGCTGAAAGGCTCGCCGGTGACGCTGCATCTATACGTGCCGAACGTCGACGCCACCGTCGAGCAAGCCGTCGCCGCTGGCGCACGCGTCACCATGGCCGCCGCCGACATGTTCTGGGGCGACCGCTTCGCGCAGCTCGAAGATCCGTTCGGGCACAAGTGGTCAGTCGCGACGCATCAGCGCGACGTCAGCCAGGATGAGCTGGAGCAGGCAGTGCGCAGCATGAAGATGTAGGGTCGGCTAGCGCGTCGCCGCATCGAACGAGAAGGTTCCCAAGCCCGCCCGCACTTCGTCCAAAGTGGCCTGGGTGACGGCCTTCGCCCGCTCGGTGCCGGCGCGCAGCACATCGAACACATAGCCCGGATCGCGGGCGAGCTGTTCGCGCCGCTCGCGCATGGGTGCGATCAGCGCCTGCAACTGTTCTTCAAGCCGGCGCTTGACCACCATGTCGCCCAACCCGCCCGCGCGGTATTCGGCCTTCAGACGTTCGACGGCGGCCTGATCTTCGTCAAATGCATCGAGGTAGGTGAAGACCATATTGCCTTCCACGGTGCCGGGGTCGGACGCGCGCAGGTGGTTGGGATCCGTGTACATGCGTTTGACGGCGTCGCGGATCGCATCGGCCGAGGATGACAGCGGAATCGAGTTGCCCTGCGACTTGCTCATCTTCGCCTTGCCATCGACACCGGGCAGCCGCCCCATCGTCGGAATCAGCGCCTGTGCTTCGATCAGCACGGGCGCGGCGGTTTGCCGGTTGATACGGCGGACGATCTCGTTGGTCTGCTCGATCAGCGGTGCCTGGTCCTCGCCGACCGGCACAACGTTGGCCTTGAACGCCGTGATATCCGCGGCCTGCGCAACCGGGTAACAGAGAAAGCCGGCGGGAATATCGCGGCCAAAACCGCGCGCCTGAATCTCTTCCTTGATGGTCGGATTGCGCTCGAGCCGCGCGACGGTCACGAAGTTCATATACAGCAGGGTCAGTTCGGCGAGCGCCGGCAACGCCGATTGCACCGCAATCGTGGTCCTGGCGGGATCGATGCCGACCGCCAGATAGTCGAGCGCGACCTCCAGCACGTTTCGCCGTACCTTGTCGGGATCGTGTGCGTTGTCGGTCAAAGCCTGGGTGTCCGCGACCAGCACGTACTGCTGATGCGTTTCCTGCAACGCCAGACGGGTTTTCAGCGAGCCGACATAGTGGCCGAGATGTAGCGCACCCGTAGGACGGTCGCCGGTCAATACGACCGGGCGTAATGATGCGGTGGTGTCTTGCATAAACGGGCTCTCCTGATCGTGAAGAAGCGCCGCAGGACGAGCCAACCGGGGATACCGCGCCATGTCAGCCGGACTGCGGCGGTCATGGTCGTAGTAAAGACGTGACGATGCCGCTCTGTTAAGAGCGCCACCAGGCGTGGATCAGCGAGGATGTCATCGTGCACATGACGTAAGGATGCCATAGCCGCGTTCGGCTTGACAATGGTCCACACGCGGCCAGCCATTGCCGAAGCAACGCCACCTCCGGCGGCGCATGCGCTTGTTACGCCAGGCGCGCCGCCGTCGCTTCAATTAGCGGTTCGCAATACACGGTAAAACCGATCAGCTTGGCTGTGCCAAACGTATTGCTCAACGCTACGTCAGCGGCATCGCGGCCGCGCGCCATCAACACCCTGCCCGTGCGCGGCGCGTTATTGCGCGGATCAAAGGTCTGCCAGGTGCCGCCCAGGTAAGCTTCGAACCACGCGGCAAAATCCATCGGACTATGCGGGGGCGGCAGACCGACGTCGCTGATATAGCCGGTACAGTAGCGCGCCGGAATGTTCATCGCACGGCATAAGGTCACCGCGAGATGCGCGAAGTCGCGACACACGCCGGTGCGTTCGTTCCAGGCCTGCCAGGCGGTCTTGGTCGGCCGCGCGTGGTCGTAACCAAACACGATATGGTGGTGCACGAAATCGCAGATGGCCTGAATCCGTGGCCGGCCCAACGGTGTTTTGCCGAACGTTTGCCAGGCGAAGTCGGAAAGCAGATCCGTTTCGCAATAACGGCTGCCGAGCAGGAACACTAGCGTATCGTCGGGTAACGCTTCCACTGGATGTTGATAACCGTTGGGCTCGATCGTTTCAGGCTGGGCGGAAATTTCGAGCACGGCCATGGTCGAGAGCGAGAGGCGCCCGGCTGGTGCGACGAGCCGGCTGCACAGATTGCCGAAGCCATCGCGGTACTGCGTAATCGGTACCGGCGGATTAAGCTTCAGCACGTCCGGGCTCAACACATCGTTCGCACGCGAATAGTGTGTGTTCAACATCAGCATCATGGGAGTGGGTTGCTCACACTCGTACATCAGGTCATAGCCGACGCGCAGTTTCATTGAACCGCCCTTCCCTTCAGTTAGGACTATTAGGCAACTTCTGTTGACGAGTTGGGTGGGAGCGACGCGCACATCACGCCGTGGGCGCGGCCGGCGTTGGGTCGTTGCGTCTGAGGTTCAGGGCTAACGGACTGACTGCGCAGAAAACGTCCTCCGGTTGAGCATACACCCGCCAGATTGTTTGAACGGATTCATTTGGGCGCGGCGCGCGGCAGGTTCGCAAGGTGGGGAGTTATCAACAGATTTTGTTGAGTAGCCTGTTGATAAGCATCGGACAAACACGCTAACGCGTTGAGCCGAAGACGTTTTTATCCGGCGATCTCAAATGGCGCTCGCGCCGAAATCCTGGACGGTGCTGCAAGAAGGCTAGCCTACTGGAAACTCCTTGAGAGCGAGCCCCAAAAGCAGGAGCCAGCCTGAGACCTGAGCCCTGTTCAACCTGCGGCCCCACGCACCCGCCGTAACCGATGGGATCCTCCCCTTCCTCACTTCGTGCGAACTCTCTACGCCCCAGCAAACGAAGGAGATTTCTGTTGCCCCTCCCGCATGTTTCCGCCTTCCTCTCCCCGATAACTTCTTTTGCTCTCGCCCCCAACACGCCATTTGCAGAAGTTTCCGAACCTGAAGCAGACGTTTCGACAAACCGGAAAAGGCACCAGATCACATCATTACGAAAATATTACCGGATCTAGCAAAGGAGAAACATGAATCGCTTCAAACCAGGGAAGGGGCCGACGGGAATGTTGGCCCATTTCTTCGCAATTTTCGCGTTGCTACTCGCCTCGTTTGCGGCAAACGCTGACGACATGTGCAACAGCCTCTACCCGAAATCCGGCGCAATTCCGGGCGACCCCCAATGCGTTACGAGGGCTGTCGCCAATACGCCCGTTGGCATGGCGAGCTACTACTGCACAGCTCAGCTCGACCTCGTAAGAGAGTGGTGCGGGAGCGCCCCGCAGCCGGAAGATTCTTGCCCGGTTGCCGATCCCGTATATCCCGCGAGTGGCGCTGTTACGCTGAATGAACGCGACTACGCGAGCGGCGATGAGAATCACATGGTGTTCGATCGCGCCTACGTTTCAGCACCATTCCTTAAATCGACGACCGCGATTGGCCCCATGTGGGTTCATAACTGGCAGCGACAGTTAAATGTCGCCGGCGCGACCGGCGCGACAGCCCAGGTAGTTGCTTATCGACAGGACGGTCAGCCTGTAACCTTTCAATGGTCGGCTGGGTAATTTCGCGCATCAGGACTTGCGTCGCTGAGGCTTACGCAAAACGGCACTGGCTGGACTCTGACCGACTTCGCTTCAGGCACAGCTGAAGCGTATTCAACACAAGGTCAATTGCTATCCGAAACCACGAAAACGGGCTTCGTCAGGACGCTTACCTATGACACCTCGGGACGTATCTCCGCGGTAGTGCAACACGCATTGGGAACAAACTCGCGTTGGGACATAGCGCTTCGTCTTTCCTACGATGCCCGTGGAAGGCTTGTCCGACTCACCGATCCATCAAGCGGCTTTACTCAGTACCAGTACGACTCAAGTGACAATCTGACCGCTGTGACGTGGCCCGATGGAAGCGTGCGTCAATACGTGTACGACGATCTAAGGTTTAAAGGCGCGTTAACTGGCGTAATAGATGAAACTGGCGCACGCATTTCCACGTGGGCATACGACTCCAAAGGACGGGCGACGAGCGTAAGTCATCCGGATACGACTCAGAATGTCCAGTTCTCGTATGGAAGCAATTCGACGGTCATTTCAGACAGCAAAGGCGCGCAAACGCTGGCGTTCTCCTCGATTGCGGGCATGTTACGCCCGACTACGCTGACCACGCCGTCCGGCTCCGGTGGATCGACATGGAACGCCGCCGGCAACCTGCTTTCGCAAGTGAGCCCATCCGGCAAAGGAATTGATTACGACTACGACAATGCGGGCCGGCCAGTACGCATCACTAAACGCACTGGCAACGGAACGTCAATAATATCCGTCAGGTATTTGGACACGACTAGCCTGTTGCCAAGCACGATCGCTTCGCCAGGCAAGATGCAGGCTTTCGTCTACGACGACCGAGGGAACCTGACTGGCTACAGCGTACTGAAAACAGGCGATACAACTGGCGCTAGCGGATTCGACGTGCAGTCAACGGGCCAACAGCAAACGGTCGGCGCCAGCTATGACGTCAACAACAGAATGACCGGTGCCCGCGTTTTTGTGAATAACGAAAAAACAGAGGACTGGACCTACTTTTACGACGAAACCGGTAACCTGCAAACATCTCAGGACATTGCTTCCCACTGGCTTTTTGGAAACTGGGATCGCGATGAATCACACCGCGTAACGCGTCAAACCGGAGATTATCGCGAGGCAAAAATTGCATACGACGTTCGGGGTCGGGTATTGCGCTTCAAGTATACGGAAGACGCTACGCCGCTAACGTCCGGGGTGGCCCGAGCGCTAACTGTCGGCTACACCTACGCTCCCGATGGGACGATCGCGTCCCGAACTGCCACAGTCGCGAACAACAGTGGAGCACCCGCGGCGATCTCCAGCGATGAAATCGATCAGTGGCTGGACAACTATGAGAATGCCGTTGATCCGGTGGGGCCGCCCATCAGCCAATCGGGCCTTAGACAACTTCGCGCTGATTACCAGATAGAGCGCGGAATCAGTCCGGTGTGCGTGGAATGCTGGTTGTACAGGAATTCGCCGCTGGGGCTTGGCTGGGCAATCGCGTCCGACAACGGGGATTCAGTCTGGCTGATTCCCGGCTTCGGCATAATTACCAGTATTACGAAGGCCGCTGCGAACCTTTGCAAAGCAACGAACTCGGAGACCGGCCCCGCAATAAACTTCCAGAGGGCGCACTATGCGGCGCGATTGAAACAGGAGGGAATAGCACCGGAAGTAGCTGAAGCGCGGGTCGCTGAAATAATGCAAGACATCATGCCGCACATGGAAGCGGGCTCGAGCGTCTGGGGCAGATTTGAGATTGACGGTGTACTCATACAATACCGCGGGTATCTGCGCTCAAATGGCGAAATGAACGTTGGAACCATCTTCCCGATAAAGGCAAAGCCATGACCATGTTGCGAAACTTGAGTGACCACGAGCGCTCGTTTATCACAGCAATTGCGAATCGCATCGACCCCGGCGTGGGCGATCGCTTGCTGTCTGACATGGAGGTCGCACGCGCTCGACCCACACTGGCTGACGGCTCAATCATTCGGTTCGAACTGGACGGATATGACCATCCTACTAGAGGAGGGCAAGACCTTTTTCCGGTTGAGGGCTCGATGCTCGACCAGGACGGATCAAAAGTAGACGTTCTCCTGTTCAATGATAGCAACGACCGGCTTTACGAACTGGAGTTTGTCCGATGGGATTTGGGTGACCTGATTTGTCCCGACTGGACCACCCTCACCTACGTACCGAACCCTCCCGAGGTGTGGCGTCCAGAGTCGTAAATCTGCTCTCGTGAATCCGGGCCCATCCACATGAAGACGCGTGATCTTGCGCCTTCATGTGGCAATCAAGTTATCTGATGAGCGACGCCGGTGGAAGGGAATTGCTCGGCCGCGCGTAGCAGTCCCGCACTCACACCCCACGCCGCACCGTCTCCGCACTATCGGCTTCCCGCACATGCGGCGCCGTGCGCGCTTCCTCAGCCCATTGCTGACGCGAGCGATACATCGTCCCCAGCGCGAGGCGCGCCATCTTCACCCATCCCGACGGGCGCGGATCAGCCAGCATGCTCAACGCACGGGCGTAATCGAGCGTAAGCCCCGGCGTCCACGCCATCGTTGTAGCGCGTTTGCGCACCTGCGCGGCCACCCACAACTCAGGCGTCATGACAACGCGAAAAAACGGCTTCCAGCCTTTATGGCGGCCCCATACCCGAGCCGACGCGCCCTCAATCGCTGCCTCTAACGCTCGCGATACCGTGCTCGAGCAGTTGCGGTGCGTGAGGTTGTACGTCGCATCCTGCCGGTAGGTCTCCCAAAAGCGCCGCAGCCGCTCAGGATCGTAATTGCGGATGCGCACCTGGACCGTCGACGGGCACCATGCTTTGGACTCGGTCGAATAATCGGGTTGAAACAGACCCGGCACATCGTTCTCCTGCGTGGCGCGCAAAAGGCGCGTGAACTCGTCAGGCGAGCGATCGATTTCCACGCCCGGATAAAGGCTGATGTAAATTCCTTCGGGCGATTCGAGCGCGGCGTGCCCGGTGGAGATCACGCCATTACGGTCCACAGCTGCGATATAGCGGTCGATAATCGGCTGACGGCGCGCTTCACCCTTGGACGAGCCAACTGGCGTCCACACGTGCACCGTCAAGGCAGGCTCATCGGCGGCGGGCGGGCCATCCCATTCAACGATCGCGGGTGCCGCCTGTTGCTGCTGCGCGGTCGCGCTGGCTGCCTGGGCTGCATCGTCCGTGTCGACCGCGGGGTTCGACGAAAGCCGCCGCACACGCGAGCCCAGCAGGATCATGTTCCACCCGCCAAACATCAGACCGAGCCCGAGGCAATACGGCACGGTACCCACGTAGTGGGTAGGAAACGGCTGATAGAAGAACACGGCCAACGCGATCTCCAGCACACCCGCTGCCACCGCAAGGCGCCAGGTACGATAGCGCACCACCCGGGCAGAGACGATCTGTAGGAGACCGTCGGCAAGAAACAACGTGCCGAAGATCATCGACAGGACGAAATTACCGTGATGATGGCCCGCGAGAATCAATCCCGCCGCGACGCAAAAAGCGAGACCCTTCACGTAGCGCAACGTCCGTTGGCCGCCCATGCCGGTCCACGCCACCGCCAGCGTGGCCAACCCCTCCAGCAGAAGCAGGCAGGCAAAAGGGGTGATCGGAAAATACAGCGCGTTGTCGAGCGCATCGATGAAGACCACGATGCCAAGCACGAGGCTGATCCAGCCAAGCGTTGTCAATGGACGCCAACGGGTGCGTAGATAGTCGACGCCCAAGAGGATCATCACCAGACGAACCATCGTTACTCTCCGGATGCCAGCGCAAGCTGTTATCGGTCAGGCCGCATCTCAGCCGCGCGGCCGATGCATTCCACGGTTATATAGCACGGGTGCGACCCGCCGCAAGTCTGACGGTGCTGCCTGAGTGAATGCGCGAAGCGCCCGCGTTGAGTTCAATCAGCGCGGGCCGAACCCGCCCACAGCACCGACCAGCGGTTCAGACCAGCTTGCGGGGTGAATGGCGACGTGTGTTTGTCTGCGCACGGTTTGGGTGCTTCTGGACGGAGACGGCAGCGTGAGATTCATCAGCAGCCCCCTCCGGCTTGACCGCGCTTTTCACGGGAGCCTCCGGGAGGCTCCCGCTGGGACTGCTCAGGCCGTCAACCACCTTCTGCAGTTCTTCGGCCGCATAAGGTGGCAGTGGCTCGGGCGGGTATTGAGGGCTCGCCGCTGAAGCGCCGAACGAAGCAATAAGTAATCCGAACAATACAGTGAGAGTTGCAAGCCTTTTCATGTCCATTCCTTGAGAGTTGATGCGCGTCTGCTGTGCGAATCTGCAATGCGGCGCGCCGGGAGTTCAGAAAATTGCAGGCGGCTCGCACCGTCAGCACATGCAGTGTGCCGCGATGGACATGGCGGGTAAATTTGCTTAAGCCGGATTCAGATATACCAAATCCGGCTTAATAAGGCGGAGTGAAGATGGGCGATACAAAAGCAGTGGCCCTGCAGCGCGACTGCTCGCGCGCTGCAGGGCCACCTGTGTCCGCGACGATCAGAAGCGGTGCTTGATGCCGACCGCGACGACCACTTGCTGGTCGCCCGAAGCGGGATCCAGGCTGTAGACGCTCGCATCAAACGCGCCATTGCCGTTGCCACCGCCAACGCGCTGGTACGTGCCTTCCAGGTAGATATCGGTGCGCGGCGAAAGCAGGTAGTCGGCTTGCGCCATCACCTGGTTCCAGTGCGGCGTAGCCGACTTGAAACCCTTCGTTGCGCCGCCGAAACCGCCCGTCGTGTACGTGTACGATGCGCCGAGGCTAAAGTCCGGACGCACGAAATAACGACCGTTGATTTCGAAGTTGTCGAACTTGATATAGCTGCCGCCGATCGCACCGGTCGAGGTGCTGCCGCCTTGCCAGATGCCCGTTACGTCGTAGGTGATCGAGTGGGTCCACACGAGACCGACGGACGACTTGTCGAACTTGTACTGAACACCGGCGCCGTAGATTTGCTGGCTGCCACCGGTCGTCAGCTGGTCGCCGTCGCCGGTGCTCACTGCCCCTGATGCATTCGCCAGCGCGGGCTCGGAAGTACGGTTGATTTGCAGGTACGCAGCCGCGGCATTGAACGGACCATACGTATAGCTTGTACCCAAGCTGTATGCGCTGTTGTTGGCGAATCCACCTGCCTCGCCGGAGAACGCGTACATTGCGCCGGCCTTGAAGCCGCCAAAGGATGCACTGCTGAACTTGACCGAGTTGTTCAGACGCAAGTCGTTGTTCAGGTTGTCATTGTCGTACACGTGGGATGCAAGGTTACCGCCGAAACCCGAACCCGTCGCGCTCATCGGAGCGATGTAGTCGACCATGAAATCGTACTGACGACCGAGCGAAACCGTACCGTACTGGCTCGAACGCAGACCAACCCAAGCCTGCCGGCCGAACAGGTCGCCGCCGTTCTTCAGCGCGCCGCTGTCGACGTTAAAGCCGTTTTCGAGCCAGAAGACCGCGCTCAGGCCACCACCCAGATCTTCCGTGCCGCGCAGACCCCAACGCGACGTGAAGACGTTGCCGCTTTGCATCGACCAGGCGCTTGAACCCGGCGACGTGGCGCTCGAAGCTGTCTCGCGCGCGTTGTTCTGATAAACCAGACCCGTATCGATCAAGCCAAAGAGCGTTACGCTGCTCTGCGCGTGGGCCACCCCGGCCACCAGCATTGCCGACGCTGCGGCCAGATATCGCATCTTCATCAATTCACTCCTCGTTCCATTTTGTTTTCCCCGTTAAACGATCGGCGATCGCCATGAAAGAAACGGGTGGAGTATAGGGTTGGGCCTAATTGCGATAAACGGCACCGTGCTGAAAGTCAGATTTCCTCGTTTTGGGGATAATGTTTCATGAAGGTTTCACAGTCTCGCGTTTACGCTGCTTTGCGGGCTGTTTCAGGCGGGGAAACTGAAGGGAATCCGGCGGGCAGTGGGTCGCTCCGGCCTGCACGGTTGTTGCGGTGTGCGTCGCATGTCGCGAATTCACTACAGCCGGATAACCCATTTTCGGCGTACGACGACAGAATAAGCGGCCCGTCAATCCGAAGCTAGCGGTTGAAGGCCATACAGTGACGCAGCGTAATCATTCAACTCAGGCATCGGCTGGACGGCCCACTCATGTGAAACCGCGTGATTCATAGTAGCCACATAATTTCGCATTCCTCAGATCGCCTTCAAGTCAGGGATATCGTCGATCTTCCGCCCTCAACCGAGCAGCACATCAATCGATGGTGAAGCGACCAAGCCCAGGTCTATAAAAGTCGCTGCGTACGGAAAGCCCATGCACGTAACCGGCGCCCGGCTCTTGTGGGCTGTGGCGACGCATTGCCGTACCGGCGAGCGCCACCACCACGAGTCAAACCATCGTTCAGGCTGCAGCCTGCAGCATCACATCACCCTGCTCACCGCCGAGCACCTCGATGATGTCGGAGAACATGTGTGCGAGTTCGCCCGTCATGAGTGTCATGTCCGAGTTGAATACCTCGTCGTCGTTTTGCGCGGTGGGGTCGCTAGCGTCCTTGATCACGTCGAGCGGTGCAATGCGTTTGATCGTCAGCGACGGTGTTAGCACAAAGGAAATGCGATCGTTCCATGTCATTGCGAGCCGCATGCATTGTTTGCCCGCCTCGATATGGCGGCGCATGTCGTCGACATCCAGCGAGTGCCCTACATAACGCACGGTTGCGTTGCCTTGCGCGGGCGAACGCAACTCGGTGTCCTGATCCAGCGTGAAGCCCGCCGGCGCTTCGCCCGATAACAGCCACTCCGTCATCGCCGCTACCGGCGACTGCGCTACCCGTACGCTCGCAAGCGGCAGTTGATCGATCGACTTGACCAGCAGGCCGAGCACGTCATCCGCCACCGCTTGCGAGGCGGCGTCGATAACGAGCCAGCCATTCACCGTATCGATCCACACGCGCGTATCGCGGCGAATGCTGAAGGCGCGCGGCAGCAGTTCGTCGGTGACCTGCTCCTTCAATTCGCGCATCTGCTTGCGGCCGAGTTTGAAGCCCTGCTGCTCTTCGACTTCAAGCGCACGTGCCTTGGTGATCTGCGTCACGACCGACGCGGGAAGCAGCTTCTTTTCGGTGCGAAACATCAACAGCATCTGGCGGTTGATCGAGTAGACGAGCGATTCGTTATCGCGCGGCGAGGCCCAGCCCTGGGTTTGCATCTCGACGCTGCTGCCCGGCTGGAACGCATGCGGCGCCAGCCATTGTTCCAACTGTTCGGGGGTGACGGACCACGGAGTGGGAAGACGGTGAAGCTGAAGGTTTTTGAACCACATAGGCGTAGGGGCAAAGCGATCCATTCTATACGACACGGCGGGCAATCCTCGTACAAACCTTCCGCCGGCAAACTATCAAAAGTAACAAGAAAATCGTTAGACCAAACCACCCATTCTCAACGCCAACTTCAGTCGAGGGCACGGGTCGAACGGTCGACTCACACGCGTTCGACCTGTATCGCGTCAAGGACGGGCCGTATCGTCGAAAACTGGCATCTGGAAAGACGACCTGACCGTGCTCAAGCAACTGGGCGCCGTCAAACCGCGAAAATGCGCGCCGTGCGAGGCCGCGGCCACCCGTTTTCGTGGAAATCTCCTAGACTTTCTGGATGCAGTGGAAATGGATGGAGGCTGCCATGGCGGAATCAATGGTCAGCATCGTGGTGGGCATCGTTGTGCTTGTCACCGGCGTCATGCTCGTCGCCACGCACTACCGGCGCGAGCATCACAGGGAACGGTTCTCATCCCGGCTTGACGCGCACCGGTTGTGGGAGCGGATGCGGCATCGTCACTGAAAGTCACTGACAAGCAGCTCTGCGTGTCACGCGTAAAGGAAGCCCACCGTCGCCCTCGCGGCGGCGGCGCGCCGCCCGCGTTTCACCCTGCGCGGGGAGTTCGATCGGAGACGGCCATGTCCGATGCAATGCCTGGCTGGCAAATGACTGAATACGAAGGCTTCGAGATTCACGTTTCCCCACGTCCAACGGAGCATGACGAGAAACGCTACACCTATCTCGGCTACGTCTGCCATCCGGGCGCCGATCCGGCCAAACCTGGTCACGTGGTGCCGTTCCATGCCGATGGCGAGGAGTGGTTCGCGAGTCTCGAGGATGCCCGTTATGAAGCCGTGCATGCGGGCCGCAGCATCGTCGACGGCACGCACCCGGATTTATCCGTGCTGCCGCTCGTGACGGGCGGGGTGTGACTGCGGCAGCCAAGGCTCACTCGAAGGATCATCTGAGCCGGAAATCTGACGCACCAGCGTCAGCATGCGCTGATTGGCGCTCTCGGGCGCAAGGGTCGCGACCTTCTTGAGCGCGTTCTGCACCAGGCTTCGACGCAGCACCGTATCCGTGTGCAAACGCTCGATTGCGCGTGCCATTTCGTCCACGTCCCCGACCGGCACCAGCAGGCCGCCTTTGCCGTCCTCCAGCAGATCGCGCGGCCCAGTTGGGCAATCGGTGGAAATCACCGGCGTACCGAGCGCCATCGCCTCGCCCAACACCATACCGAAACCCTCGTAGCGGCTGCTCAGCACGAGCATTTCTGCCTGGCGGATGTAGGGAAACGGGTTCGAACAAAAACCGAGAAAGTGCACGGAAGAACCAATCCCGAGTTCCTGCGCCAGTTGCTCCAGCGCGGCCTGATCACGGCCCTCGCCGATCAGCACCAGGTCGGCCGTGCTCAGTTGGCGTTCGCGAACCTGGGCAAACGCACGCAGCAAGGTCTTATGATCCTTCTGCCCTTCGTCCAGACGCGCCACCGAGACGATAAAGGTCTCGGCCGGCCGCTCGATAGGCGCACGCGCCTTGATGCGCAACTCATCCACATCGATCACGTTGGGGAGTTCGGCGACGTTCACATGCTGCCCCGCGAATAACTGCTGCGCTTCACGAAACATATCGGGCGTCAGCACGGCGATCGCGTCATAGCGGGCGTACTGTCTGACGCGCCGGGCAATATGGCGCGCGCTCTTGTTGCGAAGCCGCGTGGCGAGACTGAAATGACTGACGCCAAACCAGGGTGTCTTGCCGCTGCCAGCGAGCTGCCGCAGCGAAAAATCGAAGTCGCAGACGACGTCGTACTCACGCGCGATCTGCCGAAAACGTAAGCCCGCCAGTGGCCGGATGACGCAATAGGTGAGCACCTTGTGCAGCACCTTCAGATGCGCGCCGAGTTTGCCCTGTCGACGGGTTGCGTGCAGTGCATGCATCCACTTCGAGGACGCCAGCACATGCACAGGCACGTCATCCGGAATGGAATGGGCGCGCCAGAAAGCCAGTTCGTCAGTAGGGTACGCAACCGATACGCTGGGCGCAAAGAATCGCCGGTCGAGTGTCTTGAGCCAGGCGAGCAGCGACGTCTCCGTACCGCCCTTGCCGAAGTCGTTGATATGAAACAGGATGCGCCGCGCAGGCTCGAGCGGCTCGGTACGGTCATAACGGCTATCGTATTTCATGCTCTACTTGCATCCTGACCTGACTTCAATGTGTGACGGCGACATGGTATGGAGAGCGAACCTCGCTCAGCTGGAGCGGCGTGGTCCCTACGGCCTGCCGAACCCTCGCGTCCCGCTGCGACCCGGCAACCCACCCTCCCCGGTCCGCTGTTGGGCGCTGCCTAGCAGCAGACCGGCGATTGACCAGAAGGCCAGCATGGTCGTCTGCCACATGAAATCGTCGGTGGTGTTTTTGGCGATCATACCCGCAACCAGCGCGATGCCCGCCGCGCACAGCCATGGGTCGGCCCGCCGCACACGCCAGAAAGACACCACCAGACCCAGCAGCAGAACCGTTTCCAGCACCACGCCGATCACCCCGGTCTGCAGCCACGTATTGAGAAAGAGATTGTGCGCGTGAGTCAACGCCTGCGGCTCGATCTGCAACAGACTCTGCGGCATCTCGCTTCGATAGGCCATGCCAGGCAACGGCTTGCCGAAGCCGGTGCCGATCCATATATGACGCTTCGCTTGCGAGACGTAAAACGCCCACAGCTTCGGACGGGTGTCGGACGACACGGTGTCGCCGATACTGGAGAACGCATGCGGCACCAGCAACTCGTGGCCGTCGATCGCCACATCGCGCGACGCGTTAGCCGTTGAGGCATCACCCATACGCATTCGTGAGCTGTATTCGAGCGTCCCGACTGCCGCCGCACCCACCACCGCAAATGCGAGTAAGGCCAGCAGAATGCGCCGCCGGTATAACGGAAACAGCGCCACCAGCAATGTCACGGCGGCGGCAGGCCAGAAGAAACGATTAAGCGTCGCGAGCCCGACGAACAGACACAGAACAAGCCCCGTCACGCCTACCACGCGCCAACGCGGACGCAACAGCGCGCCACAGAACAGCGCCATGGCAAACACCGCGAGCGTGCTGGTATGGCCGACGCGGTTATAGAAATGCAGCAGGAAGGTGTTGGCGGTGGGCGGCTGCAGATGCCCCCAGTTAAGCGCACTGATCACGGCGAGCAGCACGCACGCAATCCAGTTGACCAACGCCAATGGCGCAAGCCGCTGCGTACGCGTGCCGAGCAGCCAGAAGCCCCAGAACGACACCAGCGGGTACAACACCTCGTCGAGCCATGCATGCATGCTGACTGCGGGGTACACGGACCAGCCGACCGCAGCCAGGCTCCACGCAGCCCAGCAAACGATCGGCAACATCAGCGGCCAGCGCCACACGGGCGGACGCGCCGGGGAGACCGCCGCGGCCAGCGTGCCGAGCGCGAGCAGCCCGAGTCCGTTAAAGACGAGCGCCGTCGTGTGACCGAACATGACCACGAACAGGATCACCGGGCACGCTATCCACAGGACGCGTTCGACGCGCGCGAACGTGTTAATCATCACACTTCCATCAAAACGTTTTGCAATGCGTCGTACACGGCATCGACTGAAATGCGCCCCATGCAATCGGCGTGGTCGCCCTTCCAGGCGACACAAGTGGCCGAATTGCGGTCGCAACGCCGAACCCATGCAACTTCGCGTCGAAAAATCCGCGGCTGATCGCGGCATGGCATGTCCGCGATCGTCACCGGCACGAACGGCACCTCGCTCCAATAGCGACCCGCGCCGTGAATCTGCGCGTTGCCGGGACCAAAAAGCGCAACGGTCGGCACACCAACCAGACGCCCGAGATGCGCGACGCCCGTATCCGGGCAGACCACCGCCCGCGCCCCAGCGAACAGATGCCACAACTCGCCCAAACCCACCCGCCCCGCCAGATTCGGATGATGGGGATCCGGGTCGATGGTGCGGATCAGTTCAGTCTCGCCGGGGCCGCCGCTCCAGACCGGCATATAGCCGAGCGCCTCAACACGCTTTGCCAGCTCGCGCCAGCGCGCGTCCGGCCAGCGCTTGACTTCAGTGCTCGCACCTGGATGCAGGACCACGTACGCACGCGTGAACAGATCCGCATCGGGCAGCACTGCATGCCTCGGCGCGGGCCAGTCGGCTGGGCGGTAGGCCCGCGGCGGCGGTCCGTCGATCAACTCCGTGGCGAGATCCGCCCACGCCGCCGGGGCGACCGGGTATGGCACGCTCTGGTTGACCGGCCAGTTTTTCCAGGCAGGCACATCGCCGGAATGCGCGACGATCCAGCGGCAACCCGCGGCAAGTGCCAGCCAGCTATGCCGGTTGTCACCAAGGACAAAGCCCAGATCGAACGGCCCAGCGTTAAGCAGCGCCTTGACCGTGTTGACGTCGCGCGGGTCGAACGGCACCACGCTCACCCCGAAAGGCTGCCCTTCGTACAACGGCACAATGGCCTTCGGACAGGCAAGCGCAATATGCGCTTGCGGATACTGGGCGCGCAACTTGGCGACCAGCGGCGTGAGCAGCAAGGTATCGCCCAGCAGCAGATGATGCGCAATAAGAATGCGTTGCACGGACGCCGGACGGCGGCGCCATGGCTTGCCGATGAGGCGAGGCAAAGCACGCGCGAAAATGCGAATCCGTCCGGGGAGTCTGCTCATTGGGTCATCAGCACAATGGGCAAGTGCGCGATCAGGCTGTGCCCCGGTACCCGGCTCGAGGTCGCGTTCCCCATGCAGAATCTCCAACGATATTCTTGTGGATTACCTCGGCGCCAGTGACCCGCAACGCCGTGTACGGCATGGCCTGCGCGCTGCCAGCGGACACACCGTAACCGCCGCCTGATTGCACCGGCACTGGAAGCGAAGTGAAAACAATTGAGAGTGCGGCCTGCGGTCAGACCAAGGGCTTTATTTCGAACAATTATAACATGCGGGCCTGCTTCAACCGCAGTTCGGACGGGGCTTGACGGGCTTTCGGCGAGCCTTGGCAAGCCCTTGCGAAGGTGCCTGCGCATGGATCAATTCCCGGCGCGGATACGTGTGGCGAGCGCCAGCAGCGCGTCGACATGGCCGGCAACGCTCGCGTCGTACAACACGGCGTTGCGCGCCATATCGGACTGCTGAGGCGCGCAACCATTGAGCCGCGCTGTTACCGCGTGTTCGAGCGTGGCGCGAAGGTCGGCCTCGTCGTCGGGGGTGAAGACGTATTTGGCGTGCTGCGCGATCGCATCGCAACAGCCAATGCTCGATGGAAAGATCACCGGCGTGCCACACATCACCGATTCGACGCCGACCAGACCGAACGGCTCGTATTTCGACGCGAGGATAGTGAAATCTGCCGCACGATAACCGTCTTCGATTTCCTTCACATAGCCGATGTAGCGCACCCGCTCAGAAGTACGGGCCGGCGGGCGCCCGGCGACAGCGAGCACGACCGGCAAGGACGTGTCGCGCAAGGCGGCCTCGATCAGCGGCAGGCCCTTGCGTTCATGACTGCTGGACGGAAAGAGCAGCACGATCTCGTGATCGGCGAAGCCGAATTTGCGCCGTAACGCGGCGCGCGCCGTGGCGTCGACCGGCGTGAAACGCGCTCCATCCACCGGCGGGTACAGCACGCGAATCTTCGCCTCGGGTACGTCATAAAGTTCGCGCAACTCGTCGTGCATCAGGTGCGAGTGCGCGACGATTACCTTGGCCTGTTCGTATTGACTGCGCTCAAGCGCAATCTGCCAGTGGTCCGAAGGCTTGGCTGGACGTCCCGTAGCCCGCAGAAAACCCAGGTGCGTACCGCCGCAAATGGCAATCTCGGAGGAGTCCACCCGGTTGCAGCCAATCAGCACGTCGACCTTGGCGGCGCGGCGCGCACGGCGCAGCCGCCACGAAAACCAGCGATCGCGCAGCTTGCCCGGCAGAAACGATACGTTGATGCGATGTGCCTCAACCATCCGGCTCTCAGGCACTGACATATCAAAGCGGCGTGCAAAGAATGCCAGTTCGACGCCTGCGGCGGCAAAACCGCGGACCAGATCCATCGCATAGCGCTCGAGGCCGCCGCTATGTTTCAGCGCATTACTGGAGAGTCCGATTTTCATCATTCAGACGGTCGCGCGCGCGGCGCTGGATCAACGTAGAGGGATGCAGCCGGGCGCGTTTTCAGGCGCCGGCCGCCCGGGGTCATTCTTATTGTGCACGGGCGGCACGGATTAGAGCACAACCAGAGTGCGATTAACTTTCAGCGAATCTAACCGTGCATTACGCGGCGTTTTGCTGAAACTGGATGCGGTGCAAATGCGCGTACAGGCCATCTTGCGCCAGCAGTTCGCGATGGCTGCCGCGCTCGACGATGCGCCCCGCTTCCATCACCAGGATCCGGTCGGCGCGCTCAATGGTAGACAGGCGGTGCGCGATGACGAGGGTGGTGCGCCCCTTCATCAGCGTTTCGAGCGCCGCTTGCACATGGCGCTCCGATTCCGAGTCGAGCGCCGAGGTGGCTTCGTCGAGGATCAGGATGGGGGCGTCCTTATAGATTGCGCGGGCAATGGCCAGACGTTGGCGCTGACCGCCCGAAAGCATCAGGCCGTTGTCGCCGACGAGCGTCTCGATGCCCTTCGGCATGGCCTGTACGGTGTCCCACAGGTTGGCCGCCTGCAGCGCCGCTTTGACCTTCTCCGGCTCCGCCGTCTCGCCATACGCGACGTTGTGCGAGATCGTGTCGTTGAACAGCACGACGTCCTGGCTCACCATGGCAATCTGGCTGCGCAGCGCATGGATGCCGTATTCCGGCAACGCCACGCCATCTACGAGGATTTCGCCGCCGGTCGGGTCGAAGAAACGCGGCAGCAGGTTCACGAGCGTCGTCTTGCCGCTGCCCGAAGGGCCAGCGAGCGCCACCATTTCGCCCGGCGCGACCTTGAACGACACCTGGTCGAGCGTCTGGCGGTTGTGCGTGCTGGTCGCGCCGTAGTTGAACGAGACATCGCGGAACTCGACCTCGCCCGACGCATGATCTAGCGGCCGGCCGCCGCCTTCCGGCTCAGACGGTTCGTCGATCAGGCCGAAAATCAGCTCAGCGGCAGTCATACCCCGTTGCAGCGGCTGGTTCACGTCCATCAGGTGCTTGAGCGGCGAGATGATCAGCAGCATGGACGTGACGAAGGCGACGAAGCCGCCCACGGTTGTCTGATCGGACGACGATTGCACCACTGCGATAGTGATGACGACCGCGAGCGCAATGGATGCGAGGAACTGCGTGAGCGGCTGCGCCAGACCGCCGGACACGGTCATGCGCATTGAATAGCCGCGCAGACGGCGGCTCATTTCGGTAAAGCGGTCGGTCTCGTACTTCTCGCCGTTATGTACCTTGACCACCTTGTAGCCGCCCACCGTCTCCTCGACGATGTAGGACAGCTCGTTGGTCAGCATCTGATGCTCGCGATTGAGCCGGCGCAACCGCCGGTTGATCTTGCCGACCAGCCAGCCGATGGCAGGCAGCAAGATCGCGACGATCAGCGTCAGCTTCCAGTTCAGATAGAACAGATAGCCGAGCAGAAACAGCACCGTTAGCGAATCGCGCACTAGCGTGACCAGCACACTCAGCAGCACGTTGAGGATCTGATTCACCTCGAAGACAATCGCGTTGATGACGGTGCTGGCCGTCTCGCGCTGGAAGAACCCGACGCTCGTGTGGATCATCCGGTCGAACATCTTTAGGCGCAGGTCAAGCAGAATCTTGTTCGACACGTAAGCAAGCAGGTAACCAGAGGCGTACTGCGACGTGCCGCGCACGAACGCGAGGCCGATCACGGCGAGCGGCACCACCCATTTCGCTTTGTCGCTGGCGTGGGCGCCAAAGCCCTTGTCCAGCAGCGGTTTGAGCAGTGCGGGAATGCCGGCGTCGGTACCGGCGCTGACGGCCATGGCGAGGATCGCGCCGATCAGCACCCACAGCAGCGGCTTGAGATACGGCCAGAGCCGGCGCATGACGACAACGGGCGACGAAGCATCGCCTGAACCGATAACTTTGCTTAACGTGGGCTTCGCGCTCAAGGAATCCTCTAGGAAGGCGAACAGCGTGCGCGCCCGGAGGGCAGACACAAAATACAGCATTGTAAACGGTCGGGCGGGGAAAGCGCGGGTGCTGCTACGACGGGGCGCTGGGGTGGTGGATGCTTGGGCGCCGTTGGGTCTTGCCACTGTGTCGGTGGGGTGGCGCTGTGTATACTCTCGCGCAACTCGCTCGTAAGTTCCGCAAGCGCAGCTTTTCGCCCTACCCGCCCCTTCTACGCTACCCAGGCATGAGAGAAACCACCCTCGGCGTCGCCATCATCACCAGAAATGCAGCGACCCGCCTCGCCGAATGCCTCGACGCGGTGGCCTTCGCCGACGCGATCGTCGTGCTCGACGGCGGCAGCACCGACGGCACCGTCGACATTGCCCAAGCCCACGGCGCGCGGGTGATACAGCAGACCGACTGGCCCGGCTTCGGGCCGCAGAAGAATCGGGCGCTGGACGCGCTGGATACAGACTGGATTCTGTCCATCGATGCCGACGAGATCGTTTCCCCAGAACTTGCGGCGGCGGTTCGAGCAGCCATCGCGGCGCCGACCGCAGACGTTTATGCGCTGGACCGCCTGTCAAGCTTTTGCGGGCACTGGATTCATCACAGCGGCTGGTATCCGGACTGGATTCCGCGCCTGTTCAAGCGCGGCGCGGCACGCTTCTCCGACGATCTCGTGCATGAGCGGCTTGTCTTCAGCACACCGGCGCAGCGGGTCACAGGCAAGCTGATGCACTACTCGTACGAAGACTTCGAAACCGTGCTGCGCAAGCTAGACGCGTATTCCAGCGCGGGCGCGCTGCAGCGGCACGCCGCTGGCAAGCGCGGCAGCTTCGGCAAGGCGCTGGGACGCGGCGCGTGGGCATTCCTGCGCACTTATGTGCTGCGTGCCGGTTTTCTCGATGGACGCGCCGGCCTCATGATCGCGGTGTTCAACGCGGAGACGGTTTATTACCGGTTTCTCAAGCTCTCGCGATTGCAGGCGCCGCGGCGGTAAGCACGCGGGTCTTTGCGTCGCGCGCTGGGGCTCGGTCTGGCTGAGGCGGCTGCGCTTGGCCCAGGCGGCACGGTCCGGCCGATGCCGCATGGTAGGGCAATGGCACGCTTGCCGGTTTGCCGGTTTGCCGGTTTGCCGGATCAGGCTCGGGCAAACCGGATCAAGCGTCAGTACACGATTTCAATCGAGCTGCCGGCGAACTCCCCACGCAAAGCGGCGATCAGTTCGTCCGTAGGCTTGACGCGCCACGCGTCGCCCAGACGCACCTCGCCCTCCGCGTTCTCGCTGCGATAGACGATCTGTACGGCCAGGCCGTTCGGGATTTGCACAGCCTGACGTTGCCGACCGCCACCATCGCCACCAAAGCCTCCATTGCGGCCACCGCCACCACCTCGCGCGGGCGCAACTGGCGCCGCTGTGGCTTGTGGCTCATCCGCGCCGGCGCTGTGCGCTTCCAGGACGCGCCGCAGCGCAAGCGCATCGGCATTGCCGTTCATCTGCACTTTCACGGCTTCCGCATAGCGACAACGCGCGCGGCCGAGGTCCATCACGGTGTCGACGGTGAACCGGATGCCGCCCGTGAACGCATCGTTACGCGCCTGGCCCTGCACGACCAGCAGTTCGTCTTCCTTGAACAACTGTTTGTGGGCTTCGAACGTTTCGTTGAAGACGGTCACTTCACACTGCCCCGTACCGTCATCAAGCAGCGCGATCAGCATCTTGCCGCGCTGAGTCATCTGCGTGCGAAGCGACGCAATGACGCCCGCCACCAGCTTGTCGCGGCCTTCCTTCAATTCGCCGATCTTCTGGCGCGCGAAGCGGCGCACTTCGTCCTTGTAGGCGTCGAACAGGTGGCCGGACAGATAGAAGCCCAGCGCGCCCTTCTCTTCCTGCAGCTTCTTCTTTTCCGGCCACTCAGACTCGTCGACCAGCTCATGACCTTGCGACGGCGCGTCACCCATATCGAACAGGCCCGCCTGCATGGCGTTGGCGCTCGCCTGGTCGGCGGCTTCCATGGCCAGCGACACCGAAGCGATCAACTGCGCGCGGTTCGCATGCAGCGTGTCGAACGCACCGGCGCGGATCAGCGCCTCGACCGTACGGCGGTTCACCACACGGCGGTCGATCCGGTTGCAGAAGTCGAACAGGTCGATAAACGGCCCCTCTTCGCGAGCCCGCAGAATTTCTTCAATCGCGTTCTGACCGCTGCCCTTGATCGCGCCCAGACCGTAGCGGATCGTCTTCGAGCGCTTGCCATCGGCTTGCGCCACCGGTTCGAACCGATAGGCGGACATATTGATGTCGGGCGGCAACACGGCCATCTTGTTCGTGATGCAGTCTTCGAACAGGATCTTGACCTTGTCGGTATCGTCCATGGCAAGCGACATATTCGCTGCCATGAATTCGGCCGGATGGTGCGCCTTCAGCCAGGCGGTGAAGTACGCAAGCAGCGCATACGCCGCCGCATGCGACTTGTTAAAGCCGTAGCCCGCGAACTTCTCCATCAAGTCGAAGATTTCGTCCGCTTTCTCGGCGGTGAGGCCATTCTTCGCCGCGCCCTCGCGGAACAACGCGCGGTGCTCGGCCATTTCCTCGGCCTTCTTCTTACCCATCGCGCGACGCAGCAAGTCGGCGCCACCGAGCGAGTAACCGCCGATGATCTGCGCCATCTGCATCACCTGCTCCTGATAGACCATGATGCCGTAGGTCTCTTTCAGGATGGGCTCGACGCGCGGATCGGGATACTCGACAACTTCACGCCCGTGCTTACGGGCGCAGAAGCTCGGGATCAGGTCCATCGGGCCCGGACGATACAGCGCCACCAGCGCGATGATGTCCTCGAAGCGGTCAGGCTGCGCGTCTTTCAGCATGCCCTGCATGCCGCGACTTTCAAGCTGGAACACCGCGACCGTGTTGGCCTTCTTGAGAATCGAGAACGAGGCCGGATCGTCGAGCGGCACCTGTCCGAGCGACCAGTCCTTCTTCGACGGATCAAGCCGGCGAATATAGCGCTCGGCCCAGTCCAGAATTGTCAGCGTCGTCAGACCCAAAAAGTCGAACTTCACGAGGCCGACGGCTTCGACGTCGTCCTTGTCGTACTGGCTCACCACGCCGCTTTCGTCGCCTTGCGTGTAGAGCGGACAGAAGTCGGTCAGCTTGCCAGGCGCGATCAGCACACCGCCTGCGTGCATACCGACGTTACGCGTCAGGCCTTCCACGCGCTGCGCCAGTTCGAGCAACTGATGCACTTCGTCTTCGTTATCGAAGCGCTCCTGCAGGAGCGGCTCTTCCTTCATCGCGTCGGCGATGGTGACGTGCTTGCCAGGTTTGAACGGGATCAGCTTGGCGATGCCGTCCGTGAACATATAGCCGAGATCGAGCACACGGCCAATGTCGCGCACCGCCGCCTTCGCCGCCATGGTGCCGAAGGTGGCGATCTGCGACACGGCGTCCGCGCCGTACTTGTCCTTCACGTACTGAATGACGCGGTCGCGCCCATGCTGGCAGAAGTCGATGTCGAAGTCAGGCATCGACACCCGTTCCGGATTCAGGAAACGTTCGAACAGCAGGTTGTAGCGCAGGGGATCGAGGTCGGTCACGCCAAGCGCATACGCCACCAGCGAACCCGCGCCCGAACCCCGGCCCGGCCCAACCGGCACGCCGTTGTTCTTGGCCCAGTTGATGAAGTCGGCCACGATCAGGAAGTAGCCTGGGAAGCCCATCTTGATGATCGTGCCGCACTCGAATTCGAGGCGTTTGTAGTACGTCTCGCGCTCTGCGTCGCGCTCCTCCACGTTGGGATAGAGCTGTTCGAGACGCTTTTCGAGCCCTTCTTTTGACAGGTGCACCAGATAGTCGTCGAGCGACATGCCATCCGGCGTGGGGAACAGAGGTAGCTTCGGCTTGCCGAGTTCGAGCGTCAGATTGCAGCGCCGGGCAATTTCCACGGTATTGGCGAGCGCCGACGGAATGTCCGCGAACAGCGCGGCCATTTCCTCCTGAGTACGGAAATACTGCTCGGTCGTAAAGCGTTTCTGCCGACGCGGATTGGCGAGCATGTCGCCTTCCGAAATACACACGCGCGCTTCGTGCGCGGTGAAGTCGTCCGGCGTCATGAACTGCAGCGGATGCGTGGCGACCACCGGCAGTTTGAGCGACGCCGCCAGCGTCACCGCCTGTTGCAGGTACGCCTCACCGCCCGGGTGGCCGCAGCGCTGCAACTCGATATAAAAGCCCTTGGGGAAAACCTTGGCCCAATGTTGCGCGTTGCGTTTTGCGGCTTCCACGTTGCCGGCGGCAAGCGCCATACCAACGTCGCCCTGCTGCGCGCCGGACAATGCGAGCAGCCCTTGGCCCAGCCCGGTTTCGAGCCATCCGGCTTCCACTTCAGCACGCCCGCGATACTGATTCGTGAGCGACGCCTTGCTGAGCAGCTCACACAGATTCAGATAACCACGCCGGTCTTTGACCAGCAGCAGCAAACGCGAAGGCTTGTCCCGGTCGTCTGGATTGGTGATCCAGACATCGCAGCCGGCAATGGGTTTGACCCCTTTGCTACGGGCTTCCTTGTAGAAACGTACGAGGCCGAACGCGTTGCCGAGGTCGGTGAGCGCGAGCGCGCCCTGACCGTCTTTGACCGCCGCCGCGACGATGTCGTCAAGGCGCACGATGCCGTCGGCAATCGAGAATTCGGAGTGGACGCGGAGATGAACGAAGCGAGGATCTGACATGGGCGTTATTGTAACCCCAGCCTCCCGAAGATTTGGATCGCGACGGCTGCGATTCGGAGACGTTAGCCATCTGGACAAGGCATGAGCGGCAGATGACTGGTTATGCATGAAGCCGCAATAAATGCAACGGCTTTGCGCTCTCGCAATGAACTGGTCATCTGGCCGACTCGGGCAATCCGTCCGGTTGAGGGATAATACGGGTTTCGCCCTATTTGCCGTGGCCGCGCCACGCGGGTGCCCGTTGTGGCGCTCACGTCATTTGCAGCGCCGCCGGGGCCCTTTACCGCTGGACCATCATGAGCATCGTCAATCTCGCCGCCTATCAGTTCGCGACCATCGAAAACACTGCCGAATGGCGCCCGCTCGTCACCGAGCGATGCAACGCACTCGGTTTGCGTGGCACGATCCTGCTCGCGCCGGAAGGTATCAACCTGTTCGTCGCGGGCACGACAGAGGCGGCCGCTGCGTTTATCGACTACATTCGCCACGACCCACTGTTCGAAGGCAAGTTTGCGAACCTGCAGTTCAAGGAAAGCCTGTCGGAAAAGCAGCCGTTCCGCCGCATGCTCGTCAAGCTGAAGCGCGAAATCATCACCATGAAGAAACCGGCCATCCGGCCGGAACTGGGGCGTGCGCCGTTTGTCGACGCCCCCACCCTCAAGACCTGGCTCGACCGCGGTCACGACGACGCCGGCCGGCCGGTGGTCATGCTCGACACGCGTAACGCATTCGAAGTAGACGTTGGCACGTTCGACGACGCCCTCGATTACCGCATCACGAAGTTCAGCGAGTTTCCGGAAGTGATCGAGAAGAACCGCGCCGACCTGGAAGGCAAGACGGTCGTGTCATTCTGCACGGGCGGCATTCGCTGCGAGAAGGCCGCCATCCATATGAAGGAAGTCGGCATCGAAAACGTGTACCAACTTGAAGGCGGCATCCTGAAGTATTTCGAGGAAGTCGGCGGCGCGCATTATCACGGCGAGTGTTTCGTGTTCGACTACCGCACCGCGCTCGACCCGGCACTCAAGCCGACGGCCACTGCGCAGTGTTTCGGCTGCCGCGCCGTGGTGAGCCCGGAAGCACAGCAGTCGCCGCTGTACGTGCCAGGCAAAACGTGTCCGGAATGCCATCCTGAGAATAACGCCGTACGTGCCGCCTGATGATCGCGGTTGAGCTCCTGCGCGGATGCCATGGTCGACGCAGCATAACGAGCGCCCGCTGCGCAGCGTTGGGCTTGTGCTTGTGCTGGCATACGCAAGCGTCTGACGCCCATCCGATGCCAACGGTGTAGTGGGCCTCGAAACCATGACCTACCGCGGCCGCTTTGCCCCATCGCCCACTGGCCCGTTGCATTTCGGCTCGTTGGTGAGCGCACTGGCAAGCTGGCTTGACGCTCGCGCGCATAACGGCGTCTGGCTGGTTCGAATCGAAGACATCGACGGCCCGCGCACGGTAGCGGGCGCAGCCGAAAACATCCTTGCCACGCTCGAGCGTTTCGGCATGCACGCCGACGAACCGCCTGTCTGGCAAAGCCAGCGCACGGCGCGGTATCACGCGATGCTGGAGCAATTACGGGCGACAGGACTGGTTTATCCATGCGGCTGCACGCGCAAGGAGATTAGCGATTCACTGCTGCGCGGGCATGCGCGCAACACCACGCTCGCCTATCCGGGCACATGCCGGGACGGTCTGCACGGCAAGCCAGCAAGGGCCTGGCGTTTGCGCGTACCGGATGCCGCTACCGCGCTAATCACCTTCAATGACCGGTGGCAGGGCGAGCAGACGCAGAATCTGGCCACGGAGGTTGGTGATTTCGTATTGAGGCGAGCGGACGACCAGTGGGCGTATCAACTGGCGGTGGTGGCGGACGACGCGGATGCGGGCATCACGGACATCGTGCGGGGTGCTGACCTGCTGGATTCGACGGCGCGGCAGATTTACCTGCAGCATTGCCTTGGCGTGCCGACGCCGGTGTACCTGCATGTACCAGTGGTAACGAACGAAGCGGGCGAGAAGCTCAGCAAGCAAACCGGCGCGATGGCGTTGGATACGAACCGCCCGCTAGAGGCTCTACACGCGGCGGCCCAGCATCTGGAACTGGACCTGGGTGGCCACGCGTACACAACGCTAAGCGCGTTCTATGACGCGGCGGCAGCAGCCTGGACAAGACGTATCGAGGATCGCTGCGCGCGGCGGGGGTAGTGCTTCAGGAAACCGCCGGAGAGCCAACCCCGGCGAACAACGCAACGACAACCGCCCGCAGTCCAGAAGTAAAGACGATCAGGAAGACGTGCTCTTGCGCGGCATCCCAAACCCGCCTAGCAAAGCTGCCAGCGGCTGCTTCGAAACCGGCTTCTGCGCGGCAGCAACATCGGCGATTTCGTCGGCCTTACGGCTCGAAGGCGAGGGCTCATAAGGCTTGAAGAAGAAATCATCCACCGGTTGTTGCCGGTGATGATGCGGCCGATCGTACGAAGCAGCAGAACCCGAAGCAGCCGGACCCGTACGCCGACGCGCACCCCGCTCATCGCGCCCTTCGCGCTCGCGCCGCGGCGCGCGCTCTTCGTGATGATGCCGCACCGGCACATCAACCGTCAGACGCTGCACATCCAGCGGCCGCTTGATCAGCTTCTCGATATCGGCGAGCTGCTTACGCTCGTTCGGGCTGCACAAAGAGAGCGCATCGCCAGAAGCGCCAGCGCGTCCCGTACGCCCAATCCGATGCACGTAGTCTTCGGCATTGAACGGCAGATCGAAGTTGATCACCGCGGGCAACTCAACAATATCCAGCCCGCGCGCCGCCACATCGGTCGCCACCAGGGCTTCAATCTCACCGCGCTTGAACGCATCCAAAGCCTGCATGCGCTCATTCTGCGTGCGGTCGCCGTGAATTGCAGTCGCCACCACGCCATCGCGCTCAAGGCTGCGTGCGAGGCGGCTCGCGCCGATCTTGCTGTTGCAGAAAACGAGCACCTGCTTCAGACCGCGATCGCGGATCAGTTGCACCACCGCGCCGGTCTTGTCGCCCTCGGCCACTTCATAAACCGTCTGTGTGACGTTGGTCGCGGTTGAATTGCTGCGCGCCACTTCGATGGTCTGCGGGTCACGCAGATAGGTCGCGGCCAGCTTCTTGATTTCGCCGGAGAACGTCGCCGAGAACAGCAGGGTCTGCCGCTCCTTTGGCAACAGGTTCAAGATGCGCTGCAAATCCGGCAGGAAGCCCATGTCGAGCATGCGGTCGGCTTCGTCCAGCACCAGCATCTGGACCTGACCCAGATTGGCGGTCTTTTGCTGCACGTGGTCGAGCAGACGGCCCGGCGTCGCGATCAGGATTTCGACACCGCGGCGCAACTGCTCGGACTGCGGATTCATGTCCACCCCGCCGAACACCACCGCGCTGCGCAACGCTGTGTGCTTTGCGTAAGCGTGTACGTTGGCGGCGACCTGGTCGGCCAGTTCGCGGGTCGGCGTGAGAATCAGCGCGCGCACCGGGTGACGTGCCGGCGAAGCACTCGTGCTTGCGTGCGGCAACAGGCGCTGGATGATCGGCAGCGAGAAGCTCGCGGTCTTGCCGGTGCCGGTCTGGGCGGCACCCATGACGTCTCGGCCTGACAGCACGACCGGAATCGCCTGCGCCTGGATCGGCGTAGGCGTCGTGTAACCCTGCTCCACGATCGCCTTCAGGATATCGGGGGCAAGGCCAAACTGGTCAAAGGTCGCGGTACTGGGCGTGACGGCTGTGTCGGACATGGTGGCTTTCGCTAAAAATGCGCCTGCGCGGAAGGCGGGGCAGCGGCCGGGACCGCGGAGGGCATCAGGATGAAGCGGAGCCACGACGTGCCGCACAGGTACCCGATTAAGTCAGGGAAGAATGCAGCCGGCTCCGGCCGACGGAAACACCCGCCGGAAAGGGCGGTATTGTAGCACTTCAGCACAAACACTCATGGCGCGCCCGCCCACTTTCTGCTCGCACCCCGGCGAGGCACGTCGCAGCGCGGCTGGCAGTGTTACGGGACAGATCAGCCTAAGACACCCGGAAGGCAGTCCTGTGACAACGGGGCAAGCTGGCAAAGGACCGTCTCGGGGCGCCAGGCCGGCGCCCCGAGACCCGAGACCCATCACCACGCGCTCAAGCAGCCAATCACCACGTCTCACGCATCACCATCAGCCGCAGCTCGGTCATGTCCTCGATCGCATAGCGGATGCCCTCGCGCCCCAGCCCCGAGTCCTTCACCCCGCCGTACGGCATATTGTCCACCCGGAACGACGGCACATCGTTGATCACGACCCCGCCCACTTCCAGTCCATCCCAGGCGCGATGCGCATTCGCAAGCGAATCCGTGAACACGCCGGCTTGCAGGCCAAAATCGCTGTCGTTGACGGCTGCGAGCGCCGCGCCGAAGTCGTCGAAAGGCTCGAGCATCGCCACCGGACCAAACGCTTCCTTGCGGTACAGGTCCGAATCGCGCTTCACATCCTCAAGCAGCGTCGCCTCGAAGTTCGCGCCATCCACCTTGCCGCCGGCAACGATTTTGGCACCCGCCAGCACCGCGCTCTCCATCCATCCGGCGAGGCGACTCGACTCCGACTCGGAAATCATCGGGCCGACAAAGGTCTTTTCGTCCTTCGGATCACCCATGATCAGTGACTTGGTTTTCGCAATCAGCTTGTCGCGCAGCGCGTCGTAAATCGCTGAATGCACGAGGATGCGCTGCACGCCGATACAGCTTTGCCCCGACTGATAGAACGCGCCAAAGGCGAGCCGGTCGACCACGTAATCGAGTTTTCCGCCTTGATCCGCGTCGACAATCACCGCTGCATTGCCGCCCAGTTCCAGAACCACCTTCTTCTTACCGGCCTTTCTCTTCAGTTCCCAACCCACCGCCGGTGAGCCGGTGAACGACAGCAGCTTGAAGCGCTCGTCGGTGGTGAACAGGTCGGCGCCGTCGCGATGGGCCGGCAAAATCGAAAATGCCCCTTTGGGCAGATCCGTTTCCGCCAGAATCTCGCCCATGATCAGCGCGCCGACCGGCGTGCGGCTGGCCGGCTTCAGCACGAACGGCACGCCCACTGCCAGCGCGGGCGCCACCTTGTGCGCAGTCAGGTTCAGCGGGAAATTGAATGGCGAGATAAACGAACACGGCCCGATCGGCACGCGCTTCACATAGCCCTGATAGCCCTTCGCACGCGGCGAAATCCGCAGGTTGATGATCTCGCCGTCGATCCGCACCGCTTCTTCCGCCGCCACCTTGAACGTATCGATCAGGCGCGTGACTTCACCGCGCGAATCGTTGATCGGCTTGCCGGCTTCGATGCACAACGCCATCGCCAGTTCATCGTAGCGCTCGCGAAAGCGGCTCACGCAGTGTTCGAGCACTGCCTGGCGCTTGAACGGTGGAAATTCGCGCAGCGCGGATTGCGCCTCGACCGCGTAGCCGATCGCCTTGTCGATGGTGGCGGCGTCGGCCATCGCAACGCGGGTTGCTACTTCGCCGCTGAACTTGTCGGTGACTTCGAGATCGGTATTGGCCGCCACCGCAACGTTTGCCAGGTAGTACGGGTACGTTTTCTTCAACATGACACGTTCTCCTTGATGCGCCCCATTCCTGGCAGCGCCAATCTGGGTCTGGCTGGATCGGGCTTTGAATCGCGACCAGGCCTGATAACAAACCGCATGCCCCGGATGGTGCAGCGGTTCGCCGCCGTTCAGAGTTGCGCGCTCAGCCGTTTGATCTCGCGGTTCAGTACGCGCTCGTTGTCCGAATAGTCGATCGGCAGATCGATCACATGCACACCCGGCGTCGCAAAGCACTCGCGCAGCAGCGGCGCGAATTCCGCCGCCGAAGTAATCCGATGACCCTGCGCGCCATAGCTCTTCGCGTAGTCGACGAAATCGGGGTTTTGCAGCGTCATGCCGTAGTCAGGGAAATTCATGTTCTCCTGCTTCCAGCGGATCATGCCGAATGCGTCGTCGCGCAGAATCAGTACGACGAGATCAAGCTTCAGACGCACAGCCGTCTCGAGTTCCTGTGAGTTCATCATGAAACCGCCGTCGCCGCACACGGCCATTACCTTGCGGTCCGGGTGCACGATCTTGGTGGCAATCGCCGAGGGCAAGCCCGCGCCCATCGACGCCAGCGCGTTGTCGAGCAGCAGCGAATTCGGCTCGTGTGCTCGGTAGTAGCGCGCGAACCAGATCTTGTACATGCCGTTGTCGAGACATACGATGCCGTCCACCGGCGTCGTCTCGTAGACGTCATGGACGATGCGCACGGGATACATGGGGAAGCGGTCGTCGAGCTGCCCCTTGGCCAGATGCGCCTCGAAGTGCTCCTTGATTTCCTTGAAACGCGTGAAGTCCCAATGTCCCTGGCATTCCGTGAGGCTCTCCTTCAGTTGCCATACCGCATTGGCGATATCGCCCACCACTTCGATTTGCGGGAAATACACCGGGTCCACTTCCGCGCCGAGAAAATTAACGTGAATCACGGTCTTTTCGCCGGCGTCGCCGGCGCGCATGAAGAACGGCGGTTTTTCGATCACGTCGTGGCCCACGTTGATGATGCAATCCGCGTGATCGATCGCGCGGTGCACGAAGTCACCATCCGAGAGCGTCGCATTGCCAAGCCACAGCGGATGCGACTCGTCGATCACGCCCTTGCCCATCTGCGTCGTAAAGAACGGAATGCCGATCTGATCGACGAATTCGCGCAGCATTCGGGTGGTGGTCTTGCGGTTGCCGCCCGCGCCGATCATCAGGAGCGGATGCTTCGCGCCGGTGATGGCCTCGACCGCCCGCGCGATGGCCTTCTCCTCCGCCACAGGACGACGGCTGAAGCTCTGCGGAATCGGCTTGCCGTCGCCTTCTTCGTCCGCGACATCTTCGGGCAATTCCAGATGCGTAGCGCCGGGCCGCTCCTCTTCCGCCTGTCGCACCGCTTCGCGCACCAGCGCGGGAATGTTGCCGATTGAGACGATCTGCCGCGTGTATTTGGTGAGCGGCTCCATCATGCGGACCACATCGACAATCTGGAAATGCCCCTGCTTGCTGGTCTTGATCGGCTTCTGGCCGGTGACCATCAACATCGGCATGGCGCCCAACTGGGCGTAGGCGGCGGCGGTGACGAGGTTGGTGGCGCCAGGCCCGAGCGTCGACAGGCACACGCCGATGCGGCCCGTCAGACGTCCATACGTCGCGGCCATGAAGCCGGCCGCCTGTTCGTGACGAGTGAGGATCAGCCTGATTTTGGAGCGGCGCAGCGATTCGAGGAGGTCGAGATTTTCTTCGCCCGGAATGCCGAACACATATTCGATACCTTCGGCTTCCAGCGACTTGACGAACAGATCCGATGCTTTCATTGAGAGTCTCGCTTGACGAACGAGCGCGGACGCAAGGCCCACGCAATGGGATCCGGGAACGGATGATCGAAGACGATGACAGACGCCGCCACGCGCGAGGCGGTGGCCGCGAGGGACAGCTTACTACCTGGGAGAAAATGGTGCGCGTTTGTGGGCAGGCGCGAGCGGTTCGGCTTTCGGGAGCCAGACGCCGGGCGTCGTTAGGGGACGGGTCGCTAGCGGACCGGCGTCACGCAATCGGGGAGGATCGGCGGTGCGTTTTCACCCGCCGTGGTGTCGTACAGATCGGCGCGCGGGCCTTTGGTCCACCAGACATAGCTGCCCGCCTGGTACCTCACGCCGGACGCCGCCAGCGTGTTGACGAACAGCATGGGCTGTCCTTTTACGGGCACCAGCGCGAAGCTTTGGCCGTTCGAAGCGTTCCAGTAAGTCACGCGCAGCACCTTACCGGTCGCGCAGGTGTACTGGTGAGTCTGCCGGTCTTTCGTCTGGATTTCAGCGAGACGCAACGGCGTGGCAAAGGCCACGTCTACCGACGCCATCAAACCTGACATGCCCATTATCGCGACGAGCCACTTCTTCATCGGATTCCTCGCTTCGCTGTTCGCAGTTGTGGCTCGGATGCTGCCGCTTGCCTGATCAAGCCTCATCAACCTCAAGGGTCGATCACATCGGCACAGGCATCGGTCGGCGCGGCGGCCACGTGACCGACCACCGGCACGATCTTCAAGCCGGCAGAAGCAATCCGGCACGGCGCGGCAGCGAGGCCGCATCCAGCCAACCCGGCGCACAGCGTCACCAGCACGCCAAGCGCCCCGAGACGGCCCATCTTGCGCAGCCGCGCAACCCTGCGGGTGTCTGACTTCATGCCAACTTCTCCTGCCTGCCATTGCTAAAACCATCGCTTGGAGAATCCGCGCGCTCACAAGGCGCAAGCCGCGCGATTCACTGCAGCGCGGCGCATGCCTGCGCCGCCCGCGATCACTTCCCCGACACAGGATGCACCGCAGCCGCCGCCTGTTTGGCACGGGCACGCGCTTCGTCCGTATTCGCGCCGGTGGCAAGGGCCACGCCCATGCGCCGCTTCGCAAAGCTTTCGGGCTTGCCGAAGAGGCGCAGATCGCTATCCGGCACCGCCAACGCAGCGGCCACCCCCTCAAACGCGATGCCCGCTTCGTCGAGGCCGCCATAAATCACCGCGGATGCCCCCGGCGCGCGCAGCGAAGTATCCACCGGCAAACCGAGGATGGCGCGTGCGTGCAATTCGAATTCCGACAGGCGCTGCGAACACAGCGTGACGAGACCGGTGTCGTGCGGACGCGGACTGACTTCCGAAAACCATACGTCATCGCCGCGCACGAAAAGTTCCACGCCGAACAGACCGCGGCCGCCGAGCGCCGCCGTCACCTTGTGGGCAATCTCGCGGGACCGTTCGAGCGCGACGGGGCTCATGGGTTGCGGTTGCCAGGATTCGACGTAGTCGCCCGCGACCTGCACGTGACCGATCGGATCGCAGAAGTACGTGCGGGTTTCGCCCGCTGCCGGGTCGATGGCTCGCACCGTCAACTGCGTAATTTCGTACTCGAAGTCGATAAAGCCTTCGACGATCACGCGGCCGTGATTCACCCGGCCGCCCGCCATCGCGTATTGCCAGGCCGGTTCGACATCGGCGTCGCTCTTCAACACCGACTGGCCTTTGCCCGAGGACGACATGACCGGCTTGACGACGCACGGATAGCCGACCTTGGCGATGCCGGCCTTCAGTTCGTCGAGCGAATCGGCGAAGGCGTAGGGAGAAGTTGCCAGACCGAGATCTTCGGCAGCAAGGCGCCGGATGCCTTCGCGGTTCATCGTCAATTGCGTGGCGCGTGCCGTGGGGATCACTTCGGCGATGCCGTCGGCTTCGATCGCGGCCAACGCGTCGGTGGCGATCGCCTCGATTTCCGGCACGATCAGATGCGGGCGTTCCTGTTCGACCAGCGCGCGCAGCGCGGCGCGGTCGGTCATATCGATCACATGCGCGCGATGCGCAACCTGATGCCCCGGAGCATTCGGATAACGGTCGACCGCGATGACTTCAACGCCGAGACGTTGCAGCGCGATGATCACTTCCTTACCGAGCTCGCCCGCACCGAGCAGCATCACGCGCGTGGCCGATGTCGAAAGCGGGGTGCCGATCCGTTGGCCGATCTGCATGGAGTCTCCAGAAAAATGTCGGATGGGATGGAATGGGTAGATCAGCGATGTTAACATGCGCAACCTCGGTAACGCCCTTGCCGGATCGTGCACCAGGGGACGGCGCGCGGCTCACTTCGGCGCCGCGGCGCGCACGCGAAACACCGTCACGCCGCAGGTAGCGGGTGACGATCGCTCGCATGCGGCGACCTGGGTGCGTTACCCTTACGCCTTTGCAAGTTTCAAGAGGACCGACGCCATGTTCACAACGTCTCCAGCGCGAAGCATTGCGCGTCTCGTTGCGCCGCTTCGTGCGTCGCTTCGCTCGCCACGGCGTGCGTCCGGCATGCGCGCTCGCGCCGCCCTCACCGCCTTGAGCGTCGCCACGCTGCTGACGGCCTGTGCGATGCCCACCCACCCGGATGCCAAGGCACCGCCGCCCGATCCCTTCAATCCGGCGGCAACGCAATTGCTTGATGATACGAGCTGGGTGCTCACCAACTGGAAGCAGCAGGACGGCAGTACCCGTGCCGTGCCCGCCGCGGACAGCGGTTCGCCGCTCACGCTGGTACTCTCCACCGCGGGCGGGCAGCGCCGCGCCTCGGGTTTCTCCGGCTGCAACCGCTTCACGGGTGGGTATGCGCTGAAGGAAGGCAAACTGAGCCTCGGCTCGCTCGCCGGCACGCGCATGGCCTGCGCGACACCTGGCGGTGAACTCGAAGGTCCGTATCTCGATGCGCTGACGCATGTCGATCGCAGCGGCGTGCAGATGCGCCCACCGCAGGAGTTGCAGTTGATCCTCGAGAACGGCGACGTGCTGACGTTCGCGCGACAGGGTCAGTAAGCCGTGGCACGGCTGGCTGATCTCGCACCACTGCCGCCACTGCCATCATCGCCACCACTGTTCGCCGCAGCAGCAGGCCATTTACGGCTCTGCTGGTCAACCGGGGGCAAACGAGTGTGCCCCTGTCTTCGAAGCGTTACGCTTCGCCGGTTAAACTCGACGGATTGCGTCTTCGCGGATCCGTCATTCGTTGATGTCTAGCATGCACACGGTAGTTTTCGGCTGGTTCGGCGCGTCGGCCGTCTGGTTCATCCCCCTCCTCTGGAGACTCGTCAGGTCTGCGCTGCCGGGCGGCGTCGGCTTGCGCGGTCCCGGCACGATCCGGCTTTGGCTCGGCTTTATCTGCGTCCTCGTGGCAAGTTGCACGCTTGAGGCTTCGCTTGTTGATATTGCCGGCATGGACGGCCTGGGCCACGCGCTAGCGAGAGGCTTCGGCAAGCTGCTCGGGCACATCGGCACGCCGCTTGTCATGCTGGCGCTGCTAGTCCTCAGCCTGCCGTGGTTGATCGATTTCCGCTGGAGCACAGTAGCGGCATGGGCCGATAGCGCGTTTGGCCTCGGCCTGTCGCGCGGACTTGCGAAACGTGACGAGGACGTGCGCCGCCGCAGCAGCATCTCCGACGACACGCCGCCCGCTTATGCCTCCACGCCAACCAATACGATGGCGCCGAGGAGCAAAGGCCGATATGCGCGGCCAACCGTCTGGCGGCCGCCTGCGTCAAAGCGTGCGTCAGCGGGAGCGGCTGGGACGGTTGCTGGTGTTGGTGCGGGTGCTGCTGATGCGTTCGCGGCGGACTCGCGCCGCTCGGCGTCTGCTCGGGGTGCGAGCTGGCAGGCAAAGGACGCAGCGGCACGCGGCGCGGCCACTGCGGCTGAGAGCG
>NZ_JBAURZ010000279.1:0-11737 GCF_049581445.1 Paraburkholderia sp. | reverse complement strand
GCCAACAACTCTGCTCGTGGCGGCGGGGGCGGCAACAACTCGGCTCACGGCGGGAATGAGGAACGTCACAATTAATCGTGCACACGCTGTCGCGTAACGGACGCAACAGGGACGGCGGATTCGCGGCCCCTGTTGCGTTTAGCGTCGATGTAAGTGCGCGCGTGAGTCGCCATCGGAAGCGCTTCACGAAGAGTCAACGCTGCGGCCGGAAGCGGCTATATCGATTGTGGTGATTGAGCACAACGGCACATCTCCAGGACATCAGCGTGGAGCGAAAACCTTGTGAACGTTGGCAATAAAAATTCCTGCGAGTCATCGACCGGCAGGATATTTTTGGAAGTGCAGGGGGACGTTTGAAACAAGAATGGGGTGGCTGATGGGGCTCGAACCCACGACAACAGGAATCACAATCCTGGACTCTACCAACTGAGCTACAGCCACCACCGGGACATCTGCTTGGCTCGCCGAGAACTGGCTTGCCGATCAAGAAACGAGATTATACAAACATGATTTGGGTTTGCCTAGCCCTTTATTCAAACATTTCGACGGGCTCGCGCAGATGCTGTCTTGCTTCATCAAAAATGGCGAGATCGCGCGCCGCAAGTTTCTTGTTATCCGAGAGGACGCGTCGCCATCCGCGTGCACCGGCTTCACCGCGATAAAGCCCGAGCGCGTGACGCGTGATCGAACCGAGGAAGGTACCGCGCGCCAGTTCAGCCGCGCAGTATTCGATCAGTTTCGCTTCGACCTGTTCACGAGTGAGCGCAGTTTCGGTAGAACCGTAGAAGCGCGCATCGACATCGGCGAGCACGTAGGGGTTGTGATAAGCCTCACGCCCTAGCATCACGCCGTCGACATGCTGCAAATGCAGCTCGACTTCGTCGAGCGTCTTGATGCCGCCGTTGATGATGATCTCGAGGTGCGGGAAGTCCCGCTTCAACTGATACGCGTAGTCGTATTTCAGCGGAGGAATCTCGCGGTTTTCCTTGGGACTGAGCCCCTTCAAAATCGCATTGCGTGCGTGCACGATGAACACGTTGCAGCCCGCCTCCGCAATCGTGCCGACGAAATCGCGCACGTAGCTGTATTCCTCCACAGCATCCACGCCAATCCGGTGCTTGACCGTCACCGGCACCGAGACCGCGTCGCGCATCGCCTTCACGCCGTCTGCGACCAGCTGGGGCTCGTTCATCAGGCAGGCGCCGAATGCGCCGCGTTGCACACGCTCGGAGGGGCAGCCGCAATTCAGGTTGATTTCGTCGTAGCCCCATTGCTCGCCAAGTTTCGCCGAACGGGCCAGATCGTCGGGTTCGCTGCCACCCAGTTGCAGCGCGACCGGCGCTTCGCCGGGAGTAAACGCGAGATGACGTGCGACGTCGCCATGCAGCAGTGCACCCGTGGTCACCATTTCGGTGTACAGCCACGTATGGCGCGATAGCACGCGATGCAGTGAGCGGCAGTGACGATCAGTCCAGTCCATCATAGGGGCCACGCTAACGCGGCGGGGACTGGCGGGAAGAGCGAGGGACATGGGGACGGCCGGCGGCATGAATCAAACCCGGATTTTACCGCAAGCGGGCGTTTTCACTGCAGGCGTGGACGAGAACAGATAGAAGGGTGGCCGCCAAAGGCCGACCGTGGGCAAGAGGCTCCAGCAGGAGTAGCGAAAAAAAGCAAGTATGTGAACGGGATAAGAAGGGCCAGAAGCAAATCGGAAAGGGGACCTTTTTAGCCCCTTTCGACCCCATTGTTGAGCATGACAGTTATGGGGTTGGGCGATTGTTTCAGTCCTAAGAATAGTAATTTCGGATTATCGGTACAAATATTCGATAGTAAGGGAATACACTTAGTTCATCGGTGTTGCAGGCAAGCTTGATTGGCCCCTGTCGCGACGCCTTCCTGAACCGAAGTCCGAAACGTTTATTGGAGTCCTCATGAAGACCAAGCTTATCGCCGCCGTGCTGGTTGCCGCTTCCGCCATGATCGCCGCGCCTGCTTTCGCTAGCGGCTACGGCCCGGCACCGTTCTACCGTCCTGCTGTTGGCGCACCCGCTTCGCAACAAGGCCAAAGCTCACAAACGGTTGCTGTCGAGCGCGCTAACGCTGACAACAACGCGTACGGCGGTGTGAAGGCTGCGTCGACTCAGTCGGGCGCCCGTCAGCAGGCTAACGGCCCGCAGTCGGTGTTTTTCGGTCAGTAATCGGGGTAGCGCAGGGCGTTCGTCCCGAACGCTCAATGCGTGCCTTGTAGTAACGCCGGATAGTATGGGTTAACCCCCGGACTATCCGGCGTTCGCATTTGACGGGCGGTGGCCGCGCAAGTCCCCGCTGCGCACGGCATTTAACCGTTGACGCTTCCGCTATCGATGAAATCGCGCGCTGCCCGAAACCCGGCCTCTGCTGCAGCGTGCTCGGTGGGCCAGAGCGCATCGATGTGCACGAGGCGCCAATCTGCGATCACGGCGTCGGCGCGCAGCACCCGGAAATGCGCTTTCACGCCGGTGAGCACCTGTTCGACAGCGACTTCAATGTCGTAGTCGCCGTAACGTTCCTGGTAGTCGCCCATGTCAATTCCTTTGGGCTTCATGCTCACCTCCCTGTTTGCTGGTGCCGCCCGGGCATGGCTCACTCACCGCTCACATGACGAGGAGCCGCTCGCTTCGGTCAGAGTCGCGCGACCATGCTCGCATCGCGGTTTGCGTATGCCTCAACGTCCGCATGCGGCGCCAGCGATCGCTCCCGCGCGTCGACCGTTCCAGCGCCGCGAAGTGTCCGCGAAACGCACGCTGCATTCGGTCTCACCACCTCAATCGCAATCGCCGGACAGATATTGTCTTCCGTTGCAGGTAATCTCGACGTCGCCACCCGCGGCTTCGACGATCAGCCCCATTCCTAGTAATTCGCCTGCGACTCCCGGCGTTAGCGTCGGCACAGCCTGGCCGACACCGACGTCGTTCAGGCGTCGCAACGCCTCGATGGCTTCTGGACTCAATGACCTGGACATGGCAGTCTCCGTCGTCATAGTCAATTCATCCTAGCACTTTCCACGCGGGCTATTTTGGCGCACGCAGCCAGCTGAGCCCATCCAGAGCGAGCGCTGCTGTCAGTTCCCTACTGAATGTGTCCGTGAGTAATAGTTTGTCAAATTTGGAAATGAAGTTATGACACGTTCCTGCTAACGTGCCCTCGACCGATAAGGTGTGCGCTACGCCGCGCATCGTCTTTTGCCAATATTTCCCAATACCCTCTGCACCGATTTCCATTACTGGCCGCCCATGACGCAAGATCAACAGCCGGCAAGCGCGGACGACTGGTTCGTCAGTGGCAACGCCTGCGCCCAGCGCGGCGATTTACACGGCGCGCTCAACGCGTTCGAACAGGCGCGCTTGCTGCGGCCCGCGGACGCCGCGATCCACAACAGTCTGGCCTTGATCTTCGTGGCGCTGGAGCGCTATCCGGAGGCATTGCAGCGCTACCTGGACGCATTGGCGCTCGATCCGCGCACCGTGGATATTCATCACAATCTGGGATGGGTCTACGAGCAGACGCACCGGCTCGAGGAAGCCGTGCTCAGCTACCGCAAGGCCGCGGAGACCGGCGCGCTGGTCGACGGTTCCTACAACAATATGGCCAACTGCCTGCAGGCGCTTGGGCGCTTTGACGAAGCGCACGAGGCTTATCGGCGGGCAATTGAGATTGCACCCCGGAGCGGCGTCTACTACCGCAATTACGTGCAGTCAAAGCGTATGACGCCCGACGACCCGTGCTTCATCGCCATGCAGGACATGCTGAGCCGCGCGGATTCGCTCACGCCGGACAACGAGGCGCAATTTCATTTCGCCCTCGGCCACGCGCTGGGCGAGATGAAGCAGAACGACGTCTCATTTGATCATCTGCTGAAGGCCAACGCGATGTATCGCGGCAGCGTCAACTACAACGAGGCGCTAACGCTGGGTCTGTTTGACCAGTTGCCGCAACTGTTGAACGCCGATGTCCTGAAGGCAAAACGCGGTCTGGGCGATGCCTCGGATGCACCGGTTTTTATCGTCGGCATGCCGCGCTCCGGGTCGACGCTGATCGAACAGATTCTGGCAAGCCATCCGCAGGTATTCGGTGCGGGGGAACGGCCCGATTTTGGCAAGGCGCTGATGAGCGCCCTTGCACGCAGCCCAGAAGAAGGTGACAAGCTCAACCTCGACACCATTCTCAATGCCTCAGCAGCACAACTCACATCGCTGGGCGCCGATTACGTGCGACGGATTCGCAACGAGGTGCCGGATGCCGAGGCCTATCAGCGCATCACGGACAAATACCCGTTTAACTTTATCAACGTCGGACTGATTCATCTGGCGTTGCCGAACGCGCGCTTTATTCATAGCCGCCGGGCGCCAGTGGAGACGTGTCTGTCGATTTTTTCGCGGATATTTCACGACGTACCATTCAGCTACGATCTCGGCGAACTGGGCCGCTATTACCGTGCCTACGATGCGTTGATGGCGCACTGGCGGCAGGCGTTGCCGGAAGGCGTGATGATCGAAGTGCAGTACGAGGAACTCGTCGACGATCTCGAAGGCAACGCGCGCCGCATGCTGGCTCATTGCGGACTCGACTGGGACGAGCGATGTCTCGCGTTCCACCAGACCCAGCGACAGGTCAACACCGCGAGTGCCTCGCAGGTGCGTCAGCCGATCTATCGCACCTCGCTCGCGCGCTGGCGTCCGGTCGCGCCGTTGCTGCAGCCGCTCTATGAGGCGCTGGGACCGGAACTCGCGGGCGAGTGGAGTTAGCCCGAACGACAGGCACGGCGAGTGCCGCGAACCACGGCGCAAAAATTTCACGCGTCCGCGCTGTTCTGCTATACCTTTCGACAGGCCATATTTGCACACCCGCGCTCCAGGACGCGCTCGGGCGCACAGCCGCTGAGAGGTGCGCGGCGGGTGCGTCGCGCGGACGGTTGCATACGGGCCTCGGTAGCGTAAGCTGATGCACGACCCGCAAAAAACTGAGGTGACGACCCCATGACGCCCCCTGCACGAATCCCGTCCTCTGTGATCACAATGCACAGCGGCTTCGACTTCGAGGTGACGATCACGCGCCTCAAGCAGGCGCTGACCGAGCGTGGCATGACGATCTTCGCAGATATCGATCAGGCGGTCGCGGCCGTGTCGGCCTCGACCACCTTACGGCCGACGCGCATGCTTCTGTTTGGCAACCCGAAAGGCGGCACGCCGGTCATGGAAGCGAATCCGCACGCAGCGCTCGAGTTGCCGTTAAAGCTGGTGGTCTGGCAAGAGCCGGAGGGCCCGGTGCTGGTGGACTTTCTTGAGCCGTCTGCGATGCTGGTGGAACACTACGGCATCGATCCGTCGCTCACCGGCGCGTTCTCCCAGGTGCCGTCGCTGTTGGCACATGCGATCGACGCCGATCAAACCGACGCAGCCTCCTGGCGTTGAGAGCTGAGAGCTTACAGTCCGAAACGCGAGGCCGGCGCGCGCGTCGTTTCAGTCTAGAACGGTTTGGTAGGCAAATACTTGCCGTCCAGCGTGATCACGGCGCGCGACCCACCTTCCGGGTCGTCAACCTTCTTGATGTCGAGCTTGAAGTTGATCGCGCTGATGATGCCGTCACCGAACTGCTCGTGCACCAGCGCCTTAAGCGTGCTTCCGTAGACCTGCACCATCTCGTAGAAACGATAGATCGTCGGATCGGTCGGCACGCCGCCGTCGATACTGCCGCGCAGCGGCACCGCCTGCAACAGGCGGGCAGCCTCGTCGCCCAGTTCCAGCCGTTCGCTGACGATAGCCGCCGCTTCCGCCGGCAGCGGGTGTTGGCCGAGCAGGGCCGCGGTGACGAACGCGAGGCTCAAGCCCGTGCCGTCTGCGAGCTGCTGCCAGGACAGGTCCTTGCGCATTTTCGCGTCGATGATGGCGTCGGTTAGGTGCTGACGGGCGGTCTGGCTGACTTGTGATTGCAACATGATGTTTCCTTTCTGATGCGGGGTGGGCAAGGGGACTTGAGTAACCGGGTTAGATCGAGGCGTCCGGCGCGCACAGGCTCGTGTTAGTCCGGGGGTGGGACCTGAGTATTCACGGCGCACACATCCGGATGCTCGGCAAGCGAGACGAAGTGCTGCGGGTTCGTACTGCCGTCGAGCGCGTCGATTGCGCCTTTTTCGATGTCGTAGACCCAGCCGTGCAGATTCAGGCGTCCCTGCGAAAGCGCGACGGCCACTGACGGATGAGTCCTGATGTTGGCCAGCTGCGCGACGACGTTCTCACGCACCAGCGAGTTCAGGCGAGCCTGCGGCGTCGGGTATTCACGCGCCGCGTTGACGGCGCGGGCAGCATCCGCGTGACGCAACCAGGCGGCCACAGCGGGCAGATGATCGAGGCACATGCAGGTCGAGATGGCGGTCATCGCGCCGCAGTCCGAGTGTCCACAAATGACGATGTCCGTCACGCCCAGCACCGCAACCGCATACTCGACGGTGGCCGACACGCCGCCGGGCTCCGGCCCGTACGAGGGCACGATATTGCCCGCGTTGCGAATCACGAACATGTCGCCGGGCTCGCGCTGCGTGAGCAACTCCGGCACCACCCGGCTATCCGAACAGGTGACGAACAGCACGCCTGGGTTCTGACTGGTGGCGAGGCGCTTGAAAAGCGCCGAACGGGCGGGAAATACCTCGCGTTGAAACTTCAGGAAGCCTTCAATGATGTCTTGCATGAGCGTCTCTCCGGCGTTGAGGCGTTGACCAATGACGATAGGATGATCCAGTTTGACTATAGGGTCCAAGACTCGATTATTATGGATTCAATAAGTCAGTCCTATAGTTGAAAGCGCATGTTGCTACGTCATATCCGCTATCTGCTGGCGGTTGCGGAACATCAGAACTTCACACGCGCCGCCGAGGCGCTGCACGTGTCGCAGCCCACGCTGTCCCAACAGATCAGGCAACTCGAGGATACGCTGCGGGTGCAGCTATTCGACCGTTCGGGGCGCACCGTGCGCCTGACCGATGCGGGCGAAGCGTATCTGCGTCATGCGCGTCGGGCGTTGCAGGATCTCGACGAAGGCCGCCGCGCCATCCACGATGTGCAGGACCTGAGCCGTGGTTCGCTGCGCCTTGCCGTCACGCCCACGTTCACGGCGTATCTGATCGGGCCCTTGCTGGCGCGCTTCAATGCGGCGTGGCCCGGCATCACGGTGACGCTTCAGGAGACCACCCAGGATCGTATTGAAGCGGCGCTCGCAGACGATCTGCTCGACATTGGGATTGCGTTCTCTGATGTGCGTTCACCTGAGATCGAAAGCGAGGCGCTGTTTGTCGAAACACTGAGCCTCGTGGTGGGTGCGGCGCATCCTTGTTCACGACAAAACGCGCCGCTCGCGGCGCGTGAACTGGAACGCCAGGCGCTTGTGATGTTGAGCGGTGACTTCGCGACCCGCCGTTATATCGATCAGTATTGTTTGCAACAGCGGGTCGCGCCGCACGTGGCGATCGAGGTGAATTCGATTAGCGCGATTGTGGAGATTGTGCGGCGCGGGGTGCTGGCTACCGTACTGCCTGACGCGATTGCGCGTGAGCATGAAGGCTTGCACCCTGTCGCGTTGAAGCCGGCCTTGCCGCAGCGCACGGCGGCGTTATTGCAGCGCAGTGGTGCCTATCGGAGTGCGGCGTGCCAGGCGTTCTCGACCCTTGCTGCTGAGTGGGCCTCGCGTTGAGAAGGGCTTTGCGTTGGAGACGGGGAGTGCGCGTTAAAGCGTGTACGGCGGTTGGGCCAGCTTATGCGTCTTGCAGAACACGAGCGAACACCAATGCGAAACAATGCGCCTAATGTTGCACGACGATAGCCGGCGGCACATGAACGAAGCCATGATGCACGAGCGGATACACGCCCACGAGGAACGCGGCATAGAGCGCAGCCATGGTGACACCCGCAGCGGTTCCCCAGACGTCGCGCGATGCCGCGCCTTGACGAAAGTGAACAGGCAAGCCGACCACGAGATAACCAAACACAAAAAATGCAATGACTGCGCTCACGGGCGACATGTCATGGCCGATGTAGTCGAGCAGGTTGATCAGGCTGAAGTTTTGCATGAAGACATGCACAAGGCGCGCATGAAGAAATTTATCGAGTCGTGCTGATTAAAGCCGATGGACCTACGAGGGTCAAGGACAAAAAGGTTAGCTTTTTTTACAGCGGAAAATAGCACGCCTGATTGCTTTCACTCTGTATTGTATTAGTGATAAACCTGTTGTCTAAACGTTGCCGGACTGAAAGCAATGAGCTCGATAACACGCGCTCCTCAACGTTTTCGCAGGGGTTCTATTAACGAAGAAAGTCCGTTGTGATCGATCTCGTGCATTAACGCCAATAGTTGGCCGATTTCACCGGGCGGAAAACCTTGGCTCGCAAACCAGTTCAAATAGTGGCCAGGTAAATCTGCAATCAGACGGCCTTTATATTTGCCATATGGCATCACGCGGGTGACCAGTAATTCGAGTTGTTCGGTTTTCATCGTGATAGTTGAGGTAAGTAACTGGCGGCTCGTGCGTCGGTCAGTTCAAGCTTCGCGCCTCTGGTGTCCGCTGACATGCGCACCGGCCCGTGGATCGAGTCCGAACACGTCGACCACGGCTATGCCGCTGAGCGCCGCCACCAGCACGAACGCGAGACTGAAGTCCGCAGGCGTGACCGATTGCGCGCCGTGCCCATGCAGCGAGGCTGAAGCACGCAAGGCGATGGCGCCCGCGGCCACCCCCATGCCCATCGTCATCTGGCCGAGCGTGCTCGACAGGGTGGAAGCACCGCTCATTTGCGGTTTCGGCACATCGGCGAAGGCAAGCGTGTTGATTGCGGTGAATTGCAGCGAGCGCGCGAGTCCGCTCACAAACAGCACGGCGAGTATCCAGCCATAAGGCGTCGACGGAGTGAGCAGGCTGATCGCCGCAAGCGAGAGCGCCGCGAACGCGCCATTGACGATCAGCACCGAGCGAAAGCCGAAACGCTTCATGGTGGGCGTGGTGACGAGCTTCATGGAGAGGTTGCCGGCGAAGATCGCGAGTGTCAGCAAGCCCGAGCGAAACGCGTTCATGCCGAAGCCGAGTTGGAACATCAGTGGCACGAGGAACGGCACCGCCCCGATCGAAATGCGGAAGAGCGACCCGCCGCCGGTTGCCACCGCGAACGTCTTGATGCGAAACGCGGACAGATCGACTACCGGGTGCGCGGTACGCCGCAAATGCACCCAGGCCGCGGTGCCACTAGCGAGGCCGATCACCAGGAACGCAAGCGCCTCGCCCCAAGAGGCTCCAGCGCGGCCGATCAGTTCCATCGCATACATGACCGCAGTGCCTGCAACTCCGCAAAGTACGAAGCCGAGGCCGTCGAACGGACGCTTTTCAGTCTCGCCGCCCGCGCTGATGAAGCGCCATGCGAGCACCATGCCGATCAGACCGAGCGGCAGATTCAGATAGAAGATCCAGCGCCATGACGAATAGGTCGTGATGAATCCGCCCAACGGCGGCCCGATGATCGGCGCGACGAGGCCCGGCCAGGTAATGACCGAGATCGCCCGCATCAGGTTGTCCTTGGAGGTGACGCGCAAGACCGCGAGGCGGCCCACCGGCACCATCATCGCGCCGCCGAGTCCCTGCAGGACACGCGCCGCGGTGAATTCCACCAGCCCATTGGTCATGCCACAGACCACCGACGCGGCCGTGAACACCGCGAGCGCAGCAGTGAACACGGTGCGTACGCCAAAGCGGTCCACGACCCAGCCGCTGATGGGGATGAACACTGCGAGCGTTAGCAGGTACGCGGTGATGCCGATACTCAGATCCACCGGATGGATATGGAACGAGCGCGCCATCTGCGGCAGGGCGGTAGCGATGATCGTGCCATCGAGGTTCTCCATGAAGAACGCGGCGGCGACGAGCGACACGATCAGCGAAGACGCGCCTTTGGGTGTGACAGCGGAAGACGAATCGGACATCGGCACCACACTCCAGGTAATCCAGCATGTTCATGACGAGGCGCGTGTTCAGCGCCTCAGTCGAGGCACCTGCCGGACCCGCATTTTAGCCGTGCGGCAGACTTCACGCAGCCGCGGCCTGGCACATGGGCCAGACCAGCCTCCGCATCCCGCATGCGATAATCCGGTTCGTCTGTTCCATCCGTTAGCCCCATCCCCAGCCGTTTCATTCGAAATCAGGCTTTTCCGACGCGTTGCCCAATTGAAAAACCTGCTTGTGTCCCTCGATCAACTGACGCGATTCGATGAAATCGTGGATGTGCGCACGCCACTGGAGTTCGCCGAGGATCACATTCCGGGCGCGATTAACGCACCGGTATTGAGCAACGCGGAGCGGGTGATCATCGGCACGATGTACAAGCAGGTCTCGCCATTCGAGGCCACCCGCGTCGGCGCGGCGATGGTGGCGCGCAATATCGGGCAGCATCTGGAGACCACCTTTGCCGATCGGCCACGCAACTGGCGCCCGCTGATCTATTGCTGGCGCGGCGGCAAGCGGTCAGGGTCGATGACGACCTGGTTCAACCTGATCGGCTGGCAGGCGCGGCAACTCGACGGTGGCTACAAGACGTACCGCCGCTCGGTGCTGGACACGCTCGCGACGCTGCCTGGCCAGTTCGACTATGTCGCACTGATCGGCCATACCGGCAGCGGCAAGACGCGCCTGTTGCAGGCCTTGCGGCAAGCGGGGGCGCAGGTGCTGGATCTGGAGGCGCTGGCCTGCCATCGCGGTTCGCTGCTAGGGGCGTTGCCCGATCAGCCGCAACCGGCCCAAAAGGCCTTCGATACTGCGTTGACCCGCATTTTGTCGGACATGGATCCACGACGACCCGTATTCGTCGAGGCCGAGAGCCGGCGGATTGGCGCAATCACGCTGCCCGAAACGCTGCTCGAACGCTTTCATCGGGGCCTGTGCGTGGAAGTCGACGCGAGCCACGATGAGCGCATTACGTTCCTGCTGCAGGACTACGCGCATCTGTTCGACAATCCAGCCTCGTTCAAATATCAACTGGAGCGCCTGATTGGTCTGCATAGCCGCGAGCAGGTCAAACACTGGCAAGCGTTGATCGACGCAGGCAGCATGGCTGACACGGCAGCCCGTGCCGAACTGTTTGGCCAACTGATCGATCGTCATTACGACCCGGCGTATCAGCGTAGCAGCCGGCAGCATTTCAGCCGCCTCGAGGATGCGCTGCACTTCGAATTCAGGCCGAACGCCACGGATAGCGTCGGACAGGCCGCAGCCCTGCTGGCGCAGCTGAAATCGGTGGATCTGCGCACGGCAGAGCATCAGACGCATCAGACAACTCAACCCATCCAACAATAACGATGAACACGACACGCCAAACCCAACCCCAACCCGCAGCATCTGGATGGCTGATTTTTCTGCTGGTCGCCGTGCTCGGGCTTTTTTATGTGAAGTGGTTTCCGTATTACCACCGGGCGTTCACGGCGGCCGCGACCCATTCGATCGGCAAATCGATCCTGATGGGCACCGACGCAAGTCCGCCCGCGCCATCGCTCGGCGCGGCGCTGGGCTACGCCGTGGCTTACGGCAAGGCGATCTGGCAAGCGATGGTGCTGGGTCTGTTGCTCGGCTCGGCCGTCCAGGTGCTGCTGCCCGTGCAGTGGATCGCGCGGGTGCTCGGCAAGACCGGCTTTGGTAGCGTCGCTGCGGGCGGGCTGCTGGCGATCCCCG
>NZ_JBAURZ010000278.1:0-8791 GCF_049581445.1 Paraburkholderia sp. | reverse complement strand
TCCCATGCCCGTGGCATTCAACGCGTCGGCACCGGCGCTGGCCCCGGCCGGCGACGTTGATGCGCTGTCCTGATCGGCGCGGGTGCCGTCGCTCTCGAACGGGTCGAATGATGCCGCGTCCTGATCCGTATCGATGTCCTCGGCCGTCCCAACAGAAAACATCATGTTATTGACGTCGCCCGCCGATAAAGCCCGCACGCGAGCCATGATCGCTTGCGCGGCTGCAATGCTGTCGCCGCTTGACTGGCTTCGGCCCGCTTGCACGAGCAGATCCTGCGTCGCGAGCAACCCAGCGGAAAGCGATTGACTGATTTCGCCAGGGTTGACCGGTTCATGCCACAGCGCCTGTTCGACACACCAGATAAACCGGTCGCGCCAACGTAAACGATTCCAGCGCTGCTGCGTGCGCGCTGCCGCGTGCTCGCGCAGCTTGCCGATAAACCAGCGCGCGCCCGGGTACTCAGCGAGCAACTGCGCGCAAACACGCCGGTCTTCGATCACCTGCGCAAGCTGTGAGGTGATGCCGCGCGGCAGCGCGTCGAAGCGGCTCAACTCGGAATGTTTGGCGCGCGCGACCAGCAGGTCGAGATAGCCGACCAGCACATCGGTTGAGAGGCCTTCGCCCACTTCATAATCGGGAATGACAATCCGGCCGCGCTCCACACGTGGCCCGTCGGGACTGAACGCAACCGTCACACCATATTGCCCGGTCAGCACGCGCGCGATCTTGCCGAGCGCGGACTCGAACTCAAAGCCTCGGGCGTCGCGTGCCGCGTGCATCGCGCTCACCCGGCAGGAGCGATGTGATGTCGAATGATGCCGCGGATCAGCGCCGCATCTTCGGGGCTGACTTTCGCATAGATCGCGGGGCCGGCGGCGCGCTCGGGGTCGCCGGTGCGCAGCATCAGCTCGGCCCAGTCGAGCAGCCGGCGTGTGGAAAATGCGCTCGAGAGGTCCTCGCGCGCGAATGCGGCCCGGCAGTCGGCGGCAATCGCTGCGAGCGTCGCGGCCAGCGCCGGTGTCATATGTGGCGCGAGCGTGCGCACCAGCACGTCGGCTTCTTCTGCGGGCGAAAGGTAGTCGAGCAGATACACACGCCATCTGTCGAGGAACGCTTCGTTCATCAGATTCGCGCCTTGATACAGATGCCGGAACTGGCTCATCGCGCCCACCGCGTTGGCGGTGGCAAAGAGACGAAACGCCGGATGCGGCGCGACGACTTCGTTGCCTTTTTCCTTGAGCGTCAAGCGTCCATGCGGCTCCAGCACGGCGGTGAGGGCGGCGAGAATGGAGGGTTCAGCAAAATCGATTTCATCGACGATCAGCCAGAGGCCTTCGCGCATCGCCGTTGGCAACACGCCGTCGACCCACAGCGTCGCACCGCCCTTGACCGTCCAGAAGCCGACGAAATCGCCCACGGTGGTTTGGCCGTTCATGTTCGAGCGCACCACGCCGTGTTGCGCTCGCGCGGCCACCTGTTCGATCAGGCTGGTCTTGCCCGCGCCCGTGTGACCGATCAGCATCACACGTTTGTTCTCGACAATATCTTCGACGATATCGTTGAAGCGCTCCGAAAAAAGGTAGGCCGGGTTGACCCTTGGCACGAGCGGGCCGGGCACGCCGCACGGCACATCCACGTGACCGATCCGCACGGTCTGCACGGCACTCGCCACCGAGTTCGCACGCTGCTGAGCGGCGGCAGAGGTGGCGCGCTGCAACTCCGGCATGAACGAAACGCGCTGTTTGGCGTCTGCTGTGGATCCCGCATCACGCGCCTCGAACACAAAGCCTTCGCGATGCCATTTCTTGAGCTTGGCACGCAGGTTCTCGGCATCGACCACGAGGTCGATATCCACCGCGCCTTTGACTTCGCCATCCTGAACACCGTGCTCGAGGCGCCAGGTTTGTGGGCGGTCCGCGATGCTGACCCGCCACCATTCAGCGCCTGTTGCAGTGCGGCGCAAATAAAGGCCAAGGCGTTCGTCTTCAGTCAGTTCGGGCGCATTCATCGGGCATTCATCGTGGCGTGGCAAGCTGGTTGAGCCATACGGCTGATCGATAGACGCGTATCTTAGCGCGGACCCGCCGTGACGCACTGCAGGACGACAGATGCGGCTTGCATACCCACGAAGTTTTATTGCAGGGCGACAGCGACAAGGCAAATCACCTTTGCCGCAAACGAAATATACTGGCGAGGCGCCTTCACCTATAGTTCGGTCACCTATACAGGAATAATTGAAGGTGCATGGCTGGGTCGATTCGAATCATTCAGGCGGCGCGTCTGTTGATCCGCTAGTCGTTGGGATTGTTCGTACGGACGCACCTTGGGACGGAACGCAGGCAAATTCGATGGCAATGCCTGGGCGCCTGAATCATTCTGGCAAAAATAACGAGTTAATAACCGACACCGGATGATGAGACTACGCACAACACTCATGGCTACCCTGCTGGTAGCGAGTCCGCTTGCTGCTCACGCTCAAAGCAGTGTCGTCCTTTATGGACGGCTGGATGGCGGCTTCCAGTACCTGAATCACGTGTCCAACGGCAACGGCAGCACCTCCACGAGCTGGAGTGCCGAAGGCGGCGACTGGGGCACCAGCATGCTGGGCTTCAAAGGCACTGAAGATCTGGGCGGCGGGCTTGCCGCGCTCTTCAGGCTGGAGACTGCCCTGCAATTGATGAACGGCACCACGGGTGGAGGCAGGCTGTTTTCACGGCGGGCCTACGCCGCTTTGGACAGCCAGCAGTGGGGCCAGGTGCAGGCCGGTCGCAATCTGTTCATTGACAGCGACGGCGTGTGGGAATTCGACCCGTTTGTGCAGGAGGCGTTTTCGTCGGCCTCGCTGGTGCGCGGCCGTAACTGGCAGCAGACCAGCAACAACGTCGAATATCACAGCCCGGTTATCGACGGTTTCGACGTGCAAGGCCAGTATGCGTTCGGCAATCAGCCGAATGGTTTCAACAACGGCGCGGCAGGCGAATTCGGCCGCTCCGACGGGATCATGCTTTCGTATCACTCAAAGCTCTTCGACCTGCGCGGGATATACGACGAACTGCGCGACAACAACGGCCAGATGACAAACATCTTCACCAGCTCGCGTGAGTATGTTGCCGCCGCGAACGTGTACATCGAAAAATGGAAGATTCAGGGTGCCTATAGCCATTTCCAGGCGCCGGATACGCCGGCCGGTCTCGCGGATAGCGCCAACTACTACTGGCTGGGTGCCACCTACACGGTGAATCAGGCCTGGGCCGTGACGGCGGCGGGCTTCTATGTGGACATTGGCGATGGCGGCGGCGACGCGCAGCACGATCCGGGCGGGCACGCCACGTTGTACGAGCTTGGCGCGACCTACAACCTGAGCAAGCGCACCTTCCTGTACGGGACGGTGGCCTTCGTGGATAACAGCAAGCAGTCTAATTTATCGCTACTCGCGAACCCGCGAGAAGGCACGGGTAGTACGAGCCCGCTGCAAGGCGAATCGCAGACCGGCGCTTACGTCGGCATCCTGCATCAATTTTAACGGCGTGAAGACGAGCGCGGCGGGGCTTTCCCCACCGCTCGTGGTGTCTTCGTTGCCGGAGCACGGCTGAGTCTGTATGGTGGTCAGTCCACGCGCGGCTCGCCGCGCCAACGCCATGGACGCCGAATGATTCCCAGTACCGCCTCATCTCCCCAACCTTCCCCAGCTCTGCAAGATCCGCTGCGTACTGATGTGCTAATCGTCGGCGCGGGTCCGGTCGGGCTGTTTGCCGCGTTTGAAGCGGGGGTCATTGGCCTGTCTTGCCATATCGTCGACGCATTGCCGGAAGTGGGCGGCCAGTGCATCGAGCTATATCCCGACAAGCCCATCTACGATATTCCCGCCGTCCCGTCTTGCACGGCACGTGAACTGGTCGAGCGTCTGCTGGTGCAATGCCGGCCTTTCGATGTGCCGATCCACCTCGGTCAGCGGGTCGATACCGTCGAGCAGCGCGACGATGGACGTTGGAGCGTGACGACCCGCGAGGGTCTGGCGTTCGATGCCGCAGCGATTCTGCTGGCGGCCGGCAATGGCGCCTTTGCGCCACAGCGTCTGGCTCTGCCCGAGGCAGCGCCGCTCGAAGGGCGCCACGTTCATTACAGCGTGCGCAACGTGGCCGATTTCGCCGACAAAACCGTGGTGGTCGCGGGGGGCGGCGACTCTGCGCTCGACTGGGCGCTTGCGCTACGCTCGACCGCCCGCAAGGTGACGCTGGTGCATCGGCGCAACGGGTTTAGCGCGGTGGACTCCAGCGTCGAAAAGATGCGCCGCGCGGTCGAGGCGGGAGAAATGGATTTCATGGTTGGGGCGATTGCAGGGTTGAACGCGCCCGACGACAAGCTTGAATCGCTGGAGATTCGTCAGATTGGCGGCTCGACGCAACTCGAGGCCGAGCACGTCGTCGCGCTGTATGGGCTCGTCGCGGACCTCGGCCCGATTGCGGACTGGGGCTTGAGTCTGCATGCGGGCAAGGTGGACGTCGACACTTCCAACTACGAAAGCTCGCGCGCAGGCATCTTCGCAGTCGGCGATATTGCTAACTATCCGAACAAACAGAAACTGATTCTGTCCGGTTTCCACGAGGCATCGCTGGCGCTGCGCAAGGCGTATACGTATGCGTATCCGGAGAAGAAGCGGGTGCACGTGCATTCGAGTTACGACGCCAAACTGGCCGAGCGCGTGGCGGCAAGCACCGAATAGGGGAACACGAAACCAGGGCCGAAACGCGCGAACCGTCCCGGTTCATGGCTGCCCTATTGTGGGGAGTGGTGCACAAACATCGGCCGTTGAAAAGCGCGGTAATCCCCCGCCGGAGACTCGGGCAGCGAGCGGGCCCCGCGCGCAAACAGCCGCTGCGTAAGGCGATACAGCGCTACGTGGACTGCCGATGATGCGCTTGGCATAGCTTGTGCTTAGTTGAGTTCAAACTTGTATTCAAGATTGAACTCATGACTATTTCCTCAAATCCCGGCGCGCTTCGCCCGGTTGCTTCAGTGGCTTCGATCGGTGCGCTTTCGGCGCGCTATGCCGAACGCACGCTGACCCCGATGCAATGCATCGAACAAACGCTGCAGCGCATCGATGCGTCCGGGCGTCCCGAAGCGTGGATCTATCGCGTGCCTGCCGAGGCGCTCTACAAACGTGCGACGCAACTTGAAGCGCTGCGTGCGGAACTGGGCGAGGCGGTGCTCGCGCGCATGCCGTTGTTTGGCATACCGTTCGCGATCAAAGACAACATCGACGCCGCTGGCATTCCCACCACGGCGGCCTGTCCCGAGTTCGCCTACACGCCCACTGAGTCGGCCTTTGCCGTGCAGCGTCTGCTGGACGCTGGCGCGATCCTGATTGGCAAGACCAACCTCGACCAGTTCGCCACCGGCCTGGTCGGCGTGCGTTCGCCATATGGCGCGGTGCGGCAGGTCGAGTTTGGCGAGCGGGTTTCCGGCGGCTCCAGTTCCGGTTCAGCGGTGTCCGTCGCAGCAGGATGCGTGGCGTTTTCTCTCGGCACGGATACCGCCGGGTCTGGTCGCGTGCCCGCAGGCTTTAACGAACTGGTGGGACTGAAGCCCTCAATTGGGCTGATCAGCAAGCGTGGTGTGGTGCCGGCATGCAAGAGCCTCGACTGCGTGTCGATCTTTGCGCATACCGTCGCGGATGCCTGGCAAGTGCTGAGTCAGTTGGCGCAATTCGACCCGCTCGATGGCTACTCGCGGCGCGTGCCTTCGCTTGGTCTGATGGCGAGCCCGTGCCGCATCGGCGTGCCGGAACGGGCCGAGTTCTATGGCGACGCACTCGCCGCGCAAGCCTTCGAGGCTGCACTCGATACCGTGCGCGCGCACCTCGCGCCGACCCCGGCTGCGATCGACCTCGTGCCGTTCACTCAAGTGTCTGCGTTGCTCTACGACGGTCCGTGGGTCGCGGAACGGCGCGCGGCAGTGGGCGAGTTCTTTGACACGCATCGTGAGGCGATGGACCCGGTAGTGGCCGGCGTGATTGGCAAGGCCGATCAGTTCAGCGCGGTGGATGCCTTTAACGGGCAGTACCGCCTTGCTGAACTGAAGCGTTACGCGGAAAAGGTATTCGAGGACATCGACGTCCTGATCGTGCCCACCACACCGACTCATCCGACCATCGCTGCCGTCAAGGGCAATCCGGTCGAACTCAACAGTCAGTTGGGCTACTACACGAACTTCGTCAACCTGCTCGATCTGTGTGCGCTGGCGGTGCCGTGTGTGCGGCGCGCGGACGGCTTGCCCGCCGGTGTCACGTTGATTGCGCCCGCAGGCGCCGACCAGCGGCTCGCGGTGCTCGGCGAGCAGATTCAGCAGCTTTTCTTCGACCACGCCAATAACGCGGACAGCAGCGACATCAAGCAAAATCCGCTGCCAGTTGACGAGCCGTCTATCACCGTCGCCGTGGTCGGCGCGCATCTGCGCGGCCAGCCGTTGAACGGACAACTGCTCGAAGCCGGCGCGCGCTTTCTCGAAGCGACCCAGACGTCGCCCGACTACCGCCTGTTCGCACTAGCCGGTACCACGCCGCCGAAGCCTGCGCTGGTGCATGCCCCGCAACCCGCTGACGCTGACGGCCAGCCGTCCCAAGCCATTGCCATCGAGCTATGGCAAGTGCCGCTGCGCCTGTTCGGCGCGCTTGTCGCTCAAGTACCCGCGCCGCTTGGCATCGGCACCGTCCGCGTGGCCGATGGGCGCACCGTCAAGGGCTTCATCTGCGAACCGGCGGCTGTCACCGCGGCGGCAGGGGCGCGTGACATTACGCATTTCGGCGGCTGGCTCGCCTATCTGGCGAGCCTTGCGGCCGCCAACGCAAGTGGCCACCCCGGCGCTGTTAAACCGTAACCCGCATAACCCATAACGCTCCATAACCCTCAACCCACGAGACCGGATACGCCATGAGCAATCGTCGCCACTTTCTAAAGAATGCCAGCCTGCTGACGCTCGGTGCGGTGCTGCCATTCGAATCGGTATTTGCCGCCAGCAAACTGACCGTCGGTGTGATTTACGTCGGCGCGCGCGGTGACTATGGCTATAACCAGGCGCAGGCCACCGCCGCCAATGTGATCAAGACGCTGCCCAACGTGAAGGTCGTCGAAGAGGAGAACGTGCCGGAGACGATCGCGGTGCAGAAGTCGATGGAAGCGATGATCGAACAGGATGGCGCCACGCTGGTCTTCGCCACCTCGTTTGGCTACTTCGATCCGCACGTGCTGAAGATGGCGGCCAAGTATCCGAATGTGCGCTTCGCGCATTGCGGCGGACTGTGGAAACAGGGTAATCCGCCGAACATCACCAGCTATTTCGGCTATATCGACGAGTGCCAGTATCTGAATGGCGTCGTCGCTGGCCACATGACGAAGACCAAGAAACTCGGCTTTGTCGCTGCCAAGCCGATCCCACAGGTGCTGCGCAACATCAACGCGTTCACGCTCGGCGCGCAGTCGGTAGACCCGTCCATCACGACGCACGTGATTTTCACCGGTGACTGGTCGATGCCCGTCAAGGAAGCGGAGTCGGCCAACAGTCTGGTCGATCAGGGTTGCGACGTGCTGACCTGCCACGTCGATGGTCCGAAGGTCGTGATCGAGACCGCCGAGAAGCGCGGCGCGATGAGCTGCGGCTACCACGCGAGTCAGGCGGCGCTTGCGCCCAAGGGCTATCTGACCGGCGCGGAATGGGACTGGGCCACGCCGTACAAGGAACTGGTAGCGGGCGCGCAAGGCGGCAAGCCGCAGCCCAACGTGCTGCGCGGCGGTCTGAAAGAAGGTTTCGTGAAGATGTCGCCGTACGGCGCGAAGGTCACGCCGGATGCACGTCAGAGCGCGGACGGCGTGAAGTCGAAAATGCTGTCGGGCGAATTCGTGATCTTCAAAGGTCCGATCAAGGACAACAAGGGCGTCGTGGTGGTGGCCGACGGCACGAGTCACGTGCAGACCGACTACACCCTCGAAAGCATGAACTACCTGGTCTCAGGTGTGGTGGGCCAGATCTGATGCACCTGCGGTCCGACCAATTCTCAAGGAGCGGCCATGCGTCCTAACGCGAGTTCTGCCCGGCTGATGCTCGGTGTGTTGCCTGCCGTGCCCACGGTGTTCGCGCTCGCGGGCACGCTGTTGCTGTTCTGGCTGTTCCTGCTGGTGCAGGGCGCGCCGGCCATGGATGCGATCGGGCTGATTTTCCAGGGCGCGTTCGGGTCGTCGTTTGCCTGGCAAAGTACCTTGCTGCGAGCGTCGCCGTTGATGTTGACTGCGTTGTGCGTGGCGCTGCCGGCGCAGGTTGGGCTGGTGGTGATTGGCGGCGAAGGAGCGCTGGCGCTCGGCGGTCTCGCTTCGGCGGTCGTGCCGCAATGTCTGCCCGCCGGCACGCCGTGGCTCATCGCCACGCCGTTGATGGCGATTGCCGGCATCGTAGCGGGCGGCATCTGGATCGGCGCAGTGGGCGCGTTGCGGCAGTGGCGCGGCGTCAACGAGACGATCAGCAGCCTGTTGATGTCATATATCGCCATTGCGCTCTTCAAGTTTCTAGTGGAAGGACCGTTGCGCGATCCAGCGAGTCTTAACAAGCCCTCCACGTTCCCCGTACCCGATGCCATGACCATCGGCTCCTTGCCGGGTCTCGAAGTGCACTGGGGGCTGCTGTGGGGTGTGGTTGCCTGTATTGCCGCCTGGGTGTTCGTCAAGCACAGCACGAAGGGTTTTGCGATGCGGGTGGTAGGCGGCAGCAACCGCGCCGCGCGGCTGGTCGGCTTGCCGG
>NZ_JBAURZ010000277.1:0-19694 GCF_049581445.1 Paraburkholderia sp. | reverse complement strand
ATCCAGCAGGACGGCGACGAGTGGCAGCGCAGCGGCGGCGGCTCCGGTACCGAAGAGGATTACCCGTGGCGGACCCGGCTCACCCTGTCGTTGCCGCTGCTTGGCACGGTAGACGCAGAACTGACGCTCACCGGCACGCGGCTCGCAGCGCGTGTGCTGGCGAGTCCGCTCGGTGCGGCGCGGCTCACGGAGCAAAGCGAGGGGTTTCGTCAGCGGCTTGCTGCGGCAGGCATCCAGTTGAGCGGCTTGTCGATCCGTGAGGTGGGCGGTGGCGTGCCGGGAAGCGTGTTTAATCCGGCCGCGGCCGCCGCTGCGCAGGCCGCAGCCTCGGCTTATGCGCGCTCGGTACCGTCGGCCGAAACTTCGGTCGCGGCCCCGCGAGGCAGCCGGCCCGAGCGCGTAGCGCGTGCGCAGCATCCCGTCCATAAGTCGGACAACGATTTCGATTGGGACATGTGATGAGTCGCACCGCACGCCGCAGCGCAGCCGCGCTCGTTTATGACGCGAAGGGCAACGACCGCGCGCCCCGCGTGGTCGCCAAAGGTTATGGGCTTGTCGCCGAGATGATCGTGCAGCGGGCGAAGGAAGCGGGCCTCTACGTCCACGAGGCGCCCGAAATGGTGTCGCTGCTGATGCAGGTGGATCTTGACGCGCGTATTCCGCCGCAGCTTTATCAGGCGGTGGCCGAATTGCTTGCGTGGTTGCATCGGCTGGAAAGCGGCGCGGCCGACGAGACGCCGTCGACCGCGGTCGAGGTGGTAAGCGAGGCTACGGTCTCCGCTGCACCCGTCGAATCAGTGGATGAGCCAGACGGTCTCTAAAACCGCAGCATCAATTTCAGCAATGCTCTGACGCGCTTGCCGTACGGCGGGGCGATCAGTCCGCGCGTGTTCCAGCGCGCCTGCGTCAGCACCGGCTTCATCTTCGAGAAGGTCACGAAGCCTTCGTAGCCGTGATACGCGCCCATTCCGCTTGCACCGACACCGCCGAACGGCAGACTCTCGCAGGCCAGGTGCATCAGCGTTTCATTGACCGCCATGCCGCCCGCGATGGTTTCCTGCTCGACGCGGCGGATGGTCGCCGCGTCGTCGTCGTACAGATAGAGCGCGAGCGGGCGCGGGCGGGCGTTGATCCAGGTGATCGCGTCGTCAAGCGTGTCGTAGGGAACGATTGGCAGTAGCGGTCCAAAAATCTCCTCCTGCATCAGCGCCGATTCGTCAGGCGCGCCCGTCACCGCGATCAGCGGGAAGCGCCGTGCAGCGGGGTCAGCCGCGCCGTCCGAGAGCAGATGGAGTTGTGCGCCGGCCGCTTCGGCTTCGTCAGCGAGGCGCTGCAGGCGCGCGAAGTGGCGCTCGGAAATGATCGACGTGTAGTCCCGGTTGTGCGCGAAATCTGGGTACATCGCCGTCATCCGCGCCCGGGCGCGTTCGATGAACGCCTGCTCGCGTCCGCGCGGCACCAGCACGTAGTCCGGCGCGACACAGGTCTGCCCCGCATTCAATGTCTTGCCGGCGACGAGGTTGTCCACCGCGTTATCGAAGCGTGCATGCGGCCCGACGATAGCCGGAGACTTCCCGCCGAGTTCGAGCGTCACGGGCGTCAGATTGTCGGCGGCGGCGCGCATCACCTCGTGGCCCACCTTTGTCGAGCCGGTAAACAGCAGGTGATCGAAGGGTTGCGCGCTGAATGCGGCGGCGAGCGCGGCATCGCCGTTGACGACCGCGACGTGATCGCGCGCGAAAGTTTGAGCGATCAGTTGTTCGAACAATGCCGAGGTGCGCGGCGTCAGTTCCGACATCTTGATGATGGCGCGGTTGCCTGCGGTGAGCGCACTCACCAATGGGCCGGCAGCGAGCAGCATCGGATAATTCCACGGCACGATGATGCCGACGACGCCAAGCGGCTGCGGAATCACTTTAGAGCGTGCGGGTCGCAGCCACTTGTTGGTGCTGCGCCGCTGCGTCTTCATCCAGCGCTTGCCGTGCTTGAGCGCCCCGTCGATTTCGCCTTTCAGCACCAGAAATTCCGCGAGCAGGATCTCTTCCTTGGCGCGATTGCCGAAGTCGGCGTTCATCGCGTCGGCGAGCGCGTCGCGATGATCAAGGAGCAACGCACGCAGTGCTTTCAAATGCGTCGCCCGCGTCTCCCATGACGGATACGGTGCGCGCAGATAAGCCTGACGCTGCTCACGCAGCAGGCCTTCGAGCGCGGCAATCTCCGGCAAATCGTTCTTCATGCTCTCTCCCTTGATGGATGTCGGTGCGCGGTTGGCCGCGCTTATCGTATGGTTGTGTGACTTGTCTGGTCGATGCGGCGAGCGGGTGAAACGGCCGCATGCCACACATCAAGCCATGAAGGCGCGCTCGACGATTGCTCCGTGATCGAACGCGGCGGGCAACGTGCCGTACACGCGACCGCTTTCACCGCAGCCGTCGGCAAGCCTTGTCGCAATGAACGCATCGGCCACCTGTGCGGGCGCGTGCTGCACCAGCAAGGTAGCCTGAGCGATCAGCACGATCTGCTGCGCGATGCGGCGTGCGGAGGCCTCGCGTGTTTCAGGCGGCCCGTTGAGCGTGGCCGCCAGCCTTTCGAGCGCCGCAGCTAGCGCGGGGTGCCCTTGCGCATCTGCCCGCCATGTTGCGAACAGCGCTTGCGCGGCATCCGCCTCGCGCTCGATGGCCCGCAGCACGTCGAGGCACATGACGTTGCCCGAACCTTCCCAGATTGAATTGACCGGTGCTTCGCGATAGAAGCGCGCCATCGGGCCTTCTTCGACGTAGCCGTTGCCGCCCCAGACTTCCATGGCCTCACCGGTGAATTCGAGTGTGCGCTTGCAGACCCAGTATTTCGCGGCTGGCGTGACGATGCGACGCCACGCGCGTTCTTCAGGGACGCTCGCGGCGTCTTCAAAGGCGTGGGCGAGGCGCATGAACAGCACCGTCGCGGCTTCGGACTCCAGCGCGAGATCGGCGAGCACGTTGCGCATCAGCGGTTGGTCGGCAAGGTGTCGGCCGAAGGCACTGCGATGCCGCGCGTGGTGAATCGCCTGAACCAGTGCCGCACGCATCAGCGCGGCGCTGCCAATCACGCAATCGAGTCGCGTGTAGTTGGCCATTTCGATGATGGTCGGCACACCGCGCCCTTCTTCGCCAATCAGGATGCCGAAGGCGTCGAGGAATTCGACTTCGCTACTTGCGTTCGAACGGTTGCCGAGCTTGTCCTTCAGACGCTGGATCTGCACGGCGTTTTTGCTGCCGTCCGGTGCGAAGCGCGGTACGTAGAAGCACGACAGGCCTTCGTGATCCTCGGTGCGCGCGAGCACCAGGTGGGCATCGCACTGCGGCGCGGAGAAGAACCACTTGTGGCCGAGTAGCCGGTATTCGGCACCGCGACCGCTGCCGCGTGTGGCGAACGCGCGGGTCTGGTTGCTGCGCACGTCCGAGCCGCCCTGTTTTTCGGTCATGCCCATGCCGATCATCGCCGAACGCTTTTGCGTAAGCGGAAGGTCGCGTGGATCGTGTTCACGCGCGTAGAGTTTTTCGCGCAATGTCTCGAACAGGGCAGGCTCGCGTTGCAGCACCGAAATGCTGGCGAAGGTCATGGTGAGCGGACACAGCGAGCCCGATTCGATTTGCGCATGCAGGAAATATCCGGCGCAGCGTGCGACCATTGCGCCGCGTTGCGGATCGGAAAACGGTAGCGCATGCAATCCCTCACGCCGCAGTGAGGACAGCAGCGTGTGCCATGCCGGATGAAATTCGAGTGCGTCGATGCGCTCGCCGCGCGGACTAAAGGTGAACAGTTCCGGTTTATGGCGATTCGCCAGCTCCGCCGCCGCGAGGATGTCGGGCGTGGTGAGCGCCGCGCCATCGCGCAACAAGGCGTCGCGATGCCAGGGCGCGCCTTCGCGATCGAGCGCGGCAACGAGGGTGGTATCACTGGCAAAGAGGTTGTAGTCCGCAAGCGGCGGAACCTGATTGGTGACGTCGTGCGTCTTTCCGGGGTGGTGCCGTTCCATCTGCTGTCTCCGTTTGCTCCGATTGCTTTGTCTACCGGATGCTTGCAGTGCATTGATCGTGTGCACTGTTTGATTGTCTGCTGCATTGCGCGCTGGCACGAAACGAATGCTTTGAACTGCGTTTGAATTTGGGGCGTCTGCTGGGAGCGAGTTGCGTGCGCTGTAGCCAATCGCCCCTAATCTGGTTCGCCGGGCGAGCGGCCCCGACGGTCTTATCTGGGCATCCACCACCTTTCATAATAGGGGTGCGGCGCCGGTCCAGTTTAGAGGGAACGCTCTGCCGAGAAGCGGCCGCTTCGGCGCAACGCTCCCTACAATGCGCAGAAAACACACGTAGACAAGTGTGCGCGAGACAGCAGGCGCCAGCAACGGGCCTGGAATCAGGAGGAACGCATGCAATACGACTACATCATCGTAGGGGCGGGGTCGGGCGGCTGTTCACTGGCGAGCCGTCTCGCGGACAAATGCCCCGATGCAACGATCGCGCTGATCGAAGCCGGCCCGCATACGGACCGCAATCTCTTCGTCAACATGCCGGTCGGCGTGGCGGTGGTAGTCCCCACCAAGCTCAAGACCAATTACGGCTACGAGACCGAGCCGCAACCGGGGCTCGCTGGCCGGCGCGGCTACCAGCCACGAGGCCGCGGCCTGGGCGGTTCGAGCGCGATCAATGCGATGGTTTACACGCGCGGTCATCCGCTCGATTACGACGAATGGGCGCAGTTAGGCTGTCACGGCTGGTCGTGGACCGACGTGTTGCAGTACTTTCGCCGCTCGGAAGGCAACGAGCGCGGTGCCGATGCGTGGCACGGGGCCGATGGGCCGCTGACGGTCAGCGATCTGCGCTTTCGTAATCCGTTCTCGGAGCGTTTCGTGCAGGCAGCGCAGGAAGCGGGCCATCGGCTGAACACCGATTTCAACGGGCCGGATCAGGAAGGGATTGGCTTCTATCAGGTCACGCAGCGCGACGGACGCCGTTGCAGCGTGGCGCGTGCCTATGTCTATGATCGCGCGCGGCCGAATCTGCACACGCTGACTGATGCGACCGTGTTGCGCGTGACGTTTGACGGCAAAGCGGCGAACGACGTCGAAATCGTGCGCGGTGGACGCGTCGAAACGCTCGCGGCGCGCGCTGAGGTGATTCTCGCGGCGGGCGCGTTCAATTCACCGCAACTGCTGATGTGCTCGGGCATCGGACCAGCGGCGCATCTGCAGTCGCTCGGTGTGCCGGTGATCCACGATGCACCGCAGGTGGGTCAGAACCTGACCGATCACATCGACTTTACGATCAACAAGCGGGTGGCGTCGATCGAACCGACCGGCTTTTCTGTGCGCGGCATCGCTCGCATGCTTCCGCAGTTTCTGACCTTCACGCGGCACGGCAAAGGCATGCTGTCGAGCAACGTCGCGGAGGCAGGCGGCTTTCTGAAGAGTCGGCCCACGCTGGATCGGCCGGATCTGCAATTGCATTTTTGCGCCGCTCTCGTCGATGACCACAACCGTCATCTGCACTGGGGCCACGGCTATTCTCTGCACGTGTGCGTGCTGCGTCCGCATAGCCGGGGGACGGTCACGCTCGCGAGCGCCGATGCACGCGCGGCGCCGCTGATCGATCCGCGCTTCCTGAGCGATGCGCGCGACCTGGATCTGCTGGTGGAAGGCGCGCATATCGCGCAGGGCATTCTCGATGCGCCGTCGCTTTCGATGCACGGTGGCAAGGAGTTGTACACCCGTGCGGGGCAAAGTGAAGCGGAGTTGCGCGCCACGATTGCCGCGCATGCGGATACGATCTACCACCCGGTGGGCACCTGCCGGATGGGCAGCGATGCGGCGTCCGTGGTCGATCCGCAACTGCGAGTACGTGGGGTGTCGCGCCTGCGGATCGTCGATGCATCAGTGATGCCTACGCTGATTGGCGGCAATACGAACGCACCAACGGTGATGATCGGTGAGCGGGCCGCAGAATTCATTGCGGCGGCGCGCAGCGGTGGCTTGTCCGCGTCGCTTGGCATGACGGCGGGCGCCGTGGTTTGAGCGGACGTTTTCTGGTTGTTTAGATATTTTCCAAAGCGGCGAAATTACGCGCGGCGTGCCTCGCGAATGGCGGGCTGCGTTTCTAGCTTAATTACGCAGTTTTAAATCAGATTATCTCGACATCGTTTGACAGATTAATCCCACGGCCGAGCCAAAATTGCTCTCTGGTCCCTGTAGGACCTGGCTCGGAGATCTACGAATTTTCAAGAGAAAGACTGGAAATCACGAAAGTCTCCGATTTGATCGGGTTTTATGTCATTAATCGTACTGACTAATTTTTGAGATTTTCACGCCCCTATAATTTTGCGGCGAAAAGAGCGTGTCATGTGGCGCGTTCAGAAATTCAAGGAAATGAGTCGATGAGTATTAATGTCGTTCAACTGATTCAGTCCGCGCTGTCAGACGCAGTCGTGCGGCAACTGTCCGGACGCATCGGACTGCCGACTGACGCAACCGTGAAGGTGATTGGCGCGGCTGCGCCAGCGCTGGTCGCAGCGCTGATGCAAAAGGGCTCGACGCTGGAAGGCGCGCGCTCGTTGTTCACGACGATCATGTCGCCGGACGTCAACGCACACATCGGCGAACAGCTGCCGCAATTGCTCTCTAGCACCGCCGGCATGAGCCAGCTCGAAGGGGCAGGTCGTCAGTTGCTGGAGCGCGTGATCGATCGGCGGGTCGAAGGTTTGAGTGACGCCGTCTCTGCCCAGACCTATGTTCCCGTCCAAACCACGCACGCGCTGACCGGCATCATTGGCGCCACGCTGCTGGGTGTCCTGAAGCGCCATTTCCTCGAAGGTCAGGGCAACGTCGGCCAACTGCCGACGCTGCTGGGACATCAATTGCCGACTATCACGGCGCACCTGAACGACGGCCTGCTGTCGGCGCTTGGTCTGGGTGGTGTTGCCGCGTTCATGGGTACCATTCTCACGCAACTGAAGGCGGTATCCGCTCATATCGACCATCCGGTCGCGCCGGCCACGCCGGTGACGCACGCGTCGCAAACCCCGCAGGCCGCCCCGCGTGTTCCGGTCGACGCCGTGTTGCGCGAAGAGCGCCGCTCGCATACGTGGTTGTGGTGGCTGCTGGCCGCGATTGCCGCCGTGCTTGCGTTCCTGTTCCTGCGAGGTTGCCATAACGATCAAGGCGCCCTGGTTGCCGAACCGGCCCAGCAGGCCGCTTCCGCGCCAGTTGTGGCTTCTGCAGCCGCGGTGGCGTCGGGGTCTGTTGGGGTTTCTGCACCTGAGGCGGCCGCTGCGGCTTCCGCGCCTGACGTTGTTGCCTCAGCGAGCGCAGCCTCGGCTACCTTCGCAAGCGCGACCGAAGCGCAACAACCGGCCGCCGCTCCGGCGCCAACCAAGGACAGCCAACTGACGTTTGCGGTGGATTCGGCCGGCAAGCCCACGCTGAATGCGACGCTCGGCAGCGAAGCCGAGAAGGCGGCATTGCTCGACGCGCTGACGAAGAAGTTCGGCGCTGACCACTTCACCGCGAATATCAATGTCGACGCCGACACCAAGCCTGCCGACTGGCTCGCGCATGTCGCCACCTTGCTGCCGCTCATGGCATTGCCGGGCGCCGAAGTGAAGGTGAACGGGGCGCACATCGAACTGAGCGGCGCCGCAGCGAACGTCAAGCTTGGCTGGTTAGACCGCTTGAAGTCACTGTTCGGCGCGTCGTATGAAATTGGTTCGTTCAATGTCGATCAAGCCGTGGCCGACGCGACGCAGTCGTTTCGCAGCGCCATCAAGGGCCTGCTCGCACCGGACAGCTCGTGTACGACGGCCGACGTCGTCAAGGTGCTGAACCTGCAAGTCATCAACTTTACGAGCGCCAGCGCCCACGTGCCGGCATCGGCGGTTGACGACCTGCGCCAGTCGGCGCAAGGGCTGATGGCTTGCGCCCACAATGGCAAGGCAGCGAAGCTCGAAGTCGCGGGTTATTCGGACAATGTCGGCGGCGCACAGGCTAATCTTCAACTCTCGAAGCAGCGTGCTGAATCGGTTCGCGCATTTCTCGTGAAAACGGGTGTGCCGGGTGACTCGCTGACGGCGCGAGGCTACGGCGCTGTACGTCCGGTGGCGAGCAACGAAACCGCTAGCGGCCGCTTCGCGAACCGTCGCATTGAGTTCGTCGAACTTCAGCAACAGTAAGTGGCGCGCAAGTTAAACCGCAGCGCTTGAGATGCCGTCCGGCGTGAGCCGGGCGGCATCATTTATTGATGCGGCGTTTCCGGTGCCATGCCGCTAATGCCGATATCGGGCCAATGCATCAGATCGTCTCCCGCCTGCGCGTGCAGCGTTTCGCGCGCCACGTCGAGCCAGGCGCGGGCCGCATGCGAGAGATAGCCGTTACGCCGCCAGCCAATCGCCATCTCCCATGGAATCTCAGGTTTGACCACCGGCCGGCAGGTGAAACGCGTGACATCCAGCCGCCGGCAGTACGGCGCGGGCAGCAGCGCAACGCCCACGCCCGCCAGTACCAGCGCTGCCATGAAATCCCAGTGTCCGCTGCGTCCTACGATGGTCGGCGCAAAACCTGCGGCACGGCATGCGTTCAGCACCACATCATTGAGCGCGAGGCTTTCGCCGTAGAACACGAATGGTTCGCCGGACAGATCCAGCAGCGGCACCTGCTGTAAAGCGTCCCAACGCGAGCCACGGCAGGCCACCAGCCAGAGCAACTGGTGGGTGATTGGTAACACCTCGATGTTCTCGGGATCCACCGGTTGCAACACACCGCCCAGTTCCAGTTCACCGTTGATGAGCGCGGTTTCGATCGCACGTGAACCCTGCTCGAACAGCTTGAGCTCGATCTTCGGATAGCGTTGCCTGAAAGCGGCGATGGCGGGTGTGAACAGTGAGCCGCCCATCGGCGGGATGCCAATGGTGAGCTCGCCGCGTCCCAGGGTGCCCAGATCGTTCAATTCCGCTTGCAGTTGCGCGTGCGCGGCAAGCACGTCCAGGCCGCGCTGATAGACGATGCGCCCCGCGTCGGTGAGCACCATCTGGCGGCCGTCGCGCAGCAATAGCGGCGAACCGATCTCGTCCTCGAGCGATTTCACCATCTTGCTGATGGTCGGCTGCGTCACGAACATATGTTCCGCGGCCGCAGTGAAGCTTTGCTGGCGCACGACTTCGACGAAATAGCGGAGAGCACGGAGTTCCACGATTTCAGGCTCCAGAATTCCAATATGGAATGGGTTTGGGGACGGTCAGTCATTATATTTATGTTGCGACGCAGGGAAAAGCAATGCGTGCGGCGACGCGCGAGGCAACCGTTTTCAGGATGGGCGCCGGCGCAAGCCAACTATGATTGACACCCCGTTGAGATCGCTTCCGTCTTTGCCTTCCGTTCGCAATGGCGCTCCTGATTCTCGAATCTACTTGCTTTTTTTTCGCTGCCGCGCCGAATTTCATGCTGCCTGTGTCGATCGTCATCCCCTGCTATAACGCCGCCGCGACGCTGGCTCGCACGCTCGAAAGTTGCCTGATTCAGCCCGAAGCCGCGCAGATCATCGTCGTGGACGACGGCTCCGGTGATGATTCGATGGACGTTGTCCGTCAGTATGGCGAGCGCGATGCACGCGTCGGTCTGCTGCAGATGCCTGTGAACGGCGGCGCGGCGCGGGCGCGCAACTGGGGGGCGATGCATGCCAGTGAATCGGTGCTAGCCTTTATCGACGCGGATGACGAGTACCTGCCTGGCGCGCTGGCTGCGGCGAGCGGTTATCTGGAATGCCACCCCACGGAGGCCGCGGTCCGGCTCGATGTGGAGTTCACCAACTTCCCGGCCGACATCACCGGCCATGCCGAGTTCGATTCGCTCAGTTCAACGCTCAGCAACACGGTGCCGAGCAGCCTGATCATTCGGCGGCCTGCTTTCATGGCCCTAGGTGGCTTTCCGATGGACGCCTTCTTTCGCCGCAACGGTGGCGAAGATGGCGCGTTTTCGTGGGCCCTGCGCGAATTGTTCGGTAACGCCCGTTTGATCGATGCCCGGCGTGTGCGAATGCACTACCACCCGGGCATCCACGCTGAACGCTACTTCCGGATTTTCATGGGTGAGCAGCAGCCGCGTCCCGAGGACGTTGACGAGGCGTTTCGCCTTTCTGAGGCGTTCGTTAAAGCCGCCACGGCCAATGTGGTCCAACTGCGCGGGTTCAGCGTGCCAAACCACACGCCGCCCACGTCGGGTCGCTAGGGCGTCGCACGGCGGCCGCGGAGTGCGGCGGCCCCAGCCGTCACCCGAATTCATCTTGATTTGCTACAATCGCGCTTCGTCTCCGAGGAGCGTTGCGACGGGCCCGCGAATCTGCATTCGCAGGCAGCCCGCCAGGCTCGGAGGCTTTCAATCGGACGGCCTGATCGCGCCATGCGCTTTCTTCAACCACCGCATCGAACGGCGCTCACGTCAAATTTCTAGTCATTTTTAGAAAGGAGGGCGTGATGAACGCCGCAGTCTACGATTCCAAAGATTCCAAGGATTACCTCGTTGCGGACCTGTCGCTTGCCGACTGGGGTCGCAAGGAACTGAACATCGCCGAGACCGAAATGCCCGGTCTCATGCAGACGCGCGAAGAGTACAAGGCGCAGCAGCCGTTGAAGGGCGCGCGCATTGCCGGTTCGCTGCACATGACGATCCAGACGGGTGTGCTGATCGAAACGCTGACGGCGCTTGGCGCTGACGTGCGTTGGGCATCGTGCAACATCTTCTCGACCCAGGACCATGCTGCTGCGGCCATCGCCAAGGCCGGCACGCCGGTGTTCGCATTCAAGGGCGAGTCGCTCGACGAATACTGGGAATTCTCGCACCGCATTTTCGAATGGCCGAATGGCGAATTCGCCAACATGATCCTCGACGATGGCGGCGACGCCACGTTGCTGCTGATCCTCGGCTCGAAGGCTGAAAAGGACCGCTCGGTCATCGCCAAGCCGACCAACGAAGAAGAAGTCGCCCTGTACAAGTCGATTGCTGCCCACCTCGACGCAGATCCGACGTGGTACTCGACGCGTCTCGCGCATATCAAGGGCGTGACCGAAGAAACGACCACGGGCGTGCATCGTCTGTATCAGATGGAGAAGGAAGGCCGTCTGCCGTTCCCTGCCATCAACGTGAACGATTCGGTCACGAAGTCGAAGTTCGACAATCTGTATGGCTGCCGTGAGTCGCTGGTGGACGGCATCAAGCGCGCGACTGACGTGATGATCGCCGGCAAGATCGCCGTGGTCGCAGGTTACGGCGACGTGGGCAAGGGCTGCGCGCAATCGCTGCGTGGCCTGGGCGCGACCGTGTGGGTGACGGAAATCGATCCGATCTGCGCACTGCAAGCCGCGATGGAAGGCTACCGCGTCGTGACGATGGAATACGCTGCTGACAAGGCCGACATCTTCGTGACCGCGACCGGCAACTTCCACGTGATCGGCCACGATCACATGAAGGCGATGCGCAACAACGCGATCGTCTGCAATATCGGTCACTTCGATTCGGAAATCGACATCGCGTCGACCCGTCAGTACGAGTGGGACAACATCAAGCCGCAAGTCGACCACATCATTTTCCCGGACGGCAAGCGCGTCATCCTGCTGGCTGAAGGCCGCCTCGTGAACCTGGGTTGCGCAACCGGCCACCCGTCGTTCGTGATGTCGAACTCGTTCACCAACCAGACGCTCGCGCAGATCGAACTGTTCACCGAAGGCTCGAAATACGAGAACAAGGTGTACGTGCTGCCGAAGCATCTCGACGAGAAAGTCGCACGCCTGCATCTGGCGCGCATCGGTGTGAACCTGACCGTGCTGTCGGATGAGCAGGCGGGCTACATCGGCGTCGACAAGAACGGTCCGTTCAAGCCGAACCACTACCGTTACTAAGCAGGTTCGCAGCAGGCAGAAAAGCGGGCATCGGCGGTGGCGACGTGATACACGTTGCCATCGGCTCCCGCTGCCGTTTGCCATCACGGCAGCGGCGACCGGCATGCAGTAATGGCCGGCCCGTCGTGACGCGCGGTGGTGACCGCAACGTCTGCCTGCTCCGCTCAATCATGGACTTCCAGCCTAAGAGGAGCTTTACATGACCGTGCTGCTGACCTGGGTGATCAATGCGCTCGCGCTTCTGATCATCACGTACCTCGTGCCTTCGATTCACATCCGCAGCTTTGGCACCGCGCTGATCGTCGCGGTGGTGCTCGGCCTGATTAACGCCGTGCTGCGCCCGGTGCTGATCCTGCTCACGCTGCCCGTGACGATTCTCACGCTGGGCCTCTTCATTCTGGTGGTCAATGCGCTGTGCTTCTGGCTGTGCGCGTCGCTGCTGAAGGGGTTCGAAGTGTCGGGGTTCTGGTCCGCGTTTTTTGGCTCGATCCTGTACAGCATTGTTTCGTGGCTGCTGTCCGCGCTCATCTTCGGCAATCGTAGTATCGGCTGAAGTGGGCTGTACTTTTACCTGGGCGATTGAGTCATGATTCCGCTCGAACTTTCATTCGAATTTTTCCCACCGAAGACGCCCGATGGCGTCGAGAAGCTGCGTGCCACGCGCGCGCAACTCGCGACGCTCAAGCCGAAGTTCGTCTCCGTTACCTTCGGCGCTGGCGGCTCGACGCAGCGGGGCACGCTCGATACCGTCATCGATATGGCGAAGGATGGGCTTCAGGCGGCGCCGCATCTGTCGTGCATCGGCTCGTCAAAAGAGAGCCTGCGGGCGATCCTCAACGAGTATCGGGATCACGGCATCCGCCATATCGTCGCGCTGCGCGGTGACCTGCCGTCCGGCATGGGTGAGGTCGGCGAACTGCGCTACGCGTCGGAACTGGTGAGCTTTATCCGCGCCGAGTTTGGCGACTGGTTCTGGATCGAGGTGGCGGGCTATCCCGAGTATCACCCGCAGGCGCGCTCGCCGCGTCATGACCTCGAGAACTTTGCCCGAAAGGTGAAGGCAGGGGCCAATTCGGCGATCACGCAGTACTTTTTCAACGCGGATGCGTATTTCCGCTTTGTCGACGACGCCCGCAAGCTGGGTGTCGACGTGCCGATCGTGCCCGGCATCATGCCGATCACGAACTTCTCGCAGTTGATGCGTTTCTCCGAGATGTGCGGTGCAGAAGTGCCGCGCTGGGTGGCGCGCCAGCTCGAGAGCTTCGGTGACGACCGCGAGTCGATTCGCGCGTTCGGACTGGATGTGGTCACGGACCTGTGCCAGCGTCTCATCGACGCCCGCGTGCCGGGAATACATTTCTACACGCTCAATAACGCAGCCGCCACCAAGGCCATCTGCGAACGGCTGGGCGCATAAGCTTTTTGCTTCACACCGTGCGGTCGATCGGCCGCACGGTGCTCTCCTGCCTCTTCCGCTTCGCCTTCCCGCCCCACGTGCTCGCCTGAAGCCGCGTTCCAATCTGATCGCTTCATTCTTCACGCCGATTGGTGCGGCGCAGCAAACAAAGGCAGCGGACATGCCCCCGTCTCACGCGTGCCGCCCATCAACCCGTCACTCAAGGTCGTTACCAGCTTCGGTATCGACCCGTTTGGCCTCATACAATTCGTCGGCGTCGAAGTGAAATAGAGGAATATCATCGCTTTTGCGCTCGCTTGTCGGTGGATGAACCGCCAGGCGGGCATTGACGCATCGCAATGAAAGGTCAAGAAGTGTTTCCGATCGTGAACAGAGGGATTTTCCTCCGCTTGTTGCAGCGAGCCATGCTTAGTAATATCCCGCTACGCTGGTGAAAGCCGGCCACGAACCTGGAGGAAACATGAAGCAAAACAATCTGTTGCGCGCCGTGCGGATCACGACGCTCGTCGCAGCCGCAGCGGTCTCGATGGTGGGCGCGGGTGTGGCGCATGCCGCGATTCCGAACAAGACCCTGGTCTACTGCTCAGAAGGCAGCCCTGCGGGTTTCGATCCTGCCCAATACACCACGGGCACTGATTTCACGGCTAACACGTTCACCGTTTTTAACCGCCTTGTCGAGTTCGAACGCGGCGGCACCAAGGTCGAACCGGGCCTCGCGGAGAAGTGGGATGTCTCGGCGGACGGCAAGACCTACACGTTCCATCTGCGTCATGGCGTTAAATTCCAGACTACGGCTTACTTCAAGCCGACCCGCGAATTCAACGCGGACGACGTCGTGTTCACGTTCCAGCGCATGCTCGACCCGAGCATGCCGTTCAACAAGGCGTACCCGGCGCAGTTCCCGTACTTCACGGACATGGGCCTCGACAAGCTGATCGACAAGGTTGAAAAGGTCGATCCGTACACCGTGCGCTTTACGTTGAAGGAAGTGAACGCCCCGTTCATCCAGAACATGGCAATGGAGTTCGCGTCCATCCAGTCGGCTGAGTACGCGGATTCCCTGATGAAGGCGGGCAAGGCTGCCGACCTCAACCAGAAGCCAGTCGGCACCGGCCCGTTCATCTTCCGTAGCTATACGAAGGACGCAACGATCCGCTTCGACGGCAATCCGGATTACTGGAAGCCGAACGATGTGAAGATCTCCAAGCTGATCTTCGCGATCACCCCGGATGCAGGCGTGCGGGTGCAGAAACTCAAGCGTGACGAATGCCAGGTGATGAGCTATCCGCGTCCTGCCGACATCGCGCCGCTGAAGGCGGAAAGCAGCATTGCGATGCCGTCGCAGCCGGGCTTCAACCTGGGCTACCTGTCGTATAACGTGCAGCACAAACCGCTCGATAATGTCGATGTGCGCAAGGCGCTCGACATGGCGATCAACAAGAAGGCGATCATCGATTCGGTCTACCAGGGCGCAGGTCAGGCCGCGACGAATCCGATGCCGCCGACGCAGTGGTCGTATGACAAGAGTCTGCCGACGCAGGCTTATGATCCGGCCAAGGCGAAGGAAATGCTTGCGAAGGCGGGTCTGTCCAACGGCTTCGACATTACGCTGTGGGCAATGCCGGTGCAGCGCCCGTATAACCCGAACGCGCGTTTGATGTCGGAGATGATCCAGGCCGACTGGGCGAAGATCGGCGTGCGCGCGAAGATCGTCACGTACGAATGGGGCGAGTACATCAAGCGCGCTCACGCCGGTGAAGACGATACGATGCTGATTGGCTGGACCGGCGACAACGGCGATCCGGACAACTGGCTTGGCACGCTGCTCGGCTGTGAGGCGGTCAACGGCAACAACTTTGGCAAGTGGTGCTACAAGCCGTTTGACGACCTGATCCAGAAGGGCCGCACGACGATCGATCAGGCTCAGCGCACGCAGATCTACACGCAGGCACAGCAGATCTTCGCGCAACAGCTGCCGTTCTCGCCGATCGCGCACTCGACGGTGTATCAGCCGGTCAGCAAGAAGGTGATTGATATGCGTATCGAACCGCTGGGCTATGCGCGCTTCGATGGTGTGGGCGTGCAATAAAAGCTCGCTATAGGGCTCGCCGCGCGCCTGTCATCGCGGCTTGCCGTAAAACTGACGCAGTCCGTTTTTCGCACGGTTAGAAAACTGGTCGAAATGGTCCGGCGACCGGGGTCACAAGCCCTCGTCGCCGGTTGTGTTTTCCGTTCATCAAGACCATAGGACGAACCATGTTCCGCTTCGTTTTGCGCCGCATTGGCATGGTGATACCGACTTTCATCGGCATCACGATCCTTGCGTTTGCGCTCATTCACCTGATACCCGGCGACCCCATCGAAGTGATGATGGGCGAACGCGGTGTCGATCCGGCGATGCACGCCGCCGCCATGCACCGGCTTGGGCTCGATGAGCCGTTACCGATGCAATACATCCACTATGTCGGGCGCGCGGTACATGGCGACCTCGGGATGTCGATCATCACCAATACCAGCGTGATGGATGAATTCCTCGCGCGTTTTCCTGCCACTGTTGAACTGTCGATTTGCGCGATGCTGTTCGCACTGCTTGTCGGGCTGCCGGCTGGCGTGTTCGCCGCGCTGCGGCGCGGCACGGTGGTCGATCACGGCGTGATGGGCACGGCCCTGACCGGCTATTCGATGCCGATCTTCTGGTGGGGCTTGATCCTCATCATGCTGTTCTCGGTGAAGCTCGGCTGGACGCCCGTGTCGGGCCGCATTGCGGTCGAATATGACATTCCGCACGTCACCGGTTTCATGCTGATCGACTCGCTGATGTCCACGGACCAAGGTGCGTTCACGTCTGCCGTGAGTCATCTGATTCTGCCCGCCATCGTGCTTGGCACAATCCCACTGGCGGTGATCGCGCGCATGACGCGCTCATCGATGCTTGAAGTGCTGCGCGAGGATTACATTCGCACGGCGCGCGCGAAGGGCTTGCCACCGGGTCGCGTGATCGTCGTGCACGCGCTGCGCAACGCGCTGATTCCAGTGGTGACGGTGATTGGTTTGCAGGTGGGCACGTTGCTCGCCGGAGCGGTGCTGACGGAAACGCTGTTCTCCTGGCCCGGCGTCGGCAAGTGGCTGATCGATGCGATCAGTCGCCGCGACTATCCAGTCGTGCAGGGCGGTATCCTGATGATTGCCACACTCGTGATCGTCGTGAATCTGATCGTCGATCTGTTGTACGGCGTGTTGAATCCGCGCATTCGCCATACGAGGTAAAAACCGTGGCAGACATACAAAACACAGTCCCCAGCGCGGTCACTCCCCCTAGTGGCCGAGGGATCGCGGCCCGTGAATTCTGGGCAAACTTTTCGCGCAACCGTGGTGCCGTGGTCGCCGGTATCGTCGTGCTGGCGCTGGTCTTCATCGCGATTTTTGCGCCGTTGATCTCGCCGCACAGCCCGATCGAGCAATACCGCGACAACGTGAAAATTCCACCCGCCTGGCTTGACGGCGGCAACTGGAAGTTCGTCCTCGGCACCGACGAAGCGGGCCGCGATATTCTCTCGCGTCTGATGTATGGCGCGCGTCTCTCGTTCTGGATTGGCTTCGTGTCGGTCGTGCTGGCGCTGATTCCAGGTGTCGTGCTTGGCCTTATCGCCGCCTTCTTCGAGAAGTGGGCCGATACGCCCATCATGCGCATCATGGACGTGCTGCTCGCGTTGCCGTCACTACTGCTCGCGGTCGCAGTGGTCGCGATCATCGGTCCGGGCCTGATCAACACGATGCTTGCGATCGCCATCGTTGCGTTACCGGGCTATGTGCGTTTGACTCGTGCGTCGGCGCTTGGTGAACTGCAGAAAGAATACGTGACGGCCTCGCGTGTAGCGGGCGCGGGCACGATGCGCCTGATGTTCTCTCAAGTGCTGCCGAACTGCACTGCACCGCTGATCGTGCAGGCCACACTGGGCTTTTCGTCCGCAATTCTGGATGCCGCCGCACTCGGCTTCCTCGGCCTCGGCGTGCAACCGCCGGCGGCGGAGTGGGGCGCGATGCTGGCTTCGGCGCGCGACTATATCGACAGTGCGTGGTGGATCGTCACCATGCCTGGCCTGTCCATCCTGATCTCGGTGCTGGCGATCAACCTGCTCGGCGACGGGCTGCGTGACGCGCTCGACCCCAAACTGAAACGGATGGCCTGAAATGAGTAATCTACTAACCATCCGTAATCTGGCGGTGAGTTTCGACGGCTTGCCCGCCGTCGACCGCATCAACCTGGACGTGGCGCCGGGCGAAGTAGTGGGTGTCGTGGGCGAGTCCGGTTCGGGCAAGAGCGTGACAATGATGGCGCTGATGGGCCTGATCGATGCACCCGGCAAGGTGAGTGCCGACGAGGTCAGCTTCGACGGCAAGGATCTGCTGAAGGCGTCGCCCAAGGAGCGACGCAAGATCATCGGCAAAGACATCGCGATGGTGTTTCAGGACGCGCTCACGAGTCTTAATCCGAGCTACACGGTCGGCTATCAGATCAAGGAAGTGCTCAAGCTGCACGAAGGGCTGCGCGGGGCCGCGTTGCATCAGCGCACGCTCGAACTGCTCGACCAGGTGGGCATTCCCGATGCAAAGAACCGCATTGCATCGTTCCCGCATCAGATGTCGGGCGGAATGAATCAGCGCGTGATGATCGCAATGGCGGTTGCCTGCAATCCGAAGCTGCTGATTGCGGACGAGCCGACCACCGCACTCGATGTGACGATCCAGGCGCAGATCATGGAGTTGCTGGTGAAGCTGCAGAAGGAACGGGGCATGGCGCTCGTGCTGATCTCGCACGATCTGGCCGTGGTGTCCGAAGTGGCGCAGCGCGTGGCGGTGATGTATGCGGGCGAGGTGATCGAGACCAACAAGGTGCCGGATATCTTCGCCGCGCCGCATCATCCGTATACGGAAGCGCTGCTGGCGGCGATTCCTGAGCACAATGTCGGCGCGGTGCGGCTGGCCGCGCTGCCGGGCATGGTGCCGGGCCGTGACGACCGTCCGAAGGGGTGTCTTTTTGCCCCGCGCTGCAAGTACGTGGTGGACGACTGCATGAAGGCGCGGCCCGCACTGGCGCCGTTGCAGGGTCATACGGAGGTAACCAGGGTACGCTGTATCAAGCCGCTGAACCTGACCGGCGATGCCAACGTCCATACTCAAGGAGGCGCACGATGAATGCAGTACCCGAAACGCGGCGCCCCGCGAGCCAGGCGGGCGACCACGTGCTGGTCGCCGATCAGCTGGCGCGGCACTACTCGGTGCGGCGCGGCATGTTCGGCCACGGCACGGTGAAGGCGTTGAATGGCGTGTCGTTCTCGCTGGACCGCGGCAAGACGCTGGCGGTGGTGGGCGAATCCGGTTGCGGCAAGTCCACGCTCGCACGTCAATTGACGATGATCGAAGCGCCGACCGCCGGCCGTCTGATGATCGACGGTGAAGATGTCGCTGGTGCGGACCACGCGCGGATTGCGGCTTTGCGCCGGCGCGTGCAGATGGTGTTTCAGAATCCGTTTGCGTCGTTGAACCCGCGCAAGACGGTCGAGCAGACGCTCGGCGAGCCGCTTGCTATCAATACGCAATTGAGTGCTGCCGAGCGCGCCGAGCGGATCGCTCAGATGATGCGCACCGTGGGCTTGCGGCCGGAGCATGCCAAACGCTACCCGCATATGTTCTCGGGCGGTCAGCGTCAGCGCGTGGCGATCGCGCGCGCGATGATTCTCGATCCGCAGATTGTGGTCGCTGATGAACCGGTGTCCGCGCTCGATGTGTCGATCCAGGCGCAGATTCTCAATCTGTTCATGGATCTGCAGGAGCAGTTCAAAACCAGCTACGTGTTCATCTCGCACAATCTCTCGGTGGTGGAGCACATTGCCGACGATGTGATGGTGATGTACTTCGGCGGCGTGGTCGAACTGGGCGACAAGGAGCGCATTTTCTCGAAGCCGCGTCATCCGTACACACGGGCGTTGATGTCGGCGACGCCATCGATCTTCGAGGCGGATCGCAGCATCAAGATCAAGCTGCAAGGCGAGATGCCGTCGCCGCTCAATCCACCGGCCGGCTGTACGTTTCATCAACGTTGCCCGTATGTGATCGAGCGCTGCCGCAGCGAGGAACCGAAGCTGCGCGAAGTGGACGGACGTCAGGTGTCGTGCCACCGCGCCGAGGAGGTGGGGGACGTGGATGCCTGAAGCGTTGGCGGCGCGTCGTGTTGCGCGCCGTCTGCGTGGGGGCGGCTTGTGTGCCGCTTTCGCGCGACGCTCGCGAGCCTGGCTGGTGGGTTGTGCCGCGCTCGCTTGCGTCACTCATGGTTCAAGTTGGCCGATCGCTGCGGCGC
>NZ_JBAURZ010000276.1:0-25495 GCF_049581445.1 Paraburkholderia sp. | reverse complement strand
CAGCGCCGACAGCGTGACCTGCGCGCTCTGGCCGACAGCCATCGCGGCCAGCGTGCTCTCCGGGACGTCGACCACCACGTCCACGTCACCGCTCCACGCGAGGTTATAGACGGCTTGTCCCGAAGACACGTTCTGCCCGGTCTGCGCCTGTTCGGCGGTGACGACGCCGTTGTGATCGGCGATCAGATCGGTGTACTGCAACTGGTTCTTCGCCAGCGCCGCCTGCTGCGCGGCCTGATCGCGCTGGGCCGCGGCGGATGCGTAGGCATTGGTGGTCTGCTCGAACTGCGCCGCCGAGATCAGGTTTTCACGCGCCTGCGCCTGGTCGCGGTCGAACTGCTGCTTCGCGTACACGAGGTTGTGCTGAGCGGCGTCGAGTTGCGCCTGGGTGCTGGCGGCGTTCTTCTGCGCGTCGGCGGGGTCGAGCCGGGCGACGACTTCGCCTAGCTTCACGGTGTCGCCGAGTCGCACGCGCCGCTCGATGATCTTGCCGTTGATGCGGAACGAGAGCGGCGTCGAGTAGCGTGCCTGTACCTCGCCGGGCAACGTAGCCGAGAACGGCGTGTTATCCGCATGCACGGCCACGGCCACTACCGGGCGCGGCCCGGGCGCAGCCGCTTCCTGCCGGTGGCAGGCGCCGAGCGTGAGGAGAGCGGCCAACGCAATTGCAGCGGCTGCACGGCGCAGCGGAGCGGGATCGTGCAAGGGCTGGAGGCGGGCAGGCCGTAGGGAATGCTTGTGCATCGGAAGCGATGCACGACAACCGGGACGATTCACGATTACCCCAATCACGAGACGGCGAACGAACACGGCAAGCCCCAGTGGGCGGCGAGCCAGGAAGCGATGCAAGGGACGCAAGCGGATTCAGGCGAATGCATGCGGTACAACCGCGCCAGAAGGCAGCGGGTGCGCTACAAGCGGTGCATCCAACGATCCGTGCAACAACCCATTGCTTCAGATGATGAGTTGCATTCTAATACACACCTGTATCTGAATGTATAGCCGTATCAGAATTCTTTCCGGTGCTACACTCGCCGCATGAAACGCCAACGACTCACACGCGAACAGAGCAAAGACCAGACGCGCCTGCGTTTGCTCGACGCCGCGCAAGCTATTTTTATGAAGAAGGGCTTCGTTGCGGCGAGTGTCGAAGACATCGCCGAGGCAGCGGGCTATACACGTGGCGCGTTCTATTCGAACTTCCGCAGCAAGCCGGAGTTGTTCCTGGAATTACTGAGGCGCGACCACGAAACGATGAAGGCGGGGCTGCAAAGTATTTTCGACGACGGACTCACGCGCGAAGAGATGGAAGCGCGCGTGCTGACCTACTACAGCAACCTGCACCGCGAAAACAAATGCTTCCTGCTGTGGATGGAAGCAAAGCTGCTAGCCGCGCGCGATGCGCGCTTCCGGGTGCGCTTCAACGCGTTCCTGCATGAGAAGCTTGAGGAGATGAGCGCGTATATCAGCGAGTTTTCGGCGCGCGCGGGCACGCCATTGCCACTGCCGGCAGAAACGCTGGCGATCGGCCTGATGGGGCTGTGCGACGGGGTGCAGTTCTTCTATACGACTGATCCGCAGAACGTGTCGGCGCAGACCACGGAATCGGTGCTGGCGGGTTTTTTTGCGCGCGTGGTGTTTGGGCGCGGCGTGCAGCAATAAGCCGGTGGAAGATGCCGTTAGCGGGCAGGAGCCAGGACTAGCGGGCGTCCCGGGCGTTGACCGACGCGTGCCATTGGGCTCGGGATGAGCGTGCTCGTAATGAGCCGGATGTGCGGGCAGGAGACGTTAGAGCGTAGCAACAGTCCGGTGTGCCGGATGTGCAGCGACCCGCCAATCATGGGGTGATTAGCGGGTGGGCTTACCGGAAGTCAGTTCAATCGACCGGGAAATTCGCGCACGCGTCGGTCAACGGCGACGCGCAAACGTACGAATATTCGCCGCTCCATTGCATGGCCGTCTTGCCCGCGTGCACGACCTGGCGGACGTCGGGGCTGGACTCATAGGCGATGAAGGCAGAGCAGGCGGCTGCGGACAGCACGACCAGCGAGAACGCGATTCTTTCAAAAACCTGAAAACGATGTGGCATGGCGGTATCTTCCTTTCAGGTGGAATGATATCGCGAATAAGGGTTTTTACCTAGTAAAAATTGTGCGGCGCCGCATTCGCAACCAGAGGCGTCCTTTGGACGAATTCTGCTGCTTCAATAATCGTCAGCGGTATCGTCTTCGCGCGCCAAACGGCTCCCAAACCTCGCTCAATTGCATCGATCCGGGCAAGCTGACCGTTTTGCCATCTTCATGTCAGGGTTGGGCCATGAGCGATGGATACAATCAAACCCGTTGGGCAAGCCTTGTTGAGAGTGACGGGTGGCGCGGGTCTCGCGCATGCCGTCCGCAGTGAAGGGTGTTTCCTCCCGTAGTCACAGGCTTGCCGGTCGCCGACGTTGCGTGTTGCGCGCGTCGCCGTTCGATGGCTTGGCTGTACTAGCGGCAGGAGTGGCTCCATGAATCATTTGCAGTCGATGCGAGTATTCGTCAAGGTGGCGGATCTTGGCAGTTTCGCCCGCACGGCCAGCGCGATGAGTATTTCCACCGCGGTGGTGACCCGGCATGTGGCCGATCTCGAAGAGCGCCTCGGCACGCGCCTCTTGAACCGGACGACGCGCAGTCAGTCGTTGACCGAGTCCGGTCGTGTCTATCTCGAGCGCGTGCGCCCGATTCTCGACGATCTGGAAGGGGTCGAGCAGATGGTGGTGGCGCGCAATCATGAGCCGGTCGGCACCTTGCGCATCGTCGCGCCGGTGGTGTTCGGCCTGCACAACTTTGCTCCGGTCCTGCAGTCGTACGCCGAACGGTATCCGAACGTCATTCCCGACGTGACCTTGGTGGATCGTCATGTGGATCTGGTCGAAGAAGGCTTCGATGTCGGCGTGCTGATCGCGCGGCAGATGCGTAGCGCAAGCATCGTCACGCGGCGGCTGACCACCGGGCATATGACCGTGTGCGCAACGCCCGCCTATCTGCAGAAGCACGGTGCTCCGATTCGCCCCGAGCAACTGCAGGATCACCCGAGCCTGTCGCTGCCGTCAGAATATGGCGGTGATGAACGCGTGTTCACGAGCATCAACGGCGAAGGCGAAGTGCGGGTTCGACCCACCAATGCGATTGTTGCGAACAATACCGAGATGCTGCGCCAGTTCGCGCTGCTCGGCATGGGCATCGCGATCCTCCCGAGCTATCTGATTGGGCGCGATCTCGAACGCGGCAGGCTGGTGCGTCTGCTCAGCGATTTCCGTCTGCCGCAGGTCGAGGTCACGATTGCCTACCCGAGCCGCCATCATCTGCCGGCCAAGGTTCGTACCTTCATCGATCACCTGGTTGAGCACTTCAGCCATATCTCCGGCGCTCTGCCGGGCGAAGCGTCGAATACGCTCGCGGCGGCGCAGGCCGCCCGCGCGCTCGACGACCACATGGAACTGGTGCCGGACGGTTGCGATGACGATCATGCGCCTGAACCGGTGCGGTGCGGCAAGCCGGCGACGGTGGTGTCGCGGAAGGTGTCGCGCTCGCGGTTGACGGAGCAGGCTTCGCCGATCTGAAGATGAACGGCGAGTGCTTCCAGAGCGATGGCCACAGCAGGATGTGCTTGTCCAGCGGACTGCCGAATGTCATGAAGCCGCGCAGATGAGTGACCCACTCCATCATGCGCGCTGGCGCGCTCCCCTCTGGCCGCTCTTGCGGCAGGAGGAGCGCCTGCATGATGCGCGCAAAACTGATCACCGTGCCTTCGCTATGGGCAAAGATGTAGATCTCCGGCGGCCCGTCGCCATCCTCCGCGTCCTGCATCACCCGAGTGACAGCCCGTGTGAGCGCGCCGTGAAATCGCGCGAGGATCGTGTCCCGGTAGAACTCGAAGTCCGCGGGCAACTGGATACCCCCCACGTACTGCTCGAGCAACGCAGCCAGATCGAAGTGAAAGAGGCCCGCCTTGGCGGCGATCATCGTGAGGTTTTCCAGCACGCCGACGCCCTCGGCAATTTCCTGGATCACACCCGCAGCGCGCGCAAAGTTGCGGTCCCTCAGCGTCTGAACAGGCACGTTATTCCTGTAGGCAGCTTTCGCGCGTCCCGCCGCCGTGTACGCCCACGCGCGGCTTTCATCCATCGTGTCGCCGCGCCTGGCCAGATCACGCGGAAGGTCCGCCCAGTAGACCTCGGCAACTCCGATCGCGGGAATGTGGTGGTTCGGGCAAGCCGGAATCCGGTGTAGCGCCACGGCGCCGCCGCCAGCGAGATTGAAATATCTGAATCGCATTCAATCAAGTCGGCGTCTGGAGCGTGAGACCCAGCGCAACATTGAGCTTATGTGGCTAACAGGGCGACTTTCGCCGGACTTCAAGACCATCGCCGACTTCCGACGCAACAATGGCAAGGCAATCCGCAATGTCTGCAGTCAGTTCATCGTGCTATGCCGAAACCTGGACCTCTTCTCAAAATCGATAGTGGCCATCGACGGTAGCAAGTTCAAAGCCGTCAATAATCGCGATCGGAATTTTACTGACGCGAAGGTCAAGGCGCGCCTGCAACAAATTGATGAGAGCATCGCGCGATATCTTTCCGCGTTAGAGACGGCAGACAGGACTCAGTCCGATGTTGCTGAGGCGAAGACAAGTCGCATCAACGATAAGATCAGCAAGCTCAAACAGCAGATGCAGGACCTCAAGGCGATGGAGCAGCGATTGCGCGAGTCACCAGATGGACAGGTGTCGTTGACTGATCCGGACGCGCGCTCGATGGCTACCAGCGGTCGGGGAACGGGAATGGTTGGCTACAACGTTCAGACGGCGGTTGATGACACGCATCATCTGATCGTGGCGCACGAGGTCACCAACGTAGGCAACGACCGCAGTCAGTTGACAAACATGGCTGGCCAGGCACGGGCGGCTACAGGCATCAAGGAACTGACTGTGGTTGCCGACCGGGGCTACTTCAAGAGCGAGGAAGTCCTGCAATGCCATGAGGCGGGCATTACGGCCTTCGTTCTTAAACCGCTGACTTCGGGCAAGATCGCTGACGGCTACTTCGGCAAGCAGGATTTTATTTACATAGCCAAAGACGACGAATATCTTTGCCCCGCCCAGCAGCGGCTCAACTGGCGTTTCACGAACATCGAGCATGGCATGACGCTACATTGCTATTCGAGTTCAGCCTGTTTTACCTGTGCAATCAGGAAACAATGCACATCGGGCAAACAGGCTCGCCGGATAAAGCGCTGGGAACATGAGGCCGTCGTCGAGGCGATGCAGAAGCGCCTCGACCAGAAGCCGGACATGATGCGCATACGCCGTCAGACCGTTGAACACCCATTCGGTACGCTGAAATTCTGGATGGGCGCGGCGCACTTCCTGATGAAGACACGTGAGCATGTCAGCACCGAGATGAGCCTCCATGTGCTTGCGTACAACCTCAGACGCGTCATGGCGATCCTCGGCACTGGGTCGATGATGCAAAAGATGCGGGCCTGAGGACAGACCTGCAGCAGACCGGCCGCGCTGCCGCGCATTAAGGCGACCAGGCACCTCTTCTTCTCACGACGTGATCAAAAAAATCGATAAACGTAAGACGGGCTTAACCAAGTCGTCGACGGGCGTAATTGTTCGCGTGAAAATTCGTCAGAGCGCCCGGCGCGACGTTCTTACACAACCTGGGTCGGGCGCTGCCGATTGCCGTCAGGAAGTGGCCGGCCAGTTTCTACCGTTTGCGATCGAAATCGCGGGGTCACTGGACAGGTACTTAGATTCAGGTAATGGACGTTAGGCAACGTCGTCAATGCTCTTCCAACGCAGACCTCTGCCTCATATTGACGCAGCTTTCCTTTCAACTCTCTGTATCTCAAACCACCTCGAGTCGCTTGGCACATTTGCAAATGACCATAGCAAAAATGAGTGTCGACCGTGTAAAGCACGCATCGTCGATGCTTTCTATGGCGCATGACGGGCCTGTGAAAATCCACGCGTCCTCAGAACAGAAAGGTCCCGATCAAATTTCGAAACAATTGCTTAAATAATTTCAAAAATATTTTTAAAAAAATGACAATGAATTAAAATGAAATAATCGGGTTTACCATAGCAGGACAATTTTGCAAAGTTGGATATAACTAAGAGACTGGTGTATCGAAAATCTTGACTGTGTTAATTGCCTGACCCCCGAAGAGGTTAAAAATGGCCAATGTACAGATAATCATTGATGCTCTGAGGGATATCGCGAGCGAAAACTATATGGGACATCCCTCGAGTCGTAAGTCCATGCACGAGCTTGCGTTCGATCGTCTTCAGGCATCAGCTACCCAGGTCGCGGACATCCTTGACCAGAATCGGGTTCCTAACAACGACATGAAAGAAAACATTCAGGCGCAATTCGAATCGATGAAGAAAAACGTGGATTCGTACTGTTTAAAAACTGCGGGAACTGAGCCAGTGCTAATCGCTTTCAGCAAGGCCCAGGCCGAGTGGGATGCATTGATGAAAGGTATTTGATAAAACCAGATTGTCGATCTGGAAACCTGCGAATTACTTGTAGAAGCGATTTTGAAATATAGATAAATAATGGTCGCAAACGTACAAAAATATCGCTTGAGTGATATGATGATTTAATTGAATATTAAATTGCACAAAAAATCGTCGAATATTAAATTGATATATCAGGATATCTCACGGGCAAACTGTGTGATCGAATGCGTGATCAACGATTGATTGGATGTAGTTAGACCGCGCCTGATGGGGTTAGGTATCTGCTCGTCCAGATTTATATCAAATTTTTCCTGGCGGGACGGCAAATGGACAAGCGAACCTTTCGGCAAGCCACCGAATTGTCGGGGGAGCTTGCTGATCGGTGGTTTGATTGTGTGATTGCCGCGTTGAACGAGTTCGGAATCAGTACTTCAGCGCAACAAGCCGCATTTTTTGCGCAGATTCGGCACGAGTCGGGAGGGTTCAGGCAACTGGTTGAGTCGTTCAACTACAAGCCGTCGGCGCTTGCGATTTTCTCGCGCATACCTGCAAGCGAACGGGAAACACTGGGGCGTCAGAAAAGCGAACCGGAAGTTCCAGTCGCGCGGCAGCAAAAGATCGCGAATCTGGCATATGGCGGACGATACGGCAACGGAAGTCCGGCCTCGGGCGATGGCTGGCGATATCGCGGACGTGGGCTGAAGCAGATAACGTTTCGCGATAACTATGCCGCATGCGGTAAGGCGCTGGGCACCGATCTGATCGCGCAACCTGACTTACTCGCTACTGATGACACGCTCGCCGCCCGTTCGGCGGGCTGGTTCTGGAAGACCAAGGGCTGCAACGAACCTGCAGATCGCGGCGATTTCGCAGGGACGACCCGGATCATCAATGGTCCGGCGATGGAGGGCCACGAAAGGCGCGTTGCTTTCTGGAATACCGCGAAATTGGCATTGCATCTTGCGTAAGGTAGGTGTGCAGAATTTGAAGGGTTCAGGCAACGCGGTCGTGAAGAGACCTGGATTGAGGCTCCTATGGGGAGAATTTTGGCTAACTGAAAAAGGTGAGAAATATGGCCTGGCAGGAAAAATTCGAGAGCGATGGCGGAGCTGAGAAAATAGTCTATTGCGGCACGAAGAAGCATCGACATGAAGCACCTCTGATTACACAGATTGCAATCGCCCTCGGCACCACTTACGGGGGAACCTGGAGTGTTCGTGCAAACAGCTACAGGCCAGTTGATTCTTGTCCGGTCAATGCAGTGACCTTCGACGATATCGGACTGACTTAAGGCCTTCATCGCTGGTTCGTCGGTCTGCTTGACTGTGCCCGGATAAGTGCATCGGAGCGGTGGTGACTGGCCACCGCTTTGCCTGTCCGACCATCGCCCGTCGGCGTTCTGCTGCACGGGTATTTTTAACTCCTGCGGATTATCGGGAGGCGGCGGTGCGTCAGATATCCGTTTCGGTTCGGGTGATCGGACTCGTCCTGTCGCTCCTCTTGAGTACGGCGGGACTTGATCGTCATGCGATGGCGCAGACGCAAGAAGCCTTCGACGCGCAAGTCTCGGTATTTGATTCCAAACTCAAGCTCTTGCAGAGCATGCAGTCCGATCTTGATGCGCGCGTGAGGTGTCTTGATCAACGCGATGCACAGTTGACGGCGCAACGCGCGCAAAAGGAACTGGAACTGGGGAAGCTTCGCGCGGACGAACAGCAATGGTTGACGAAGGTTGGCCAGCAACAGGCTGCCTACGATGGTTTCAGACAGGCGTTCGACCTGGAACAGAGCAAGTTGCGGATGTTACGGAACGAACTTGCACATCTTCAGGCTCAAAAGCGTTGGCAGGAGGAATGGATCCAGCAGTGCAAGAGAGAAAAAGACTGGAAGCGGTTGTGGGGTTTGACATGCGAAGCCGATATGAATCTGGCGAAGACCTTCGGTCAGATCAAGAGTTATGAGGGCGACATTGCCGCAACAACGAAAAAAGAAGAAACCGCGCGGGGCAGCATGGAAGCGACGCGTGCGGACCTGAATGCCAGTGAGGGGGCGCTCACCGAGGCAAGAAAACGCTCGAGCGAAGTTAAGGCCGCAATCACAGAGACAGAGTCGACTCTTCGCAACGTGAGCAGGATCCTTGCCGAAGTCCGCACATCGGTACAGCCCTTTCAGATCGTCATCGGGGACCTATCCGCCGCACTCAATGAAGCAAAGGAAGTGAATCTGGAGGATAAGAGAAAGCGTACGTTATACACCCTTTCGTTTATCGGTCAGAAGGCCGACACTGCGATTGCTCGTGGAAACCACGCCATTTCCCAGACCGACATAACCCTGGGTCAAGGATGGACTGGACAATGCGTGACGAATTAAACGCCTGAAAGCGTTCTACATATCGACATTGACGAATAGAGGTAACGTTATGGCAAATACAGTGGCCTTTGAGAGTCGTACCGCGAAGCTCAACAAGTCTATCGAGGTTCAGATCGATAAGATCATTGGCGAGAGTCCGTTCAGACTGCCGACGATAGACGACGAGATATCCAGGCTGTATGTCAACAAAATCGAAGGAACGTACAACGTTGATCGTGCCAAGAAGGACACCGATAACGCGATTGACCTTCTTTACATTGCATACAACACAACGACACAAAAGGAAGGGGAAATCCGCACTAAAATTGTTGACATAATGAACAGGCTGATCAAATCTCAGCAAGAGAGCGAGATTGCGATGTCGCGTGCCATGAACGTCTCTGATTTCATAGTTGGCAAGGTTGGCGCTAACCACGCCGAGTGGCTCGACGTCAGAAGCGTCCAGAGTGCGGACAACACCAAAGGTGTCGACGAAATAAAGGAGTTTCTCAAGAATGACCTTTTGACGCTCGCCAGGCAGATCAAGGAGAAGGCGCTGGGTGTAAAGAAGGAACTGGATGTCATTGCGGCTTCCTATGACGGCATTATCAAGAATACCGCCGACGTTACCTCCAGCAGCGAAAAAGCCCTGGCGAGCCAGCTGAAAGATAAGGCTGCAATGGAAAAGGAGATCGTTGAGTCGAATGCCAGACGCGAGCAGCTGGATGCTCTCGTAAAGGATCTTCAATCTGAAGTGCAAAAATATGACAAGATGGCGCGCGACTACGAGAGCCGGGCGAATACGGCAGAAGAGCGCGCCTTCATTATGTCTATCGTGCAGATCGGCGCGCAGATGCTGGCAGGGGCGCTGCCAGCAATTGTCACGGCGCTCACGGCGTCTGCCACGGGTGGAGCGTCTGTGGTCGCATCGGCGGCAACAAACACACTAAAGCGGGCTGTAGGCGATAAGAACAGTGATACGAAGGGCGATGCGGATGATGATCAGAAGGCCATTGCAACCAGAAAGGAGATTGCCGAAAAGAAAGCAACAACCGAGTTATCAGAGAAGAAGGTCGCAGAACTCAAGGGCGATCTGAAAAATCTGAACGACGAGTTGAAGAAGGAGCAGGGTAAAGAGACCAGTGAGAAGGAGAAGGATGCAACGGGCAAGGAGTCCAAGGATAAGGAGACAAAAGACGTAGAAGAAAAAGAGAAAGAAATCACAAACAAGGATACTGAGACCGTAAAGGGTCTTAAAACAAGAATAGAAGAAAAAAAGAAGGAGTTGAAAACAGAAGAAGATAAATATGCTGTTCTCATCGGCGTTCTGTCCGGTCTTCAAGCGTCGCTCGTGGCGCTGGATAAGGGGCTAGGTAAAATGTCCGAGAAGATGGAGAATACGGCAAGCAGTCTGCGTGAGATGCAGATGAAGATGCTGGAAAAGGTTGAGACTTACGAAAAGGAAAGAAGGACCCAGAACGCAGAACTGATCAAGATTAATGCCCTGCTCAAAGGAAAGCGGGATGAACAGGAGACGATCCAGCTTGCAATCAGGTCACTTAATCTCAGCATCAGTGCATTGAAGAGGGCAAAGGAGATCATCGAAGAAATTGCATTCTTCTTCAAATCTTTCGCCGATTTCATGGATAGAGTAGGCCAGGAAACCGAACTGGATATAGAGCTTTTCGACGATTTCTCCAAGAAGGAAAAGATTCGCGAAAACTATTTCAAAAATCTCATCCGGGCAGGAGACAGGTTCTTTGTCCGGCAGAATGCGGAGTGGAGCGCTATACACATAGTATGCGACAGGTTCTGCAGGAGCTTCGCCGATGGCTGGTCGAAGCTTAACAAGCTTAGCGGAAAGTACCTTGGCGGAGATGAACTGGAAGCGTATTTCGTCACAGCATCCGCAAAGTTGGAGGAGATCGTGCAGGATCGGGAAGCGGCCGCTGATCAGAAAGTCGTGGATCTTGAGAACTATCGTAAGGAACTACGGGAAAGCGCGATGGCTTGACGTAGACACTGGCGGGGAAGCACCCAATGCGGGGGCGTTTCAGACGCGAGGCGGCGTGGGCCTGACAGACAGGTTCACGCCGATCAGGAATCTGTCCCGCACCGGTCCAGGTTCGCTCCATCTCGGGCCTGGCGTCCTGGCTGCATCCCGCGGCCCGCTATCAGGCTATTAGGGAAGCACATCGTGACCCTTTGCCCGAACAGTGCGGAGCACGAAGGGAGAGCGCGTTCGCCGCGCCAATGGTGGTCATTCTGAACGCAGATAAACTGCCCCCAGTACCGCTGGTGTCGAAGCTGTAAATCTGCTGCTTTTTGCGCCGACCGACATACAGGTTGCTCAAACTGTCGGAGGCCATCCCGGAGCCTGTGCCCGGCAGTTGGAACTTCGATGTCAAGGTTACGTCCTGGCGGTTCCCGGCGATTGGATTGCCGGTCCAGATAACGCTACCGGGCACCCTCTCGCGCAGCTGCTACTGGCGCTCCTTGACGGACCATTTCGCGAGACGACCTACTCGGCGATAGAGTGCCTTATGCAACCGGTTCGACTTCGACCCCGAGCGGGTGCCTGCCAGATAAGGGGGCGAGTGCATAGGGGGAATAGATCCGGCAAGGCGTGATCCCACGGCGCAAAGCCGACAGGATTGGGGCCACCAGAAACCAGTAGCCCCGCGCGCCGTAAAGCTGTATCGATCTTAGGCGGACATCTGCACGAAAACGCCGCCGGAGATCGAGCCAGTCTGCTGGGACAGATTGCTTGCAAGGGTTTGCAAAAAGGTCTGCAGCGATGTCCCGCCAGTGCCCGATGACCCAAACAGATTGCTGAATTCGTGCCCAAGGCTCGCGAGTCCCGTGTCCGATGACGACGTTGCCTCACCATTTGCGCTTGCGCTACCAGACTGACTGCTGCTGGTGCCAACGGCTTGCGCAAGCGACTCGAGCTGCTGGGTAAGGGATTTGAGGTAAGACGGCGAGGACACACCGCTCACCGAGTTGCCCGACCCATCTTGCGATGTCGAAGAAGGCTCGACGCCTTGTTGCGAGCTTGCTAGTGTCTGGAAGATCTGTCCAACAAACTGCGCAAATGCCGAATTAATTTTCGCATCCGCACTGGCATCGGACGATGATGCGTCAGTCGTAGAGCCAGGATAGTTCAGAGCTAGACCCAATTGCCCAAACGTTTTAGCGAGAGCGCTCACCAGAGGACTCGTTTGCGGCTGCGACCCCGAGACCAGATCGTTTATGGTTTCCTGTTGCTGGTCGATGCCAGGCACCTGTCCCGACTCCAGCAGCGTTGTGATACCGGATGGGCTCGCGGCGGTGGAGACAGAGGTCGGGAGTAACGTGTGGGAAATCATGGCAACAGCTCCTGATATCGGATCCGAACGTCCGAACTACAGCAGTGGTGCTGTGTGTGCGATCGCCCGCATGTGACCCCCGAGGGCCGATCGCACTACGGGATGGTCTATTAGTGGTGAACCGAATTTTATCGACGTTCAGGATGCGGCGACGTTGCTGGTCAGTCACATGTTGGATTCAACGTTGCTCCAAGAGCAACCACTGAGCGGCAATTCTTTGCGCCCTGCATTGGCTTGGTGCACATGCAGGAGACCGCGCGGGACCTTGCAGCGGACTACCATGATGACCTGCTCTTTCTTGCGTTGACCGCCTCCATTTGAGCGGCAAGCTCATCGGCGTTTGATTCTGTACTCGTGCTGTGAAAATAGGTTTTCTTGTCTTAATATCGACGCTTCTCACCTCGATTCATGCCTCGCGCACGCGGCGAGATGTCGAGGCGGCTGGTTTGTTTGACCAGGAAACCAGTCCCGACCTTCGCTTGGCGTTTGAGACGCACCTCGAAGAAACGCAAGGTCAGCATGAAAGAATTGACTAGAAGGTGGAAGCAACCGGAATTAGACTCAAACGCGTTAAATGTGAGCGTACGGCCATTGATAGCGCTGGCCAGGCGGCTTAACGAGGCGGCTGCAGTGAAACTGCTGGGGGAGACTCTGAAGGAAGAACAGGCGACCGACGAGAAGCTCTCCCTGCCCGCCGAAGAAAAGGTGGCCGCGGAAGCGCTGGGCAGAGAGACTGTCTGACGTATGACGGCGAACGACCGCCGCCGACGGGTTTCCGGGTAGGGCGGGCACTTGCCTACGGCATCAGCGCTCTGGAATCCTTCAAGCATTGATGTTGGACCGATTGCCCTGCCATTGCTTCGCCAGTAGGGGCGAGCTCAGGCCGCCGCCATGACATCCGTTGCTCGCGCCACTTCTGCCGCCACTCCGGCGCCTCCATCGCAGCCGGCTTCCCGTCTGCATCCGGCCACAAGTGCAGAGTCCGCGAACGTCAGGGGCACCGCCGAGCGACGCCCAATCTCGCAGGCGCGAGCGCGAAGACACAAAGCTGGGAACAGATGGCAGCCCATAACGGCTCTCGCTCGGAGCATTCTCGGTCAATTAAGGAAACACAGGGGGGACGGCTGGCAAAGTACCAATTTGCGCGCGTAGTTGGATTGAACCTGAGCGCACTTATTAGTCTGAGTCGACTTGAGCCAGTGCAGCAATCAGGTCGCCGAAACGTTCGCCCTGGACCAGTATGTGACCTCTGAGCGCTAGGGCAGCGGCCTCGCCGTCGCCCGCCGTCAGCGCATCCACGACTGCCTGATGTTCGTCGAATGACGCTGCGATGCGCCCTTTGACGCGCAACTGCAGGCGCCGATAGGGGCGCAGCAGCTTGTGCAACGCCGTCGCCTGGTCGTGCAAAAAGCTGTTGTGACTTCCCTGATAGATCAGGCAGTGAAAGCGTTCGTTCAGGTGGAAGTACTCGTCCGGGCTGCCGGAATCCCGCGCTTTCTGACAGGCGACATGTGCCTCGCGCAGCGCGTCCAGTTCCTGTGCATTCATACGCCTTGCCGCGAGCCGGCTGGACATGGCCTCCAGTTCGGCCATTACCTCGAACATCTCGACCAATCTATGGAGGCTGATTTTCGCAACCACGGCACCGTGCCGCGGCCGCATCTCGACCATGCCGGCGGCGGCGAGTTGCAACAACGCTTCCCGCACCGGAGTTCGCGATACCGCAAAGCGCGCGATCAGTTCCGCTTCATCGAGCCGCGCACCAGGTGGAAGATCACCGGTCGCGATGGCTTCCTCGATGGATTCACGCAGCCGGTCTGCAAGCGTCAGCTTGTTTGTCATGTTTGGACTCCCACGGAACCGAGTTTGACCACAACGAGCGTGCCGTTATCGTACGCGTAAACGATAGTTGAGAACGGTGTTGGACGAATTATAAATACCTGAGAAACCCATAAATATAAAAATCGTCTTCCGGAAAATATCTAGAGGGCTTCTGGGCATTTTGGCCGTCGTCGCCTGAGGACGGACTGCCCATGCCACACGCGCGCGCTTCTTTCCCTAAACCGTGTCCGGAGGCCTGGCCATGAAGATGCAGTCCGTAGCTGTATCGGTAGCTGTTGGTGTGGCGATTGCTTTGACAAGTGGCTGCGGAAACGACATCCATTCACCGCCTCCAGTGTCCAGTGGCGCGGGCTTTATCAGGAGTTTCCAGATCATTTCGAGCGCGCCGGCATTCGGCGGTGCGACGCCGGCTGGCGCAGCAGGTCCATACCAGGTGATAACGGCAGTCGTGCACGGAGAGCTCGATCCGAATAATCCACTCAATGCGGGAATTGTGAATATCAAGAACGCGCCGGTCGGCAGCGATGGTTACGTGGACTACTCGACCGACGTGGTGATCTTGCGCCCGCAGAGCGCATCTAATGCGGTGCGAGTCCTCTTTTACGATGTGGTGAATCGCGGCAGCAAGATCGGCGCAGCTTCCTTCGTGGGCGGGGGCGCGCTCGACACCGGCGCGGCGCCGCCATCCACTTTTCCATCGCTCCTGCGTAACGGCTATACGGTGCTTTGGAGCGGCTGGCAAGGCGACGTGCCACTTACCGGTAACAGCACGATCGCCGGTGCAGGTCTGCTCGGCACCAGCTTTCCCATTGCGACCAACCCGGACGGAACGCCGATGACCGGCATGAGCCGCGAGGAGTTCATCCCGGACTACGCAGGCGGCCCCGCGACCACCATTCCGCTGACGTACCCGCCGGCCAACCTGTCCGACAAGAGTTCTGTAACCTTCACAGCACGCCAGTCATGGCTCACTGCGTATGGCAGCATTCCGGGTGGCCTCGAAACCTATACCGCGCCGTCACAGCCAGTGACGACGTGGAGTTATGTCAGTACGCCGAACAATGTCTACGAGGGAAATTATTCGGTGACGTTCACCCCGCCCGCGACCGTTCCGGGCCCAAACGGCGCGCAGGTGCCTCCTGACGCGGGGACCATTTACAGCTTCGTCTATCAGGCTGCAGCACCGACTGTCGACGGTATCGGCTTCGCCGCGTTGCGTGACCTGGTCTCCTTCCTTCGCTATGACGCCACCGACGCACAGGGCAACGCCAATCCGCTCAACGATCTGAAAAACGCGGCCTGCGTTGCATCAGGATGCTCAACGAGCACAAATTTCGATATCGCGGTTGGCGAAGGCATTTCTCAGTCGGGCCGCTTCATGAAAGACTTCCTGTATCAGGGTTTCAATGTCGACAAGAATGGCAAGATCGTGTTCGACGGCATGTTCCCGATCATTTCCGCCGCGCGGCGCACGTGGACCAACGCCGCGTTCGCCCAGCCCGGGCGCTGGTCGAAGCAGCATGAGGATCACTTCATGCCGGGATTCCAGTTCCCATTCGCGTACGCGACGATGACCGATCCCGTGAGCGGGGCGACGGATGGTCTCCTGAAACAGTGCACGGCGACCAACACCTGTCCGAAGATCATGCAACTCGACGGCGCGTTCGAGTGGTGGGGTGGCGCAGCCTCGCTGGTCGTGACCGATGGACGTGGCAACGACGTCCCGTTACCGGCGAACGTCCGTTACTACCTGGTGCCCGGCACGCAGCACGGCGGAGGCAGCGGCGTAACGACCGGCAATTTCACGGTGCCGGTTGCGGGCAGCCAGTGCCAGTTCCCGGGCTCGCCGGTCGAAGAAACGCCAGTTGAGCGAGCGTTGATTCCGGCGCTTGTCAACTGGGTGGGCAAGGGCACCCCCCCGCCCGCGTCGCAATATCCGACGGTCGCCTCGGGGAATCTGGTGGCGCCGACCCAGGCGACAACGGGCTTTCCATCGCTGACCAGTGTGATGGTGCCAAGTGGACCTGCTGCGACACCCACCACGCTTCAACTGGTTTTCAATGGCGAATACAATCAGTTGTTTGTGACGAACTTCAACAATGCGGTTCCGGTAGTGAATACGGCGCAGGCCTATACGATTCTCGTGCCGAAAGTGGACGCGAATGGCAACGAGACGACCGGCGTGCTGGTGCCTGACGTCAGCGTCCCGCTCGCCACCTACACCGGCTGGAACTATCGGGGCGCGGGGCATGCGATCGGCGACGGCTGTATTTCGAACGGCGCGGCGATCCCGCTAGCAGTGAATGCGGCCGCCGAGGCCGGTGGCACTGATACACGGGCAACGCTGGCCTCCCTTTACGGCAGCAGTCGTTCGAAGTACCAGGCAGCAGTCGCGGCTGCGGCGAATGCGCTCGTCAGTCAGGGCTATCTGCTGCAGGATGACGCCACCAATGTCTTCATAACGAACGCGAGTAGCGTTTCGGCGACGTTGCTACCGCAACCTTAGGGTGCGGTCGTCCTGAGAATGAACGCCATGATACGTATAGCAGGACGGTATGCTGCCCCTGTGTTGGCCGTCGCGCTGATTGCCGCATGCGGCGGCGGCAGCAGCGGCGCCGGCAGTGGCGCCGCACCGGCAATCTCGTCGAATGCTACGACCTATCAGAACAGTTTGACGCTCGGCAGTGTCGGTGCAGTCTCACTGTCGCTCGTCGCTGCGACCACCACCACCAATGCGATGCTGGTCAGCACGGTCGCGGCGCCGCTGCTGACGGCGGGGAGCAATCCGCTCGTTTCGACTTATCTGGCCGCTAGCGTGCCCGGCGCTGGCGTAGCATGCGTGTCGGCGATGACGAACAGTATCGGCACCGTCACTGACGTCAATGCAGGCGTCAATATCAAGAGCGTAGCTGCGCTACTGGACGGTATCTGGAGTGTCTCGTCCACACCGTCCGAAGATTGGGCGGAGCTCGGCTCCAACGGCGCAGCGTTTGACGGCTGGGAAAACTGCGGCGCCAAGGCGGAAGGGGCGCCATCGCCGTCATCCACACTGACGGTCAACGAGGACGGCAGCTTTTCCGACAACGTATTCGATGGGAATCCGTCTACCACTGTCACGACGATCAGCCAGAGTTTCACTGCGGCGCAAGCTGCTGCTTTATTGTCGGACGGTGGCTATCTCGACAGCAGCCAACCGGCCAATCCGCAGACTATCCGCCTGAGGGTCTACCGCAACACTGCACAGCAAACGGTGCTGGTCGAACAGGCCATTCCAACGAGCGGCGCAACGAGTCAGAATCCGGGTTATATCGCGATCTATGTCCCGCATTGAAGGCGGTATCGTTCTGACCATTCGTTGCCAAAGCAAGTGCCGCCGGATACGGCTCTGCGAAGTATCGAAAATGTTTGTCGCTTCGGCTTTCTTTTTCAACAGTCGGGTGTTCACGCTTTATCGCGGGCAACGCTCATGCTGCGCTGGCACGGTCAAAATGGCTCGCAGACGACCACAAACTTGACAAGAGCCATTGTTTCGCGGATCGAACGTTTGCCAGCTGCCGCCCAGATAGGCCTCGAACCACGCGCAGAAATCCATCGGAGCGTAGGGCGGGGGCAGTCCGACATCGCTGATGTAGCCGCTGCAATAGCGTGCGGGAACGTTCATGGCACGACACAACGCGACTGCCAGATGCGCGTAGTCCCGGCACAGGCATTGTCAACTTGGCGATACGCAACTACGTATCTGCATTAAACGTAGTCATCCTTATCAAGATATTTCATCGGCTGCGGTGGAGAAAGTCCATCCATGCCACATCGCGAGGCGCTCTATGAGTTTGGCGCGATGACAGGGTGCTTTCATCTGATGCCGCGGCAGCGCGAAATGCTGCCGGATTGGACCGAATCTGGAGAGGACCGCCTGCGTGCGACGCGCATCGCGAAATCCGATCATCTGCCGCTCACGTCTGCGCGTCGGCTGGTGGCTATTCTCGACACGGTTGTTCACGCGCGCGGCCGCTTTGACGAACACATGCTTTACCTGAGCGAGTTCCGGAATGTCCGCCTTTGCTGCCCGATAGCTGCGCAGTTGATCAGTCACGATCTTGCGCGGCACCGGGTTTGATCGCAGCAGCCGTCGAAAGAAGCGCGTTGCCGCAGCCTTGTCGCGCCGCTTTTGTACCAGCACGTCGAGCTCAGTGCCATGCTCGTCGACGGCACGCCACAGCAGATATGGCTCGCCGCGCAGCGTCACAAACACTCCCCGCACAAAAACTAATGGCGAAGCTCCGCTGGGCCCTTTCCCGTCCACCGTTTCAAGGCCCTGCGGAAGTTGGCGGCGTCGCTGAAACCCAGCAGCATGGCGATATCTTCCGTGCTCATCTTTGTCGTCTTTAGATATTCCGTCGCCAGCGAGCAGCGCACATCGTCGACGATTGCAACAAATGACGTTCCCTCTGACTCGAGCCTTCGGCGAAGGGTACGACTTGTCATCTTCAGGGCGTGCGCCACGACGTCCATACCCGGGAATTCTCCGGGCTTGCGCATCAGAACCTGATAGACCTCCCCGGATGCACCGGTTGAAGTTTTCGCCTGTCCAATGAGCCGGTCGCACATTTCCTGAATCAACGCGGCCGAGTGTCTGTTCGCCAGTTGCGGCTTTTGCTCAAGGATGGCGCTGTCATAGACAAGTTCGCATCGCTCCTGCCCAAAATAACAAGGACAACCTAGATACTTGGGGTAGATGTCCGCATAGGAGGGCGCTGGGTAGGAAAAGCAGGCTTTTATCGGGGGGCAGCTATGACCCGCTACGTCCTGTAAATGGGTAACGTGCTGGGTAAATTGCTGCTCGATCAGGAATTCTCCCAGTTCGCGTGTTGGACTGGAAATGAATGCGTCCGGGAACGTCCAGACTGCCCTGTCGGGGTATTCGGTCCATACGATAGTGAGCGTGGGCGTTGCCAGCCGATGGTATTTCACGCCGAGCCTGAAGTAGTCGCGAAGCGAAAGGCACGACATCAGCGCATAGCCATACATGCCATAGGCGGCCAGGTGTAGACGAGAGCCCACTTCGAAGGGCGTCGCCGGATCGCGAGACAACGTGATGGCGTTCTTGCACACGGCGGCGTATTGGCGCACCGAAGTCAGCGTGGAGGTGCCATAAAGCTGGTCGACATCGACGCCGCTACCCTTCAGGCTGTCTTCTGGGGTAATTCCCCGGTCGGCGAGGACTTCGACGAGCGCCGCGATTTTGTAGGGCGCGTAGATACGCTCGTTGAGCAGCGGAAATCTCGGCAGCACAGCGCCTCCCCAGAATGTCCTGCGATGATGTTCATCTGTCCGGAAATGACCTTACGGAGGCGATGCTATCCGACTATTCTTGGCAGCACAAGGGAGCGGTTCGCAAAGTGGCCGTCCCATACAAGACGCCGGAGACAGTCAAATGAGCAACATCAGCCGAAAAGTCATTATCACTTGCGCCGTAACAGGTTCCGCGCACGTCCCGTCAATGTCGGAATATCTGCCGATCACACCAGCGGATATCAAATCGCACGCCATTGAAGCAGCAGAGGCAGGCGCCGCAATTCTTCATCTGCATGCGCGCAATCCGCAAGATGGTCGACCGACGCCGAGCCCTGAGGTTTTCAGAGAGTTTGTTCCCGCCATTGCCAAAGAGACGGACGCCGTTATCAATATTACGACTGGCGGCGGCACGCGCATGACGCTCGACGAACGGCTGGCATACCCACGGCTGGCAAAACCGGAGATGTGCTCGTTGAACATGGGCTCGATGAATTTTTCCCTTCACCCCGTCGCGGCGAAAATCTCATCGTGGCGATACGACTGGGAAAAAGACTACGTCGAAGGCATGGAAGATACGATTTTCCGAAACACCTTCAAAGACATCAAGGACATTCTCACGGAGTTCCGAGACTATGGAACCCGGTTTGAGTTCGAATGCTACGACGTCGGACACCTCTACAATCTCGCATACTTTATCGACCAGGGGCTGATCAAGCCGCCATTCTTCATTCAGTCCGTACTCGGGATACTCGGCGGAGTTGGGCCGGACCCGGAAAATCTGTCAGTCATGCGCTCCACCGCTGACCGGTTGTTCGGCAGGGACAACTATCATTTTTCAGTCCTCGGCGCCGGTCGGCATCAGATGTCCCTGGTGACCATGGCTGCGATTATGGGGGGCAACGTTCGTGTCGGACTGGAGGACAGCGTGTATATCTCCAGGGGCGTGAAAGCCCAGTCTAATGCCGAGCAGGTCCGCAAGATCCGGCGGATCCTTGAGGAGCTTTCCTTTGAAATTGCAACCCCGGATGACGCTCGGCAAATGCTCGGATTAAAGGGAGCGCACAAGGCTACCCTATGACGACTCTGGCCGTGCCGGGCTTCAACCCCGGGCTTTTTGAGAAGCCGACTCGACCTTGCGACTGGCATCGTCGAACGGCTTCTCGCTTTGACTCTATGAAAAACGACTGTTGAACGCTCTAGACCCTGTGAAACCGCGGCCGGCCCTGCGAGTGCTCGTGTCGGGCGCGGCTACAAGCAGTGGTGCCGCGATTGCCGAGTCATTTCTGCAGGCGGATGAACTCGACCGCACTTGCGATATCGACTCTTCCGCTGTCGATAAGGCAAAGGTCGGCCCGCGCAGCGCCAGTGCTTCCCGTTGGCCAAGTCTGGGCGATGGGCGTCTTCGACCGGCTGCCTGGTGGGTCGGCAAGGTCTTCACCGGGCTGAGGGGCCCGCCGGGTTGCTCATAGGTGAAAGCACTAATCAACTGCCCGTTCGCCTTGTCCACCAAGGCGGGCAGCTATTTCGGCGAGGTCCCATGTCCGCAGGGCACATTTTCGCGTCCGAAAATGACCTAGCTTTTGCTTTTCCCGCTCCTTACTATCAAATTGCCCTCATAAAAGCGGGGCGCCGGTGCAAGGACCCTAACCGAGCGAATCAGGCATGTCGAAAATACGAAAGGGACAGCGATGTATTTCTGGGAACGGCGCATCCAGCGCGAACGGCGAGCCTCATCCGCCGTACTGCTCTGGGCAGCGTTGACATTAACCCGGCACAGGCCGCCGGCGAATACAAGATCGACCTGGGCATGAACTGTTCGGGCGACGACTGGCAGACGGCGGTGAAAGACATGGTCGAGAAACGATGGCCAATCCTTAGTACTCCGTCATGTTGTCTCGGGTGTTTCCATCGAGAGCCTTCCTTCTGGCAGCACGCCGGTTCCGGAGACGACCGTCATGCCTCCATGTGGCACTGAATCGCGACGCCGAACCGGAATGAAGAGGGATCATGCGGCGACGCTTTAGAAATTGTTGCGAAATCGGGTAAAGAATCGATTCGAAAATCATAGGAGACAAATTAATGAAAAAATTACGTTTCTCTTGGGCCGGCGCGGCGGTCTGTATCGCCTTGGCTTCGGGCGCGGCATCGGCAGAAACAGTGAAGATCGCATTCATCGATCCGCTGTCCGGCCTGATGGGTTCACTGGGGACCAACGAACTCAGGAGCTGGCAATACGTTGCCGACGTCGCCAATCAGCAGAACTGGAGCGGCGGACCCAAACTCGAGGTGGTCGGATTCGACAACAACCTTTCTCCCCAGCAGAGCCTCACCCTTCTCAATGAAGCCGCCGATCAGGGAATCCGCTATATCGTCCAGGGCAACGGTTCTTCGGTCGGCATGGCACTCGAGGATGCGGTGGCTAAATACAACGAGCGCAATCCCGGCAAGGAGCTCATCTATCTGAATTATGGCGCGGTGGACCCGGCCATGACCAATAGCAAGTGCGACTTCTGGCACTTCGCCTTCGATGCCAACTCCGACATGAAGATGGAGGCGTTGACCACCTTTCTCGCCAAGGATCCGAACGTCAAGAAGGTCTACCTGATCGATCAGGATTATTCCTTCGGCCATGATGTGGCGCGTGCCGCGCAGGAAGACCTCAAGCGCAAGCGTCCGGACATCGAGATCGTGGGCGACGATTTCCACCCGCTGGCCAAGGTCAAGGATTTCTCGCCCTATGCCTCCAAGATCAAGGCGTCGGGTGCCGACACCGTGATCACCGGCAACTGGGGGAGTGACCTGGCGCTGCTGATCAAGGCCAGCAAGGACGCGGGGGTGACCGCCAACTATTACACCTATTACGGCCCCACGACCGGGGTGCCGACCGCAATGGGTGCGGCCGGTGCCGGCCACGCCAAGTACATTGGCTATTTTGGCCCGAACACCAAGGGTAATCCTCCGCAAGCCGATCAGATATTCGACGGCTTCAGGAAGAAATACAACGACGACTTCTACATGATTGCGGCCTATAACGGCATCGCGATGGTGAGCCAGGCGTTCAAGGAGACGCACTCGACCGATCCGCTCAAGGTAGCCAGGGCGCTTGAGGGCATGAAGACCCAAGGCCTGAACGGCATGGTGGAGATGCGCGCTTCCGACCATCAGTTGCAACAGCCCCTCGTGATCACCACCTGGGTCAAGGCGGATGGCAAGGACGTCAAGTACGACCAGGAGAAGACCGGTTATGGCTGGCGAACCGATGCCGTGCTGGCCGCTTCGTCTGCAACCTTGCCGACCACTTGCCAGATGAAGCGCCCGAACTAGGCCGGGATTGCCCGTGCCCGATGAAGGACTTGCCGCAGGCCGACGCGGCGTGGTCTGAAAGCTGCGACCGCAGTGTCAGCCCCCGCGTCGGTGGTGTTGATGTATCGACACGTTATTGGGCGTGGTTCGCCTGCCCGCTCCGCGTCGCGAGGCTGGCAATTATCGCCGCTGTCGCCAGAAGGAACGACCTCCGTGGAATTTTTCATCATCTCGTTGTTGAACGGCATCAGCTACGGGCTGCTGCTGTTCCTGCTGTCGTCGGGGCTTACGCTGATCTTCAGCATGATGGGTGTGCTCAACTTCGCCCACGCCAGCTTTTACATGCTGGGCGCCTATTTTGCATACACGATTGACGACAGGATTGGCTTCTGGCCAGCGCTTGTTTTCACACCCCTGCTGGTAGTGTTCGTCGGCGCGCTGGTCGAACGCTTCGGTCTGCGCACCGTGCACAAGTACGGGCATGTGGCCGAACTGCTGTTTACTTTCGGTCTGGCCTATCTGCTTGAAGAAGCCGTCAAGCTGGTCTGGGGCCAGGCCTCTGTACCGTACCGCATCCCGCCGGAGCTGGACGGTCCGCTGTTCCATGTTTTCACCTCGACGTTTCCCAAGTACCGCGCCTTCATGATGCTGGTGTCGGTGTCGATGCTGGTGGCGATTTACCTGATGCTCACGCGCACGCGGATCGGGCTCGTCATACAGGCCGCGCTGACACATCCGCAGATGGTCGAGGCGCTCGGCCACAATGTGCAGAGAGTGTTCATGATGGTGTTCGCCGGCGGCGCCGCGCTCGCAGGTCTGGCGGGTGTGATCGGCGGAAATGCTTTTGTCACTTCGCCGTCGATGGCCGCTTCGGTCGGCACGATCGTATTCGTGGTGGTGGTGGTGGGCGGCATGGGGTCGCTCGGCGGTGCTTTCATTGCCTCGCTGCTGATCGGACTGCTGCAGACTTTCGCCGTCGCCATCGACGCTTCGCTGTCCGACCTGTTCAGCGTGTTTGGCCTCCATGTGACGAGCGCCACGCTGTTGTCCTCGGTGTGGGATCTGACTGTGTCGCAGATGGCGCCTGTGCTGCCCTATCTGCTCATGGTGGTGATGCTGGTTGTGCGCCCACGCGGACTGATGGGAACCCGGGAAGGCTAGACATGAAAACGACGATGCAGCAAAGCTACGAGCCGGCAGCGGTCCAAGGCCGTCTCCGTTCCCGCCACCGTCAACTCGCGCACTACGCCATCTGGGGCCTGGCCGCCTTCGTGATGCTGGTGGCGCCGCTGTGCTTCTCCAGCCGGTTTGCCATCGCGCTGCTGTCGCAGATGGGGATCATGATCATCTTCGCGTTGTCGTACAACATGCTGCTCGGCCAGTCAGGCATGCTGTCCTTCGGCCACGCCGTCTATTCGGGGCTCGGTGCGTTCGTCGCCGTGCATGTGCTCAATATGGTCGGCGCGGGTGAGTTCTGGTTGCCCGTCTCGCTGTTGCCGCTGGTAGGCGGTCTCGGTGGCGCGTTGTTCGGCGTGCTGTTCGGCTATGTGACCACTAAGAAAGCGGGCACCACGTTCGCCATGATCACGCTGGGTATCGGCGAGATGGTGTACGCCAGTTCGCTGATGTTCCCCGACTTCTTCGGCGGCGAGGGGGGAGTCTCGACCAACCGCGTGGTCGGCAATGCGGTGCTCGGCATTACGTATGGGCCAGGGCGTCAGGTGTATTACCTGATCGCGGTGTGGTGCCTCCTGTCGATGATCGCGATGTACGCCTGGACTCAGACGCCACTGGGCCGGATTGCCAACGCCGTGCGCGACAATCCCGAGCGGGCCGAGTTCGTTGGGTACGACACACAACGCGTACGTTACCTGGTGATGATCCTGTCGGCCTTTTTCGCCGGCATCTCTGGCGGGCTGTCGGTCATCAACTTCGAGATCGTGTCGGCCGAAAATGTCGGTGCCGCGCACTCCGGCGGCGTTTTACTGGCCACGTTCATCGGCGGCAGCGGCTTCTTCTTTGGCCCCGTCATCGGCGCCGTGTTGTACGTTCTGTTTGCCGTGGCGCTATCCAGCCTCACGCAGGCGTGGCTGCTCTACCTGGGGCTCTTCTTCGTGCTGATTGTGATGTTCGTGCCGGGAGGCATCGCCAGCCTGCTGATGAAGCAGGTGCCGCTGATCACCGAACGCAAGTTGGGCCGCATGCTGCCCGCTTACTCGGTTGCGCTGGGCGCGGGCCTGATCCTGCTGGCTGCGTTGATTCTGACCGTGGAGCTAACCTACAAGCTTCAGATTGACAGCGACAACGGCACCGGCATGACGCTGCTTGGCATCGCCTTCGATGCGTCGTCGTTCAAGCCCTGGGCCGTGGCGGCAGCGCTGTGGCTCGCGGGCGCGCTGGCCTGGCGAGCGACCGTGGCGCGAGTGCATCGGACCTGGGACGCAGTGCAGACGGAAATGGCAGTAAGGGCAGGAGGCGGCGTATGACGGCAGCGCTGGAGTTGAGCGAAGTGCGCAAGAAGTTCGGCCAGACGGAAATCATTCGGGGCGTCAACCTCAGCATTCCCAAGGGCGAGCGCCACGCGCTAATCGGCCCCAATGGCGCGGGCAAATCGACCACCTTCAACCTGATCTCGGGACGCAGCACGCCGAGTTCCGGCTCTGTTAGGCTCAACGGTACGGAGATCGGCGGCCTCAAGCCCTTCGTGATCAATCGCATGGGGCTCTCGCGTAGCTTCCAGATCACGAACATTTTCCACCGGCTCTCCGTGTTCGAGAACTTGCGCTGTGCGGTGCTGTGGTCGCTCGGCTACAAGTACTCGTTCTGGC
>NZ_JBAURZ010000275.1:0-3660 GCF_049581445.1 Paraburkholderia sp. | reverse complement strand
GGCCCGGTGCGCGACGCGGCGGTCGGATTGCTCCCGGATGGCAGCGCCATTATCGAGACCGCGGAGATCGTCGGCATCACGGATCCGGTCGGCATGGGTGTGCCTGTCGAGGCACGCAGTTCGCGCGGGATGGGCGAAGCGATTCGCGTGCTGCTCGATGCAGGCGTGCGGCGCTTTTATGTTGCTCTGGGCGGCAGCAGTACCAATGACGGCGGCGCGGGTCTGCTCGCCGGTTTGGGTCTGAAGCTTTTCGACGCGCAAGACCAGCAACTCGAGCCGACGCCAGAGCAGCTTGCCTCCGTCGCCCGCGTAGACGTCTCGCAACTGGATGCGCGGCTGGCCGAGACGTCCTTCGTCGGCATGTCCGACGTCGACAATCCGCTCACCGGCGAGCATGGCGCGACTGCCGTGTTCGGTCCGCAAAAGGGTGTGACGAAGGAACAGATTGCAACCGTGGACGCGGCCCTTGCCTGCTTCGCCGATCTGCTCGAGCCGGCGCTACAGCGCACGGGCCGCAACCAGCCAGGCGCAGGTGCCGCTGGCGGTCTCGGGTTCGCGCTGAACATGCTGGGTGCACGGTTCGAGCCCGGCGCGGAAACGGTCGCGCGGCAGATCGGGCTTGATGCCGCGCTTGCCGGGGCGGACTGGCTGATCACCGGCGAAGGCCGTTCCGACGTGCAGACCTTGCACGGCAAGGCACCCTTCATCGCATGTGCCCACGCACGGGCTGCCGGAGTTCCGGCCACGCTGTTGTCCGGCGCGGTCGATTCCGCCGCACTGCCACGTCTCGCGGAACATTTCAGCGGCTGCTTCTCACCCGCGCCAGGGCCGATCACGCTCGATGTCGCGATCCGCGATGCCGCACGACTGCTCGCTAACGAAGCCGAGCAACTGACTCTGTTGAAATACGGCATGCGTTGACCGGTGCAGCGGTTGCGGCAACAATCAGAGCGCCACGACCGCCTCCACTCACGACCGGGATCACCATGAAGGCATCCGCCAAAGCCGGACTCGAACAGTTTCTGACGTATCGCCTGCATGTGTTGACCAAGCTCGCCGAACGCGGCATCGGCGAGCGCTATCAGGAAAAACTCGGGGTGACTTTGCCGGAGGCTCGCGTGATTGCTTCGGTGGGCTCGTTCGGGCCGTTTTCAATCATGGATCTGGCGCGCCATGCGAACCTCGACAAGAGTCAGGCGAGCCGCGCCGCCGAAGCCTTGATCAAGCAAGGGGTCGTGCAGCGCGAGGCCAGCGAAGCGGACGGGCGCGTCGTGCTGATTTCGCTGACGGCCGAGGGACGCGAACTGTATCGCAAAGTGATGCCTATCGCACGCAAGTGGAACAGCGATCTGTTCGACTGCCTTGATGAGAACGAGAAGGCGGCGTTTGGCGCTGCGCTCGATCGAATCATCGAAAGCGTGCAGACGCGCACGGGCTGATGCACCTCGCTCTCAAGCGGATCCAGTTGACGCCGGGTGGCTTCTAGCCGCTTCGACACGTCCCACCATGAGCCATGAAAACCGCCCTCCCAAGGCTGCTAAAAGCCACGACTAGCCACCACCCCTCACTACGAGCCACTACAAACCACTATTGAACGCGCGTTGCCGCAACAGCCCAAGCACCGCGTCACAAAACGGCGTGGGCACGTCCAGCTTGCGGCCCAGTTCAGGAAACACGCCAAGAATCGGTTCGACTTCAAGCGGGCGCCCTGCTTCCAGATCCTGCAGCATCGAAGTGCGGAACGCGCCGAGCTTGCGTGTCAGGGCGACGCGCTGCGGCGCCGCCATACCCGTCGACAATCCAAGACGCGTGCCGATCGCATCCGCTTCTTCCATCATCCGCAGGACCAGCGCATGCGTGAGCGGATCGTCAAGCAGGCGATCCGCCGTTGAACCCGTCAGCGCGCTTAACGGGTTCATGTTCATATTGCCCCAGAGCTTGACCCAGATCTCGGTGCGAATCTGCTGCGTCAAAGAAACGTCGAAACCACCCTCGCGCAACGCTTCAGCGAATGCGCTGGCCTGCGCGGATAGCGACGCCGACGGTGCGCCGACAATCAACTGGTTGCCGCGGCCGCGTCGAATCACGCCTGGCGCGTCAGTGGACGACGACAGATGCACTACACAACCCAGCGAGCGCGCCGGCGGCAACGATGCGGAGACCACGCCGTCAGGATCAACCGCTTCGATCACATGGCCGGCAAGTGGACCAGGCTGATCGTGTAGAAACCACCACGGCAGACCGTTCATCGCCCCTACCACTACCGTCTGCGGCCCCATCAGCGGGGTCAGGCTCCTCGCGATGGCGGGCAGCGTCTGCGCCTTGAGCGCGATCACTACGAAGTCCTGCACGCCAGGCACGTTCGCATCGCTTTCGGCGGCGACGCGCGCGACGGTTTCGCGCGTATCGTCGAGGATGCGAATCCCGTCGGCGCGAATCGCATCGAGCGTCTTGCCTCGAGCCAGAACGCTGACCGCGTGACCCGCGCGGGCAAGCGCGGCAGCCATCAGGCCACCGATCGCGCCTGCCCCGACCACCGTAGTGCGAATCTGTTGCGTATTCATACGAGCCTCACTTCTGGAAAAACCGGTCAACGAGCCTCAGCTGGCCCGACAGCACGCCGAGCCCGTCCTGACTAGCGCCATGGCAAGGATGCGACGCCAACGCCAACATAGACAAAAACCGTTGTGCGTGCAACCAACTGAAGGAGACCGGCGCGCTTCGATCCGAACCGAAACTACCACGCCTCGCCCGACAGTAACCTCGTGACGACGCGCGTATCGCGCCCGCTCCACAGTTACCCTGACGCGTCCAGGATCTGCACATCATCGCGCGCAAAAACAAAAACCCCCGCCAGTCACCGACCGGCGGGGGTTTTCAAATACATGGTGCGAGGAAGGGGACTCGAACCCCTACACCATTGCTGGCGTCAGGACCTAAACCTGGTGCGTCTACCAATTTCGCCATCCTCGCAGCCGGGCAAAGTGCGTTCACACGAGACCCGATGTCTGGCCTGCCCACGGACACTGCTGACCGGCAAACAACCGGTCTGGCACGCGCCCGAAAGCGTAAGCGCGAGATTCTAACCGATTGATTTGCGCTTGTCTGCATTTGCGCCTTGTACGTCGATGCTACAATTTTTGGCTATCGTCCGTACGGTGCAAGCGCCGTGCCTCTTCGTGCTTCACCCCATACTCCATTCAAGTGAATTTCGACGAATATTGCCAGCAGAAGGCGGCGCCTCCCGGCTCGAGCAGCTATTACGCGCTGCACCAGGCGCCCGCAGGACGCCAGCCGCTCCTGACCGCGCTGTTCGCGCTATGCCGCGAATTCGAGGAGACGGTGAAGGAAACCAGCGATCCCACCATTGGCCGCACCAAGCTGGCCTGGTGGCAAAAGGAAGCCGCGGCGCTTGCCGCCGGTGAACCCTCGCACCCGGTGTCCAAGGCACTGGCGGCCTATCTGCCTGATGTACCCGCCGAATACCCCACGCTGCAAACGCTGCTGGCCGGCTTTGAAATGGACCTCGATCAGGCCCGCTATCTCGATTACCCCAATCTACGCCGCTATCTGCAGGGCGTGGGCGGCACCTTCGCCATGCTGGTCGCGCGTGCCACCGCGCTCGAACCGGCGCGGGCCGCCGAGTGGGCCGCTCCGCTC
>NZ_JBAURZ010000274.1:0-5886 GCF_049581445.1 Paraburkholderia sp. | reverse complement strand
CGGCAGGGTCTTGCCCCGCCGCGGGTCCAACGATACGGCTTAAAACTTAGGTGAAGCTTATTGTTGCTTTGCAGCAGCAACTTGAGCAGCCACTTCTGCTGCGAAGTCGTCCTGCTTCTTCTCGATGCCTTCGCCGACCACGAACAGTGCGAACTTCTGCACGCTCGAGCCCGCCGCCTTCAGCATCTGCTCGATCGTCTGCTTGTCGTTCTTAACGAACGTCTGGTTCAGCAGCGACACTTCCTTCAGATACTTCTGCACGCTGCCGTCGACCATCTTGGCGACGATTTCAGCCGGCTTGCCCGATTCAGCGGCCTTCTGTTCAGCAATGCTGCGTTCCTTCGCGATCAGGTCGGCCGGCACTTCGTCCGACGACAGCGAGACCGGCTTCATGGCCGCGATGTGCATGGCGACGTCCTTGCCAACCTGCTCGTCCGCGCCGGTGTACTCGACCAGCACGCCGATACGCGTGCCGTGCAGGTACGCAGCCAGCTTGTTGGCGGTCTCGAAACGCGCGAAACGGCGAATGGACAGGTTTTCGCCAATCTTGCCGACCAGCGCGAGACGCACTGCGTCGACCGTCGAGCCTTCCAGCGGCAGAGCCGACAGCGCTGCGACATCAGCCGGGTTTTGCGTAGCGACCAGTTCGGCCACTTGCTTGGTGAACGCGAGGAAGTCGTCGTTCTTGGAGACGAAGTCGGTTTCGCAGTTCAGTTCAACGATCGAACCGGCGTTGCCGCCGATGAACGAAGCGATTACGCCTTCTGCTGTCACGCGCGAAGCGGCCTTGCTGGCCTTGTTGCCGAGCTTCACGCGCAGCAGTTCTTCAGCACGCTCCATGTCGCCTTCGGCTTCCGTCAGCGCCTTCTTGCATTCCATCATCGGCGCATCGGTCTTCGCGCGCAGTTCTGCAACCATGCTTGCGGTAATTGCCGCCATCATCTGCTCCTTGAGTCTGTCTTACACACGCCGCCCGCACTTCGATGCCGGCGACAAGAATTCGTTTCCGCTCAGCGCGAAATTTTCCGCACTGTTTCCAGGTGTCATGACTTAAAAAAAGGGGGCCTGTAGAAAGCCCCCTTTTTTGCCGGACACGGGGCAGCTTTACGCTTCCCCGTTGACCTCGACGAACTCATCGCCGTCACCGCCGCGAGCAGCCTGAACGACTTCGTTGACCGCGTTTGCACGGCCTTCGACGATCGCGTCAGCCACGCCAGCCGTGTACAGAGCGACTGCCTTGCTGGCGTCGTCGTTACCCGGGATCACGTAGTCGATGCCTTCCGGCGAGTGGTTCGTGTCGACCACTGCGATAACCGGCACGCCGAGCTTGTTGGCTTCGGTCACAGCAATCTTGTGGTAGCCGACGTCAACCACAAAAATTGCGTCCGGAATGCCGCCCATGTCCTTCACGCCGCCGATCGACTTTTGCAGCTTGGCGATTTCGCGTTCGAACAGCAGCGCTTCTTTCTTGCTCATGCGCTCAGCTTCACCCGATTCCAGCAATGCTTCCATGTCCTTCAGGCGCTTGATCGAAACCTTCAGCGTCTTGAAGTTGGTCAACATGCCGCCGAGCCAGCGTGCGTTGACGTACGGCATGCCAGCGCGTTGCGCCTCTTCGGCGATCGTGTCGCGCGATTGACGCTTCGTGCCAACAAACAGGATCGTGCCGCGGTTAGCTGCCAGTTGACGCACATACTTCAGTGCGTCGTTGTACATCGGCAGCGTCTTTTCGAGGTTGATGATGTGAATCTTGTTGCGATGACCGAAAATGAAGGGGGCCATCTTCGGGTTCCAGAAGCGCGTTTGGTGACCGAAGTGGACACCTGCTTCCAGCATTTGACGCATGGTAACTGCCATGTAAATCTCCGCTAGGGTTGGGTCTTAAGCCGGCTGCCGTATCGGCCGCGCCGTTTTCGCCATTGGCGAGAAACTGGACGCGACGGACACCCTGGGTGCTGCCGGCTTGCGAGTCTGCTGCCTTGGGTAACGCCCTGCACCGCCTATGCGGCACCACAAGCCCTACCTGAAAACGCCCGTAGCGCAGGCAACTATCGCTACGAACCGGTCTTTCCCGCGAGATAAATAACGTGGATCGACTTAGCCAGAGATTATAGCACGTGACTATCGGCCGACTCAACCTGCCGGTAGCCCTGACTTTGAGGCCCGGTTGCACCTGACGGCGCAGCCGCGAGACAGCCCAGCCTGGCGGCCGTCCGCCAGGCTGCACGCGCCTCAAAACCCTGCGAGAGCGGGAATATGGTGCGATAATCCGTGAATAACCCGCATTTCAGGCCCGACTCATGGCTATTACGCTCAAAAACGAACACGATATCGCGCAAATGCGTGTCGCCTGCAGACTCGCCAGCGAACTGCTCGACTACATCACGCCGTTCGTTACCGCCGGTATTACTACCGGGGAACTGGACCGCCTGTGCCACGAATATATGTTGAAGGAACAGGGCACCATCCCGGCTCCGCTCAATTATCAGCCGCCTGGCTACCCGCCCTACCCGAAAGCCACCTGCATTTCCGTCAACGACGTGATCTGCCATGGCATCCCGGGCGACAAGACGCTGAAGAACGGTGACGCGCTGAATATCGACGTCACCGTGATCAAGGAAGGTTATTTCGGCGATACGAGCCGCATGTTCATCGTCGGCGAAGGCTCGATTCTGGCGAAGCGTCTGGTCCAGGTGACCTATGAATGCATGTGGCTCGGGATCGACCAGATCCGTCCTGGGGCCCATCTCGGCGACATCGGCTACGCCATCCAGAAGCATGCGGAAGGTCAAGGCTACAGCGTGGTGCGCGAATATTGCGGCCATGGCATCGGCACGGTGTTTCACGAAGATCCGCAGATCCTGCATTACGGGCGTCCGGGCACCGGCCTCGAATTACAGCAAGGCATGATTTTCACGGTCGAACCGATGATCAACGCCGGTCGCCGCGATATCCGCACCATGCCGGATCAGTGGACCGTCAAAACCAAGGACCGCAGCCTGTCGGCGCAATGGGAGCACACCGTACTCGTCACTGAGTCCGGGTATGACGTGCTGACCGTCTCCGCCAACACGCCAGCCCGTCCGCCCATCGTCGCGGCCACGGCCTGAACGCCGCCCTTCGTCTTCCTTTACGCGCGTGCCCATGAGCAGTGTTCCAGCCGTTGCCCTTTCCAATGCCTCGACGCTCAAGGCGGACTACAAGGTGGCCAAAGCCAGATTGCTGGAGCGCTTCAAGCTGGCGAGCAACGTCGAATCGTTGATGGGGTCGCTCGCGCGCGCCACCGACGAATCGCTGCGCGGCGCCTGGAACGCCTGCGACTTGCCGCCCACGCTTGCGCTGGTGGCGGTCGGTGGCTACGGGCGCGGCGAACTCGCGCCGCATTCGGACATCGACATTCTCGTGTTGTTGCCCGATCAGCCGATCGCCCATCTCGAAGCGCGCATCGAGCGGTTCATCAGTCTCGCCTGGGATCTGGGGCTGGAACTGGGCAGCAGCGTGCGGTCGGTCTCACAGTGCCTCGAGGAGGCCGTCAACGATGTCACGGTGCAAACCTCCCTGCTGGAGGCCCGCTGCATTACTGGCAGCAAGACCTTGTTTGAAGGTTTTGCACGGCGTTACCGTGAAGCCCTCGATCCGCGTGCGTTCTTCCAGGCAAAGGTGCTGGAGATGCGCCAACGGCACGCCAAATTCCAGGACACGCCGTATTCGCTCGAGCCAAACATCAAGGAAAGCCCGGGTGGCCTGCGCGATCTGCAACTGATCCTCTGGATGACCCAGGCAGCCGGCTTTGGCAGCAGTTGGCAGGAACTCGAAGCACGCGGTCTGATTACCGAGCGCGAAGCCCGCGAACTCGACCGCAACGAAGGCTTCCTGAAGGCGCTGCGCGCGCGGCTGCATGTCATTGCCGGGCGGCGTCAGGACATTCTGGTGTTCGACCTGCAGACTGCGCTGGCGGAGAGCTTCGGCTACAAGCCAACCGCCACCAAGCGCGCCAGCGAACAGCTGATGCGCCGCTACTACTGGGCGGCCAAGGCAGTCACGCAACTGGCGACGATTCTGATCCAGAACATCGAGGCGCAGCTCTTTCCCAGCACGAGCGGTATTACGCGCGTGCTGTCGGAGCGCTTCGTCGAGAAACAGGGCATGCTGGAGATTGCCAGCGACGACGTCTTCGAACGCGAACCGAACGCGATTCTCGAGGCATTCCTGCTCTATGAAGAGACGCCCGGCGTCAAGGGTCTGTCGGCACGTACGCTGCGCGCGATCTACAACGCCCGCGACGCCATGGACCAGCATTGGCGCCGTGATCCCGAGAACCGGCGCCTGTTCATGCAGATCCTCAAGCAGCCGGCCGGCATCACCCATGCGTTGCGGCTGATGAACCAGACCAGCGTGCTGGGGCGTTATCTGCTGAATTTCCGCCGCATCGTCGGGCAGATGCAGCACGATCTGTATCACGTGTACACCGTCGACCAGCACATCCTGATGGTGCTGCGTAACTTGCGCCGCTTCGCCGTTGCCGAACACGTGCACGAATACCCGTTTTGCAGCCAGTTGATCGCCAACTTTGAGCGGCCCTGGGTGCTGTACGTGGCGGCGCTGTTCCACGACATCGCCAAGGGTCGCGGCGGCGACCATTCCACGCTTGGCATGGCGGATGCGCGGCGCTTCTGCCGCGAACACGGCATCGAGACCGCCGATAGCGACCTGGTGGTGTGGATGGTGCAGCATCACCTGACAATGAGCCAGGTCGCCCAGAAACAGGACACGAGCGATCCGGAAGTCATCAAGCGGTTCGCGGAAATGGTCGGCAACGAGCGACACCTGACCGCGCTCTACCTGCTGACCGTTGCCGACATTCGCGGCACCAGTCCGAAGGTCTGGAACGGGTGGAAAGGCAAGCTTCTTGAAGACCTGTACCGCGCCACGCTCGCCGTACTCGGCGGAGCACGGCCTGACGCGCACTCCGAACTGAAGTCGCGCCAGGAAGAGGCACTGGCGCTTCTGCGGCTCGAAACGGTGCCCGAGAACGCCCACCGGGCGCTGTGGGACAAGCTGGATATCGGCTACTTCCTGCGCCATGACTCGGCGGATATCGCGTGGCAGACACGCGTGCTGTACCGTCATGTCGAAACGCCTACTCCGATCGTCCGCGCCCGGCCATCGCCAGTAGGCGAGGCCCTGCAGGTGCTGGTCTACGTGAAGGACCGGCCTGACCTCTTTGCCGGTATCTGCGCATATTTCGACAGGAATTCGCTGTCAGTGCTCGATGCTCGCGTCAGCACAACCCGCCACGGCTACGCGCTGGACAACTTTATCGTCCAGCACACCGAAGATGACGTGCATTATCGCGACATCGCCAATCTGGTCGAGCAGGAATTGACCGCGCGCCTCACGATGGACGGCACCCTGCTGCCGGATCCGTCGAAGGGGCGTCTGTCGCGCCTGTCGCGAACCTTCCCTGTTACGCCGCGCGTCGACCTTCGGGCCGACGAGCGCGGCCAGTACTACATCCTGTCCGTGTCGGCGAACGACCGGCCAGGCCTTCTTTATTCGATCGCGCGCGTGCTGGCCGAGCATCAGGTCGGCGTCCAATCGGCGCGGATCAATACGCTCGGCGAACGCGTCGAGGACGTGTTCCTGCTGGACGGACGCGGCCTCTCGGACAGCCGCCTGCAAATTCAGGTCGAAACCGAACTGCTGCGCGCGATCGCAGTGTGAGATTTCCATGCGAGTCAAATTGACAGCCAAGCACCCGCGGTCGGCTTCGTCCGAACGCGCCCCTGTTCGCTCGGGTAGTACCACCGCGCGCAAACCTACGCGTCCGCCTGGCCCACGACCCGCCACGCCACGCCCGCCTGAACGCGATGCCGCGCCGAGTGG
>NZ_JBAURZ010000273.1:0-10201 GCF_049581445.1 Paraburkholderia sp. | reverse complement strand
CCTCGAAGCCGCCGCCGCCGGCGTGCGCGATCTGCGCACCTTCGGCGCGGCGCTCGGAACGACTCGCAGCACCACGCACCGCCTCGTCAGCAGCCTCGTCCAGGCGCGCTATCTGCGCCAGGTTCAGGGCGGCTATCTGCTCGGCCCGAAGCTGATAGAACTCGGCACCATCGCGCTCGAACAGATGCCGCTGACGGCTGTCGCGCGACAGCATCTCGAATCGCTCGCGGAGCAGACGCTCGACACGATCCACCTCGGCGTGCGTGACGGCGACGATGTGCTCTATATCGACAAGATTCCCGGTACGCGCGGCCTGGAGATGCGTTCGCGCGTGGGCCATCGCATGCCGCTCGCCTCAACCGGCATCGGCAAGGCGATGATGCTCGACCTCGCGCCGGATGCCTGGAATTCGTTGTTCGAAGCCTCGCGGCGTGCGCTCGCCGGCGTCAGCTTCAAGCCGGACAACCGTCCCGATCTGCCCACCTTCATGCAGCGCATGACGAACTATTCGTCCGGCGGCTACACCTTCGATCTCGAAGAAAACGAAGCGGCGATTCGCTGCGTCGCGGCGCCGGTGCGCGACGCGTCCGGCGCGATCGTCGCGGCACTGTCGGTGGCGAGCACGATTCCGTACATGTCGCTCGAACGCATGGACGAACTGATCCCAGTTGTGCAACGTGAAGCGCGCGCCATCTCGGAAGAACTCGGCTGGCGTGTGCCGCAGCCGGCGACGCGCAGGATCAAACGATGACGCAATCGGGTTCTCCTGTGCCGGTCGCCCAGCTCGCAGACGACGTCAATGTCGACGCCGCGCCGCAAGTTCAGGCCATCGGCATTGATCACGCGGCGTTGATCGCGCTCGACTGGGGCACGACGTCGCTGCGCGCGTATCTGTTCGACGCGGCCGGCAACGTGCTGGCCGCGCGCGAATCGACGGCCGGCATCATGAATTTGCCGCGCCCTGCTGCGCAAGGCGGTTTTGATGCCGCCTTCGATGCAGTCTGCGGTGCATGGCTCGATGGCGCGCCCGGTCTGCCGGTGATCGCCGCGGGCATGGTAGGTAGTGCGCAAGGCTGGCTTGAAGCGCCTTACGTTGATGCTCCGGCGAACGCCGACGCGCTGGTCGCAGGCATCGTGCGCGTACAGACTGCGCGCGGCGTGCCGCTGCATATCGTGCCGGGCGTGTTGCAGCGCGGGGAGTTGCCCAACGTGATGCGCGGCGAGGAAACGCAGATTTTCGGCGCCCTTGCAGATCGCTCAAACCCGAATCAGGCATCGAAAGATGCCGCCAACCCGACTACAGCGGAAAACGCACCGCGTTCGCTGATCGGCCTGCCGGGCACGCACGCGAAGTGGGTGGTGGTGCGCGGCGACCAGATTGAGCGCTTTCATACCTTTATGACGGGCGAGATTTTCGCGGCACTGCGCGATCACACCATTCTTGGCCGCACGATGACGGCGCCGGATCGCCCGGATACCGAAGCCTTTCTGCGCGGCGTGAACATCGCGCGTGAGAAGGGCCAGGCTGGGCCACTCGCCACAGTGTTCAGCACGCGTACTTTAGGTCTCACCGGTGAGCTCAAGAGCGAGCAGCAACCGGATTACCTCTCGGGCTTGCTGATCGGCCACGAACTGGCGGGTCTCGACGCTGTGCTCGCGCAGCAGAAAGCCGGTCTCGCTGGTCATGCGCTGCGCCTGATCGGCAATGAAGCGTTGTGCGAACGTTACCGGCTCGCGTTGACCCAGTTTGGTTGCACTCAGGCCGACCTGGTGAAGCAGGCCACCGAGCACGGCCTCTGGCGTATCGCTACGCAGGCCGGACTCGTGACTCCCGCGCACGGCGCGCGTGCCAGCTAAAACGCTGGTGCCCCGCACGACATAGACAAGGAAACGACATGCAACCTCACATCAACCTGCCCGCACCGTATATGCCGCATGCGGGCCTGATCGCGGCGTTCGAAGGCTGTCCGTTGATTGCGATTCTGCGCGGCATTACGCCCGCCGATGCGGCAGAACATGGCCAGGCGTTGTATGAAGCGGGTTTCCGGATCATGGAAGTGCCGCTCAATTCGCCGCAACCGTTCGACAGCATCTCTGCGATCCGCAAGGTTCTGCCGGCTGATGCGATCGTCGGCGCGGGCACGGTGCTGCATGCGAGCTTCGTCAATGAGGTGAAGTCAGCAGGTGGCGAACTGATTGTGATGCCGCATAGTGATGCGGAAGTGGTGAGCGCCGCGAAGGCTCTGGGCATGGCGTGCGCACCAGGCGTCGCGACCCCCAACGAAGCCTTCCTCGCGCTGAAAAACGGCGCCGACGTGCTGAAGATGTTCCCCGCTGAACAGCTTGGCTGCAACGTCGTGAAGGCATGGCGTGCGGTGATTGCGACTGAGGTGCCGCTGGTGCCGGTCGGTGGCATCACGCCGGACAACATGGGTCCGTTCCTCACGGCCGGCGCAAATGGCTTCGGTCTGGGTTCAGCGTTGTACAAGCCTGGTCAGAGCGTGGCGGCGACGGCGTCGCATGCGAAGGCCTATATCAACGGCTTGCGGATTGCACGGGCAGGGGCAAAGAAATGAACCGGCTCGCCAACAAGGTCGCGATGATTACCGGCGCGGGTCGGGGCATCGGTGCTGCTATTGCGCTCGCCTTTGCGCGCGAAGGCGCGGCGGTCGTGCTGGCAGAACTGGATCTGGAGATGGCGCAGCGCACAGCTCGCGAAATCGCAGCGGTGCTCGAAGCTAGCAGTACAAATGGTACGAGTGGCACGGACGCAACAAGCGGAAGTCACGGCGGCGCAAGTGGTGGCATAGGCGGTGGCACAAGCGGCACAAGCGGCGCAAGAGTCCTCGCCGTGCAAACGGATGTAACGCAATCCGCCTCGGTTCAACACGCGGTGAGTGAAGCCGAACGGGCGTTCGGCGCGGTGGACGTGCTGGTGAACAACGCCGGCATCAACGTGTTCTGCGACCCGCTGACAATGACCGACGACGACTGGCGTCGCTGCTTCGCCGTCGATCTGGACGGCGTTTGGAATGGTTGCCGGGCGGTGCTGCCGGGTATGGTCGAACGCGGCGCGGGCAGCATCGTAAACATCGCTTCGACACACTCGTTCAAGATCATTCCGGGTTGCTTTCCATACCCGGTTGCGAAGCACGGCGTGATTGGCTTGACGCGCGCGCTCGGCATCGAATACGCACCGCGCAATGTGCGCGTCAATGCGATCGCACCGGGTTATATCGAAACGCAATTGACGCACGACTGGTGGAATGGCCAGACCGATCCCGCCGCCGCCAGGCAGGCGACGCTCGACCTGCAGCCCATGAAGCGGATCGGCCGTCCGGAAGAAGTGGCGATGACTGCGGTATTTCTCGCATCCGACGAGGCGCCGTTCATCAATGCGAGCTGTATCACAGTCGACGGTGGGCGCTCGGCGCTTTATCACGACTGAAGCACGGCGACCAAGAAGCAACGACCAAGAAGCAACGACTGAAAGAGCAACAGACAGAGGTGGCGCGCGCCGTGAGGTGCATGCCGTAATGAAGCGCCACAGAGCGCAACGTTTTGTTTTAACCGGTTGACGCGCTGGCCGCGTGTGTCAGGTCCGGGATAAGAAGACGCGGCCAATACCTTCTCGTTATCTACTAATTAGTCAGGAGACTGCATCATGAAACGAAGAATTTTCCTCACGCTCGTGGCAGCAGCAACGACCGTTGCGTTCACCGCACCGGTTGTGCACGCCGCCGACGAAGTCAAGATCGGCTTTCTGGTGAAGCAGCCGGAAGAACCCTGGTTCCAGGACGAATGGAAGTTTGCCGAGATTGCTGCAAAGGAAAAGGGCTTTACGCTGGTGAAAATCGGCGCACCGTCGGGCGAGAAGGTGATGAGCGCGATCGACAACCTGGCCGCTCAAAAGGCGCAAGGTTTCATTATCTGCACGCCTGATGTCAAGCTTGGACCGGGCATCGTTGCCAAGGCCAAGGCTGACGGCCTGAAGATGATGACAGTTGACGACCGCTTGGTCGACGGCGCGGGCAAGCCGATCGCTTCGGTGCCGCATATGGGCATTTCGGCATTCAACATCGGCAAGCAGGTTGGCGAAGGCCTGGCTGCGGAAATCAAGAAGCGTGGCTGGGACATGAAGGACGTTGGCGCGATCGACGTGACCTACAACCAGTTGCCGACCGCAGTTGACCGCACCGGCGGCGCAACCGAAGCGCTCGTCGCTGCCGGTTTCCCGAAGGCCAACATTGTTGAAGCGCCGCAGGCGAAGACCGATACGGAAAACGCCTTCAACGCTGCCAACATCGCGTTGACCAAGAACCCGCAGTACAAGCACTGGATCGCATACGGTCTGAATGACGAAGCGGTGCTGGGTGCGGTGCGTGCAGCTGAAGGCCGTGGCTTCAAGGCTGACAACATGATCGGTATCGGTATCGGTGGTTCGGATTCGGCTCTGAACGAATTCAAGAAGCCGACGCCGACGGGCTTCTACGGCACTGTCATCATCAGCCCGAAGCGTCACGGCGAAGAAACCTCGACGCTGATGTACGACTGGATCACGCAAGGCAAGGAACCGCCGATGCTCACGCTGACGACCGGCATGCTGGCCACGCGTGACAACGTTGCGGACGTGCGTGAAAAGATGGGCCTGGCATCGAAGTAAGCAGCCAGTAAAAGAAGTGCAGTAGACGGCCGCCGGACCCACGGGTACCGGCGGCTTTGTCCAGCAATGCGGCGCATGCAACCGGGTTTCGAGATGCACGTGCTGGCAGGCGCAACAACAGTTGAGGCAGACCGTCGGGCGGGCCATGCGGCAAGCGGCGCCGGCCCATGCGGTTCACAGGATGCAACAGGAGGCGAAGTGTCAGCGACGCTGCGTTTTGACAATATCGGTAAGGTCTTTCCAGGCGTGCGTGCGCTCGACGGAGTGTCATTCGACGTGAACGTCGGCCAGGTGCACGGTCTGATGGGCGAAAACGGCGCGGGGAAATCTACCCTGCTAAAGATTCTCGGCGGTGAGTATCAGCCGGATTCCGGACGCGTGATGATCGACGGCAACGAGGTGCGCTTCGGTAGCGCCGCTGCGTCGATTGCGGCCGGGGTTGCGGTGATCCACCAGGAATTGCAGTACGTGCCGGATCTGACGGTCACGGAAAATCTGCTGCTCGGCCAGTTGCCGAATTCGCTCGGGTGGGTCAACAAGCGCGAGGCCAGGCGCTTCGTGCGCGAGCGGCTGGAAGCGATGGGCGTATCGCTCGACCCGAACGCGAAACTCGGAAAGCTCTCCATCGCCCAGCGGCAGATGGTGGAAATCTGCAAGGCGCTGATGCGCAATGCGCGGGTGATCGCGCTCGATGAGCCGACCAGCTCGTTGTCGCACAGCGAGACCGAGGTGCTGTTCAAACTGGTGCGCGACCTGCGCGCCGACAACCGGGCGATGATCTACATCTCGCACCGGATGGACGAGATTTACGAACTTTGCGACGCCTGCACGATTTTCCGTGACGGCCGCAAGGTGGCTTCGCATCCGACGTTGAAAGATGTGAAGCGCGACACGATTGTGAGCGAGATGGTCGGCCGCGAGATTTCCGATATCTATAGCTACAAGCCGCGCGAACTCGGCGAAGTGCGTTTCGCGGCCAAGGCGATCGAAGGGTATCCGCTTAAAGAGGCGGCCAGCTTCGAAGTGCGGCGCGGAGAGATCGTCGGCTTTTTCGGGCTGGTGGGCGCGGGCCGCAGCGAACTGATGCACCTCGTGTATGGCGCCGATCCCAGGAAGAGCGGCGAAATCATGCTCGACGGCAAGACCATCAAGGTGCGCAGCGCGGGTGAAGCGATTCGTCACGGTATCGTGCTGTGTCCGGAAGACCGCAAGGAAGAGGGCATCGTCGCCATGGCGACCGTGTCCGAGAACATCAATATCAGTTGCCGTCGACACTATCTGCGCGCAGGCTTCTTTCTGAACCGCAAGAAAGAGGCGCAGACGGCTGACAGATTTATCAAGCTGCTGAAGATCAAGACGCCGAGCCGTCGCCAGAAAATTCGCTTCCTGTCGGGCGGTAACCAGCAAAAGGCGATTCTGTCGCGCTGGCTCGCCGAGCCAGATCTGAGAGTGGTGATTCTGGACGAGCCGACTCGGGGTATTGATGTCGGCGCGAAGCATGAGATCTATAACGTTATCTATCAGCTCGCGGAACGCGGTTGCGCGATTGTGATGATTTCGTCGGAGTTGCCGGAGGTCCTGGGTGTGTCGGACCGCGTCGTGGTGATGCGACAAGGCCGCATTTCCGGCGAACTGCCGCGCAGCCAGGCGAATGAACAGGCTGTGCTGAGTCTCGCACTGCCGCAAAGCTCGACCGCACCGCAAGCCGCCGCACCTGAAGCGGCCTGATACTGAGCACTGATCGGACGCAAGTCCTCAATAACCCGTCAGCCCGTGACGCAAACGGGAGGAGTAATCAAATGCAAGCCAGAGAAAACCTCGCGCAACAGGCCGCCAAGAGCGCAGCCGAAGCGTTGATTCCGCAGAGCAACGACAAGCAGAAGTGGTGGCAGCAGGTCACTGACTACAGCCTGATCGTGATTTTCGCGATCATGTTCATCACGATGTCGGTAACAGTCGATCACTTTTTCTCGATCGAAAACATGCTCGGCCTCGCCCTGTCGATCTCGCAGATCGGCATGGTCGCGTGCACGATGATGTTCTGTCTCGCTTCACGTGACTTCGACTTGTCCGTGGGTTCCATCGTCGCCTTCGCCGGCGTGCTGTGCGCGATGGTGCTCAACGCCACCGGCAGCACGACCATCGCGATCATTGCAGCGGTTGCGGCCGGTGCTGCAATCGGCTTCGTGAACGGCGCGGTCATCGCGTACCTGCGGATCAACGCGCTGATCACGACGCTCGCCACGATGGAAATCGTCCGCGGCTTCGGCTTTATCGTCTCGCACGGTCAGGCGGTCGGCGTGTCGTCGGATACCTTCATCGCGCTTGGCGGCCTGTCCATGTTCGGCGTGTCGCTGCCGATCTGGGTGACGCTGCTGTGCTTTATCGTGTTCGGTGTGATGCTCAACCAGACCGTGTATGGCCGCAATACGCTGGCTATCGGCGGCAATCCGGAAGCGTCGCGCCTCGCTGGTATCAACGTCGAGCGCACCCGTGTGTACATCTTCCTGGTTCAGGGTGCTGTCACCGCGCTCGCCGGTGTGATTCTCGCCTCGCGGATCACGTCAGGCCAGCCGAACGCTGCGGAAGGCTTCGAACTGAACGTGATCTCGGCTTGCGTGTTGGGCGGCGTATCGCTGCTCGGCGGCCGTGCGACGATTTCGGGTGTCGTGATCGGCGTGCTGATCATGGGCACGGTCGAGAACGTGATGAACCTGCTGAACATCGACGCGTTCTATCAGTATCTCGTGCGTGGCGCGATCCTGCTGGCCGCCGTGCTGCTCGACCAGTTGAAGAACCGCGGTGCGCGTGATTGATTCGCGATTGATGCGAACCTGAGCTGCTAGTAGCATCGGGGTCGCGCCACCCCTGGGTTGTGTGCCCTCGGGGGCGGGCGCGAAGTAGCAAAGGTGGGGGCACACAAAAATCAGAGGAATCGAACGATGTCGTCTCCTGCCAGTTCAGATAACAGCGCGGACGCCCGCGCGAATCCCCTCAAGGCGGATAACCGGTACGCGCGTTATCCGAGCCTCACCGACCGGACCGTATTGATCACGGGCGGCGCGACCGGAATCGGCGCGTCGTTCGTCGAACATTTCGTCGCGCAAGGCGCACGGGTCGCGTTTTTCGACATCGACGCCAGCGCCGGCGAGGCGCTCGCCGATCAGCTTGGCGATTCGCGCCACAAACCGCTTTTTCTGCGCTGCGACCTCACCGACATCGACGCCCTGAAAAAGGCCGTCGCCGACGTCAAGACCGCGCTCGGTCCGATCGAAGTGCTGGTCAACAACGCCGCGAATGACAGGCGTGAAAAGATTGACGACGTGACACCCGCTTCGTTTGACGGGGGGATCGCGGTGAATCTCCGCCACCAATTGTTCGCCGCGCAAGCCGTGATGGACGACATGAAGGCGGCCCGACGCGGCTCGATCATCAACCTCGGCTCCATCAGCTGGATGCTGAAGAACGGCGGCTACCCGGTGTACCTGATGTCGAAATCAGCGGTGCAGGGACTCACGCGCGGTCTTGCGCGCGACCTTGGCCGTTTTGATATCCGCGTGAATACTCTGGTGCCGGGCTGGGTCATGACCGAGAAACAAAAGCGCTTGTGGCTGGACGACGCCGGTCGTCGCGCAATCAAGGAAGGGCAATGTATCGACGGCGAACTGATGCCCGACGATCTGGCCCGCATGGCACTGTTCCTCGCCGCTGACGACAGTTCGATGATCACCGCACAGGACCTTATCGTCGACGGAGGGTGGGCGTGAACGATCCGAAACGTGCAGTACTACTGGTCGACACGAAATGCACGCTGGGCGAAGGCGCGACGTGGTGCGCCCGCAGCGACCGCTTTTATTGGACCGATATCGAGGGCGCGCGCCTGTGGCGCTACGACGCGAGCGACGACAGCCGCACCTCCTGGCGCATGCCAGAACGGCTCGCAACCTTTGCGCTCTGCGACGATCCGCACTACCTTTTACTCGGACTTGCTACGCATCTCGCGTTCTTCGACCTTGCAACTGGCGAGACTCAGCGTATTGTCGAGGTCGAGCCGGGTTTGAACACGCGCGTCAACGACGGCCGCTGTGATCGTCAAGGCCGCTTCGTGTTCGGCACCAAGGATGAGGGTTCGCCCTTGCGCGCGGTGGGAGGGTTCTACCGCCTGAATCACGATTTGTCGCTTGAACGGTTGTCGTTGCCAGCGCCCGCGATTTCGAACAGCATTGCGTTTAGTCCGGATGGCGCGACGATGTACTACTGCGATTCGCCGACCCGTGAAATTCGTGCATGCGATTACGGCGCAGACGGCACGATTGCGAATGATCGCGTTTTCACGAAGCTTACGGACGCGACTGGCGAGCCCGACGGTTCCACCGTCGATCAGGACGGCGGCTTGTGGAACGCGCAGTGGGGCGGCGCACGGGTGGTGCGGTATGGCCCGGACGGCGTGGAAACGGCACGCGTGACGGTGCCGACCGTGCAACCGAGTTGTGTAGCGTTGGGTGGTGCGCAGCTTGGCACGCTGTACATCACGAGCGCGCGCGTCGATCTGGATGCGGCCGCGCTCGCCAACGACGCCAACGCCGGCGGCGTGTTTGTGGCGGTGCCGGGAGCGCGCGGCTTGCCCGAGCCGCTATTTCAGGGCAAACCGCAGCGCAGCGCGACGGCTTGATTGGATCGGTTTCTTTAAGGCACGTACTGGCGTGCAGAAGGGCTTTGAGGATGTTTTGCAGTCGCAGGTCGGAGTTTGCGCAGCATGCGGTAGAGGTGAAAAACTCAAGGACTCAAAGAGGCAGCCGGTCGAGCTGCCCGCATAAACATCCGTCAGCGATGACGGCAATGTCTCACGCCTCTCGATGGAGCCTGATATGACTGTTGCGAATCTCGTTTCCACCTCACCTGGTTCTCAGACTGCACAGACCCGCCGCGCACGGCTCGCGGCTGCCGCCAATCCGGTGCTTGCGGGGCCGAGCACGTCAGCTGTCGCGGTCGGCGAGGGTAGCGCCGGCGAACTGGCTTGCGTGACGCTTGCCAACACGCAACTGCGGCTCGACGTGGCGCCCTCGCTAGGCGGTGGTATTACGCGTTTCGACTGGCGCAGCGATGGCGCGCTGGTGCCGATCTTCCGGCGCTGCCGGCAAGTTGCCGCGAATACCGATCCGAACGAACTCGCGTGTTATCCGATGCTTCCGTATTCGAACCGGATTGGCGGCGGCCATTTCGGTGTGGGCGATCGGCGTGTCGAGGTGCCGTGCAATCGTCCCGCGGAGCCCCTGCCGATTCACGGCGATGGCTGGTTGGCCAACTGGGTGGTGGCCGAATCGGATCGGGAGAACGTGCGTCTGACGCTCGATCGGCGCGACGGCAAACCCTATGCCTACCGTGCGGCACAGACTTATGCGCTGGAAGGCGCAACGCTGGTTATCACGCTGGAGATCGAAAACACCGGGCGCGATTCGTTGCCGTTTGGTCTTGGCGTTCATCCGTTTCTTGTGCGCGACGCGCAGACGCAACTGTCCGCGGCCGCTGGAGGCCTGT